>JAHJKD010000007.1 GCA_018822435.1 Patescibacteria group bacterium
ATCATTACTACTAACAAACATATTTAATCTGGCTAATGATTTTTCTGAATCACTATCAGTAAACAGTAAACAATAAGACTGATGGACATCTCGCCCCACCCGACCTCGGAACTGGTGCAGTTGGGCCATGCCAAATCGGTCGGCTCCTTCGATCATCATTATCGTGGCATTGGGAATATCAATCCCTACTTCTATCACCGAGGTAGAAACCAATATATTTATTTTATTTTCCTTAAAGTCTTGCATAGTCTGTTCTTTTTCAGCGGATTTTAATCTGCCATGCAACATGCCCACTTTCAGATCAGGAAAAATAATATTACATAATTTATCATATTCCTGAGTTACAGATTTCACCCCTAATTTATCAGATTCTTCAATTAACGGACACACGACAAATACCTGCCTTCCTTCTTGGACTTTATTTTTAATAAAATCATAAGCTTTCGGTCTCTTATCTTCAGTTACCAGCCGGGAAATAATCGGCTTTCTGTTTTTTGGCAGTTCATTAATAATAGATAAATCAAGGTCACCATAAATTGTCAGAGCCAGGGAACGGGGAATAGGGGTCGCGGTCATCGATAAAAGGTGGGGCACGGTTTTACTATTACCAGATTTATACCGGAGAGTTTTTCTCTGTTTTACCCCAAAGCGATGTTGTTCATCAATAATGGCCAGACCCAGATTATCAAAATCAATCCCTTTTTGGATCAAAGCATGAGTGCCAATAATTATTCGGCTATTTTCTATTTTCCTTTTCTTTGCCCCCGTGATCAAGGCCACATCTTTGGCCGGTATTAATTCACAGATTGTTTTATAATGTTGTTCGGCTAATATTTCTGTCGGTGCCATTAACACGGATTGATAGCCGTTAAGTGCCGCATCATACATGGCCAGAGCTGCCACAACCGTCTTGCCTGATCCCACGTCTCCCTCCAGCAGTCTGTTCATGGGCGTATTTTTTTCCAGGTCTTGTAATATTCTCCAGGCAGATTTTTTCTGGGCGGCCGTCAGTTCAAACGGTAAGCTTTTAACAAATTCTTTAATTTCATCCTCCTTAAAAATAATGGTTGGCGCTTTTTGTGCCTGCACTTCTTTTTTCAGATTTTGGGTGTAAAGCTGGATAATAAATAATTCATCAAACTTTAGTCTCTTTTTTGCCTCATCTAATTCCTTAAAAGAATCGGGAAAGTGGATCTTTTTATAAGCCCAGGGCAAGTCTCTTAATTTAAATTTTTTGATTAATTCTTCTGGCAGCCATTCCGGAATGTCTTTAGCAAATTTTAAAGCTTCTGAAATTAAAAAACGAAGTTGTTTGTCAGTCACGCCTTTTGTCAGGCTATAGATAGGTACAATTCTGGCGGTATGAGTCGTTTCCTCTTTATTAGCTTTTTTATAAGTAGGATTATTCAGATGAATACCAAATTTATCTTGAGTAACTTTTCCGGAAAAATAAACCTCATCACCTTGATTAAGTGATTTAGCAATATAAGGCTGGTTGAACCAAATGATTTTAATAGAATCAGAGTCGTCTGACACTAATGCTTCGGTCAGGTTCATTTTCTTTTTCCAGGCCCGTTTAGAATTGATGATATCCACCCGGCCTTTAATTGTTACTAGCTCATCCTTTTCTAATTCTTTAATCGTTGTCAGTTTCGATAGATCCTGCCAATCTCTGGGAAAATATAAAATTAGATCTTGGATTGTCTCCAGACCTATTTTGTGTAATTTTGATGCTGTTTTGTCTCCGACACCAGCAAGGCTGGATATCGGTTTGGAAAATTCTTCCATAATAAGATAATAGTGTGCGCCTGGCAGGAGTTGAACCTGCGACCTTACGGACCGCAACCGTACGCTCTATCCACTGAGCTACAGGCGCTAATTAATAGTCCTCCTTTTAAAACTTCATCTGACGGCTTAGGTAATCCGGACCAGACTCATCTTCCTGTTCTAAATCTTCTTCCAAATAAGTCAGGAGGGCATCGCGTACTTTTATGGGGTTCGCCTTGCCTAGGTCAATTGATATTTCTGGACGTAAAACTCTATTAATATTCAGGTATAAGTTCTTCACCTCTGGGGGTTCAAATATAATCCAGAATTTTTCAATTGTACTATAAGGAAAAAAAGTATCTCCAATTTCCAGACCATCTTCCGTTACATTTACTGTCACATCTTCTGGTTTTTTCTTGGTCTGTAGATAAATAATTATCCCAAAAAGGATAATTATAAAGGCAAATAAGAAATTAAAAGTCCATACTGCGTATGCAAGCAAACCAAATCCGATTATACCAGCCGTAATATACCAGCCTCTTTTTCGCTCATATTGTTGATATTCCTTTATCTTCCAAGAAATAAGCACTTTTCCATGATCGTTATTTTCCATATATTTCAATTAGTTCTTTATGTTTTAGCCCGTGCATTTGTAATCAAATGCCTCGGGTTTATTTTAGCATTATTATGCATCTTCTGCATTCGCCGGTCGCCCCGCGCATGCGGGGCGAACCTAGATATGCTGCGGAGAGGGAGGGATTCGAACCCCCGGAACTGTTTCCAGCTCAACGGTTTTCAAAACCGTCGCATTCGTCCACTCTGCCACCTCTCCAAAAATTGCTGCGGAAGGGCAGGGATTCGAACCCTGGGTGCGGTTAAAACCACACAACAGATTAGCAATCTGCTCCTTTCAACCACTCAGGCACCCTTCCAAATTGATAAATTATCAAATTTTTTCTATTCTCTTCCTAATGTCCTTTTTTCCGTCGCTACTTTTTAAAAATTTTTCTCTTTTCATAGCTTCTTTCTTGCTTAGATAAGCTTCATAGCACATTAACTTAATCGGACGTCGATGTTTGGTAGAGGTTACTTTTCCGTTCACGTGTTCTTCAATTCTTCTATTCAAATCAGAAGTGTAACCAATATACAGCTTTTTATCTTTTAGGCTAGTTAGGATATAAACATAATACATAATACCATAATTAGATTCGCCCGGCACCCGCCGGGCGCCCCGCGCATGCGGGGCGAACCCTGGGTGCGGTTAAAACCACACAACAGATTAGCAATCTGCTCCTTTCAACCCTTGGCAGGCGAATAGCTTGCACTCAGGCACCCTTCCAAATATCCAGTATAATTTATCACTTTTCAACTGAAAAGTCAACTGTCTCCTTTGGCTAAAACAGCATACCAGATCTCTTTTGGTGCAAATTTTTCCAGTTCCCTGGTCATTTCCCCCATGGTCGTGCCTGTAGTCCACACATCATCGACTAAAAGCAATTTTTTTCCCTTAATGTCAATATTATTTTTATATTTAAAACAATTTTCCAAATTCACCAGCCTTTCTTCCCGGTTCAGGGTCATTTGTGACCGCGTGTTTTTAATCTTAATAAGATCAAGGTTTAATTTTATATCCATTGCGCGACACAAAATTTCAGCCTGATTAAAACCGCGCTCCCTTTTTCTGGAGCGGCTTATTGGCGAGGGGAGGCAATAATCAAATTCCTCATCTATTGCCTCCGCTAATAATTTCCCCAGATCCCTTCCTGCTTCCTCACAATAATTATATTTTAAAGTATGAATCAATTTTTGCATTAATTCATCCTTATAGTCAGATATAAAAAATAAATTTCCTTTTTTCTTAACAGGCTTGAACGTCTCCGCACATTTTGGGCAAAGCCACATATCATATTGTCCGCAACCACCCAGGCATTGGATCGGGAATAATAAATCCCAAATAAATTTGAACATAAAAAACACCCTTAATTATTATGGAGGTGTTTTTTATATTTTAAAAAAACTTTATTTTATAACGAGGTTCTCTTTACTAATACCGATTTTAACAGTTTGTCCGTCTTTAATTGTTCCAGAAATAAGTTTTTCTGCTAATGGTCCCTCCACTTCTTCCTGCAAGGTCCTGGCAATTGCTCGTGCTCCCTGGTCCGGTGTAAAGGATTCTTCCGCTATCTTTTTCTTGGCATCAGCCGTAATTTCCATTTTTATATTTTTTTCTTTCAGTTTATCTTTCAGTTCTCCCAATTGCAGGTCTACTATTTTCATTAAGCTGGAAATATTCAGAGGTTTAAACACAATTGTTTTATCAATCCTATTCAGGAACTCAGGTTTAAAGCCTTTTTTTAATTCACCTAAGACATGTTCCTCGATTTCTTTTTCCTTCCTCTTACCCAAATCATCCTCTTCAATAAAACCGATCTTGGCTGATTCTTCAAAGTTTTTTAAGCCAATATTAGAGGTCATTATAATAATAGTATTTTTAAAATTCACTTTTTTTCCTGAACCATCTGTCAGATGCCCTTCATCTAGTATTTGTAATAATAAATTAAACACATCCGGATGAGCTTTTTCAATTTCATCAAATAAAACTACGGAATAAGGTTTTCTTTTTACTGAGTCAGTCAATTTATTGCCTTCTTTGTATCCGACATAACCAGCCGGAGCCCCGATAAGTTTTGACATATTAAATGATTCCCCAAATTCAGACATGTCTATTCTAATCAAGGCTTTTTCATCGCCGAATAAGTTTCTCGCCAGTACTTTGGCCAGCTCAGTCTTGCCCACGCCGGAAGGTCCCAGAAAAATAAATGATCCCAGTGGCCTGGTTTCGCTAGTTAGGCCAGCCCGGCTTCTTTTAATGAAGTCCGCCACAGATTTTGTTGCTTCGTTTTGGCCCACAACTTCTTTATTCAAAGCCTTGTCAAGATTCAATATTTTATTCCTTTCCTGGGCTACTAATTCAGTTACTGGTACGCCAGTAATTTTAGAAATAATTTCTGCAATATCATTTTCATTAATTCTTTCTTTAAGTTCCGGAGAGCTGTTTATTTTTGACTGAGAAAGATTATGAATTTTTGATTTGATTATTGCTTCTTTCTTTTTTAACTTCATGGCTTCCTCGAATTTTTCTTGCCTTACCAACTGAAGTTTTTGTTTTTGAATCGTGATTAATTTTTCTTGTAAATGATCAAGTGATACAGTCAAAGGATCGGGCGCCATATTAACTTTTTTCTTAGCGGCCGCTTCATCGATCAGGTCAATCGCTTTATCAGGCAGGAATTTATCCTGAATATAGCGTTCACTCATTTTCACGGCCGCTTCTATGGCCGAGTCTTCTATTTTAGTTTGATGAAATTTTTCATAATTGCCTCTAAGGCCCTTAAGGACTTGAATCGCTTCTTCCTGACTTGGTTCTTCTGTAAGGATCGGCTGGAACCTTCTTTCCAAAGCAGAATCAGACTCTATATGTTTTTTATATTCGTCATTTGTGGTGGCCCCGATACAGCGGATTTCACCTTTGGCCAGGCCCGGCTTTAAAATATTGGCGGCGTCCATGGTACCGGCTTGGCCAGACCCGCCTGTTCCGATAATAGTGTGTATTTCATCAATGAAAACGATTATTTCCGGATGAGCCGCTAATTCGTCGATGATTTGTTTGAAACGGGCTTCAAATTCGCCTCTGTACATTGTTCCGGCCACAACTAAAGCCAGGTCAAGCCGCAATATTTTTTTCTTTAATAAAGCTGGGGGAACTTTCTTTTCCACGATGCGCTTGGCCAAGCCTTCGACAATGGCAGTCTTGCCTACACCTGGCTCGCCAATTAAAACTGGATTATTTTTATTGCGGCGGGATAAAATATGAATCGCTCTTTCAATTTCTTTTTCTCTGCCAATTACCGGATCGATCTTGATTTGAATTTTTGGATTCGTTAGGTCAGTACAGAAGAAAGACAGGGCGGGAATATCGGTTTCCGGATCACCCCGGCCACCTGGCGGCTGGATTGTGCGCCCCGCAATCGGAGCCATGCCCCCGCCTTCAAAGAATTCATCGTCCAGATCTTCCTCGTCAGAAAATAGTCCGGTTATATCAGGAAATCTTTCCGTATTTTTAAAGATAGAGTCTATTTGCTTGTTTATTTTTTCTTCATTTGAAAGGACCGAATTGATTTGCTTGTCATTAATCCCTATTATCGCTTTAAGAAGATGTTCGGTGCCAACATAATTATGTTTTGCTTCAAAAGAATACATGGCTGCTTTTTCAATCACTTCTTTGGCTTTATTGGAAAGCCCGGGGATGCTATTGCTCCGGGACATGGGATTTTTTCTTAAATATGGTTCTAGTTTTTGTCTGGTAATATTTTCCTTTTTTAGGATTTCCAGAGCCATTGCTCCTTGCTGGTCAAAAATACCAGCCAGCAAATGCATGGGGGTCACTTCAACACTGCCAAGAGCAGATGCCAGGCTGGCGGCATTTATTAATGTATTTTTTAAATTTGTGGAAAATTTATCCAGAAGATCAATGTTCATTTATTATTCTACCTTTTTTAATGTATAAATGTTGTTAAAGAGAACCATGGTATAGATTATCAAGAAGGGCAGACAAATTAGTGCGCCTAAAGTTACGCCGACTGCCGGAATAAAGCCCAGGGCAATAAATATTACTGAGACAGCTATATACACTGTTAATAGCCGGATCACAACCGCCCAGAAATGCCCTTTTACCAGGATAAAACTTTTCTTAACTGACTGCCAAGCAGTCTCGCCTTTTAATACCAATAGAAACGGGGCAAAAACCAAAAAAATAGAGAGGACGGATGTTATGATAAAAGGAATTACTAACAAATAATCAAATATAAAATACATTGCCGTCTGGTTTATGAGTCCGATTATGGCAGAAAGGGCAGTTACCAGTAAATAGCCGACGATAATGCCTAAAAGCTCAACTATGCCGATCAGGATACTCATTAAAACAAAGCTCCAAAAATAGTCAACACTTTGCCTGAAAATCTTGATTATGCCGTATTGATCATAATTTCCTGCCATCACAAAAAGGGCGATTGCTCCCAGAATATAAATAAACGTTGCCGCAAACAAGAGAATTAAGATAAAATAAACAAAGCCGTTGCTTATGCTGAATAATTCAAACGGATTTCGCAAGCCTTCCAAAGAGATGACTGTGGATCCGACCGCTAGCCAGTATATGAAATTAAACACCAGGATCGGAATTATTGTCACCGCCAAAAATTTCAGGAAATGTTCTGAATAAACTTTCCAAGTCCTGTGCCAGTTCCTGGGAATTGATATTAATTCATGATGTGTGGAAATTTTGTCCTCCATAATATTTTTAATTTTATTTTTTTAGGCCATTGATCTTAGTGCTTTGACTCTTTCCGGAATCGGCGGGTGCGTGGAAAAAAGCTTTTTAAAAGCATGTTTTTTCTTGCCATATGGTTCCGAAATAAAGAGATGGGCAGTCGCATTATTGGCCCGCTTCAAAGGCTTGCCATACGCATCTATTTTTTCCAAGGCTCTGGCCAATCCTTCCGGATACCTGGTCAGAAGGACAGAAGAAGCGTCTGCCATGTATTCTCTTTTTCTTGAGACCGCTAATTTTATTAGCTGGGCGATAATCGGCGACAATATCATTAGAACAATGCCGACTATTAACAAGATCATGCCGGCTTGTCCGCCCGCATCCCTTCTTCGTCCTCCAAAAAAACTGAAGCGCAGGAAAAAATCAGATAATAATGCAATCAGGCCGACACAGACAATAACCACCATCATCAGCCTGATGTCATAGTTTTTAATATGTGAAAGTTCATGCGCGATAACGCCTTCCAATTCTTCGTTTTCCAATATATTGATCGCTCCGGTAGTTATCGCAACAGAAGCATGTTCCGGATCCCGTCCTGTAGCAAAGGCATTCGGTGAGTCGTCCTGGATCAGATAGACTTTAGGCATGGGAATCCCGGCTGTAATGCACAAGTTCTCAACCATGTTATAGACATAGCTATTTTGTTCTTTGGTAATCGGTCCTTTTGCCCCTGCTGTTGTTAGGGCCACTTTATCTCCGGAATAATAGGAGGCAAAGCTCATGCCAATGGCAATCATCACGACGATGGCCAAACCGCCATAGCCAAATTCATAAAAATATGAAAAAGCGAATCCCAGCGCCAGGATAAAGATGATGAAAATAGCTATCAATATTACTGTCCGTCTCTTGTTTGAGGCGATTTGTTTATATGCGGTCATTTATTATTTACGCGTGAATTAATGGTGCGCGCGCCCTCGTCAGGAGACTCGGGCTATTGGTAAATTCTTAGGGCCTGATGATATAACCAATAGGGCGAGTCTCCCGACGAGTCCCGCGGGTACCAATATAGACTAGTTGTCGCTTAGAACTTAACTTCTACGTTTTCGCGTTCTTTGGCATCTTCAACTTCAAAGAAGTCGCGTTTCTTGAAGCCGAGCACGCCGGCCACAATGTTGTTCGGGAAAACCTGGATCTTGATGTTGAAATCGCGCACTACGCCGTTATAAAAGCGCCTCGCTGCCTGGATCTTGTTTTCCGTGTCTGTCAGTTCGTCCTGTAATTTCAGGAAGTTTTGGTTAGCTTTCAGGTCAGGATAATTTTCCGCTACAGCAAATAAGGATTTTAAAGCCCCGGTCAGCATATTTTCTGATTTCGCCATTTCGGCCGGTGCTTTCGCAGCCATAGCGGCTGTTCGTGCCTTGGTCACGTTTTCAAACAGTTCTCTTTCGTGCTTGGCATAGCCTTTGACTGTCTCCACTAGGTTGGGAATCAGGTCATGGCGCCTTTTCAATTGTACATCAATATCAGACCAGCCCTCGTCCACTTGGTTTTTTAGCTTGATCAGGCCGTTATAGACCGCAATCAGCCAGATTGCCACGATGACGATGATGCCACCGATGACAAGTAAAGCAATAAACATAGTATTTATATTTAGTTATTATTTATTATTAATTCAATATTCGATGCCGTAAATTCGGTTTTCTCTTTTATGTTCTCTTCAGCCGTTGAAACAATAAAGCTGCCGATAGTAATATTTTCTAAAGCAACATCCTTTTTGGGATAATCAGCTTCTTCCGGGGGCGGATCAGTCACGTCAATTTCTGTAAAACTGGTACTATCATTGAAATTTACGGTGACATCTTCTTTATACAGGCTATAGTCTTTGATTATTTCTGATTCCATTATCAGACTATTTTCATAAACTTCCTTGACTATGCCGGAGTAAGAAAATATCTCTGCTTGTTCTACAGGCAATAAAGACTGGCAATAATTCCCTTCTTGAACTTCTAAGCCTGTTAATTGAATAAAATTAGGATTTTTCCGGCCAAAATCATAGCCCACAATTACCCCAACTATATAGATAATAAAAGAAAGGACTATAAAAGCGATAAATAGAAGTATTTCATTGAAAGTGCGATTTTGTTTTTCCATATTTTATTTTAACTGGCTTAATTATAAAAAATATTAGCCTGTTTGTAAAGGTGTTTGTGTATTTACAAAAACCTAAAAATAGGGTATAATTAATATATAGTAAAATAGAAATTAAATAATATATGTCGATTTTTAAATTTCCAGCCAAGAGCTTCTTTTTGCTTTTTTTAATGGCTGGATTTTTTATTTTCATGGGAAATACTGCCCTAGCTGACTGGGTAGAACCTACTTGTAATCCCACAGTTGACCCAGATGCCTGTAATATTGCTGCGCCTCTGAATGTTTCCTCAGCTGAACAGGGGAAGGCCGGCATCTTAAATCTGCAGTCAACCTTGAATGTGCAGAACGGATTAGTGGTCGGATCAGGATATTTTGGGTCTGACACCGCGCCAGCTGACGGCATGATTGTGGAAGGCAATGTTGGTATGGGCACATCTGGTCCTGTGAATAAGCTTGATGTCGGGGGCGGCGTGGCCATTGGTACCGGCTATTCTGGCACAAGAATAGCTCCGACGGACGGTATGATCATTGAAGGTAAAACTTCTATTGGTACATATACTACCTTAGCTGGCTATCAAACTTATATTAATGGAGGGATAGATAGCGGACTTTATTCAACTGGAACTGGTAGTTATGGAATTTATTCTAGAGGTGGGACTTACGGAGTACGTGGTTATTCTACCGGAACATATGGCGGCTATTTTCAAGGCGCCACTTACGGAGTACGTGGTTATTCTACCGGAACATATGGCGGCCATTTTCAAGGTGGGGAAATTGGGGTCCGTGGTTATACGACGGGACAAACCGGAGGTCAATTTATAGGAGAAAGTTATGGCGCTTACGGCTCAAGTACGACTGGAACAGGAGTGTATGGAACTTCACAGGATAGTAATGGCGTTTACGGTACTAGCGTTAATGGAACCGGCGTATATGGCAATGGCCTCAATCAATATGGCGGCTATTTCCAAGGCGGCACAGCTGGTGTATACGGCCTTAATCCTAATAAATCCGCACCAGGGGTACATGGTGTAAATAATAACGGTGTTGGCGGCCCAGGCGTCAAAGGTGAAGGACAAATTGGCGGTGAATTTATTGGCGCGAGCCAAGGAATTACTGCTAGTGGTGATGCAGTGGGAGCTAGCGGCAGCAGCAATGCCGGAGACGGGGTAAGAGGCGGATCTAGCACTGGCGTGGGCGTAAGAGGTACTGCCTCAGGAACGGGCACAGGTATTTTCGGATTATCAAATAATGGCATTGGTATTAGGGCAGATACTGCAGATGGCACAGCCGTAGAAGCAAATGTAGGCGCAGAAGGTGGGATCGGTATCCATGCCACAGTCACTGATGTAAATTCAAATGCAATATTAGCTGATGGCGGTCCAAGTACGGCTGTTTATGCGACTAGCACAGCTGACAGAACGATAGAAGCTTATGCTGAGGCCGGAAAAGTAGCTGTTTATGGTGAAGCTAGCCAATTAGGTTTCGGCGTTGAGGGCGTAAATCTTAATGGAAGAGGCGTTCATGGATATGGCAATTGGATTGGCGTTTTTGGCGAAAATCCAGTTGGTGGAGCTGGCGTTTTTGGACAGAGTCAAACAGGCCCGGGTATTTCAGGAAGTAGCGTTGATGGTGAAGGAATTTACGGACTTAGTACAAATAATATTGGTGTCAGTGGTAGCGGCGGAAATCAGGGCGGATATTTCTATAATTCTCCCACAGCAGTTTATGCTACTGGCGCAAATTATGGTGTTAATGGTATTTCCAGTGCTGCCAATAGCTGGGGGATATATTGCGAAGCAAACGGAGCTGGTTCAAGATGCGGAGGCAATAAAGCCTGGACAAACACTTCTGATGGACGTAAAAAAGAAAATGTTTACACGATCGATAGTGCTCTAGAAAAAGTCATGAAGTTACGCGGTGTTACTTTTAATTGGAAAGGGCAGGATTATGGAAAAACTGAGATGGGTTTTATTGCCCAGGAAGTCTTAGCCTCTGCTCCTGAAGTAGTTTCTGTGGATAATGAAGGTTTTTACACTATGCAATCAAGTCAATTAACCGCTCTTTTAACAGAAGCTATTAAAGAGCAACAAGGTCAAATAGAAGCTCTAAAAGTGATAGTCTGCTCGGACCACCCTGACCAAGAATTATGTCATGAAGAATAAACCTAATAGGAAATTTTTTATTATTGCCCTGGCAGTTATTCTGTTGCTGGGGCTTTTTAGTGGAATTTTTTTCAGCTCCCGAATTTTAGCGGCCATTCAAAGGGTTGAAAAATGGGGCTGGATCGGCTCATCCGAAGGTTCTACTGGCGGGGTATCACTATTAAGTTTTGATTATAACAACAGAACATCAGCGGCCTTTGATTATGGTGTCGATGTTGAAACTGATCCATCTGACTGCATCGCTCCAGACGAATGTCCAATAAGGGGCTGGGCCTGGCTTGGTTCATATGATTTTAAAGATAGCTCAGCTTTTCCAATCGGTTGGATGGAATTTCCTGATTTGGCATTATTACCCGCTACAGACAAGCCAGCTTATGTGACAGATTCACCCCAATGGAATCCCGGTAATGACGAAGTCAGCGGCTATGCCCGCATTCGCTCTATATCTCTTCAAGGCCGGACTACGCTCGGACAAAATGACTGGGGTTGGGTCAAGCTTAGAGGAGAATATGCTCCCGGTGATGATTATGGGGTTACCTTTGATCCCGGCACGAACCGTTTTGGCGGTTGGGCCTGGTCTGGCAACGGCACTTCCGACGGCACGGCCCAGCTTGTGGGCAGCGGCTTGGGCTGGATCCAGTTTGACATGCTTGTCTATGCTGGCGTGCCTTATCTGCAAGTAGAAGAAGGGGATGTTTATTCCGGCCGCGCCATCATTGGTGAGCCAGGTTTGCCGGAAAACGCCACTTATTTAATTCTTGCTTCGGGTGATATTACTAATTTTGTCAGTGCCCAGACCGATACTGTCTACGAACAGAAATTTGTTGATCCAATTGAATACCCGGAAGAAGACCAAGCAGACATTTATCGTAGTACTATTGCGAAAATTGATATAAATGCGTTAGAAGCGGGCCGATATGGCAATGAGGTTGAATATATTAATTGGGTTCCTAATCCAAGTACTTTTAGTCTTGATAATAAAGTTTATATTGAAAATGGTGATCTTAATATTAATCAACCACTATCATTTAATCCCTTTGGCCAGTTCGGAAACGGCACGATTATTGTCCGGGGTGATTTAAATATCAATGAAAACATCACATATTTCACCACGCCCACTCTAAATGACATGAATAAGTTGCCTTCGGTCGCCTGGATTGTCCAGGGCAATATCAATATCGCTCCTTCTGTAACTGATCTGGCCGGTGATTTCATCGCTTTGGAAGTGCCCGCTGCTCCTTCAGGAAAAATAACAACCGGGACTACAGGTACAAATAATGATCAGCCTTTAGTAGTCTCTGGTATTATGGTTGCTCACGAATTTGCTTTTCAGCGCACGGCTGTGGAAGAATATGAAAATCCAGTGCCTTCGGAAAAAATTATTTACGATGGACGACTGCTTGCCAACACACCTCCAGGGTTAGGGGATTTCGCTAAAACTTTACCGCGATTATCCGAACTTGCTCCCCACGAGGTCCTCCCATAAAAATTTCCCACTTTTGCTCTTGAAAGAGGTCTAATTTTATGCTATAATATATATAGCATTTATTTTTTATATAAAAACAAAAATATGGCATTATTCGGCGGTTCAGAAAGCTATATAGGGGTGGATATCGGTTCTTCCTCTATTAAGGTTTGCGAGCTTCAAAATGAAAAAGGCCGGGCAAAATTACTGACTTATGGTTATTTAGAACAAAAAAACGACCTATTAAAGGCCCAGGACCCGGAAAACATCCAAAAAGTCGCAGATTCTGTGAAAAAACTCTGCGAAAAATCAAAAACTACCTCAAAAAAGGCGATCGGAGCCCTGCCGTCATTTACTGTATTTAGTTCTATCATTAATCTTCCGGAAATGCCCAAGAAAGAATTAGAGGCTGCGGTTGAATGGGAAGCGAAAAAATTCGTCCCCATGCCTTTGGAAGAAATGATTCTAGATTGGAAACAGCTGGAAAATACTGATAAAAAAGCCCCCGCCCCCGCTCCTCAGGAAACAATGGTCACGGCTCAGAATGATAAAAATAATAACCAGGAAAAAAAGATTCAAGCCAAAGAAGAAAAGAGCTTGCGTATTTTACTAACTGCCGCACCTCAGAAATTGGTTACAAAATACATGGAAATTTTCCAGAAAGCTGGGTTAGAAATCGTCAGTCTGGAAACCGAAGCTTTTGCTTTGGAAAGGTCATTAGTCGGCCATGATCCCTCACCTGTTATGATTGTTGATATTGGCGCCTCTACTACCTCAATCATTATTACTCGCTCATCTGTGCCCATTATCAATCGTTCCATTGATCTGGGTGGTGAATCTATTACTAAAACTATCGCTAATAGCTTGAATATTTTACCAGACAGAGCTGAGCAATTTAAACGAGATTACGGCTTATCTTTATCTCAAGAAGAAACCTCCCAGGTTCCCAAGAGAATAGAATTTATGATTTCTTCTATTGTCAATGAAATTCGTTATGTTCTTAATTTATATGCCAGCCAGAATGAAGGTACGGTTGAAAAGATCGTTTTAGCCGGCGGATCTTCCTGGTTGCCAAATCTGCCTCAATATTTAAATAAGGTACTTAATTTAAAAGTCTTTATCGGTGATCCTTGGGCGCGCGTTATTTACCCCACGGATCTTAAGCCGGTATTGCAGGAGCTCGGTCCAAGAATGGCTGTATCAGTCGGCTTGGCCATGCGCCAAATCCATACATAAATTATCCAATGGAGGATATTGATTTTCTAAAAACCAATACAAAAGTATCTTCAAAATCTTCAAATTCTGACGTAGATTTAACTAAACCAGAAAAAGAGGGGAAACCTAAGAAAAAGAAACCGCAAAAAACAAAGAAGAAGAAAGAAGATAAACCAGAGAAAAACAAAGAAGAAAAAAAAGGATTTTTCTCCGGCCTTTTTAAATCAAAAAAGAAAGAAGAAAAGCCGAAGGCGAATCGTACCGAAGGGCCAGAAATGCAAGAACCTGATGAGCCTGAAGAGCCTGAAGTCCTGCCACCTTTAAAGCTGGAAGAAAAAGACGCTCTTGATAAAATAATTTCTGAAGAGACCAAGCCATTAGAGCCGTCCCCTTTAATTCCGGAAAAACCAAGGCCCGTCCCTACACCAGAACCAAAACCGATTCCAAGGCCCGTCCCAAAACCTGCACCTGTTCCTCTGGCTCCAGAACTAGAACAAACCGTAGAAAAAATTAAAAATGGAGAAATACCTTTAGAGGCAATTGACGTCAACTTGATTCCTAAGGAAATGCTGCAGGAGCTTAAGCCGGAAAAGAAGCTTATTAATCTTCTTTGGATTGGTTTAGCCACAAGCCTTATCCTGATGGTTATTTATGCCGGTGTTTTTTATCTTCAGTCTTTTTATCTCAAGCAGGCCCAGATCAATCAGGAGAAAGTAGAAGCATTAGAGGACGATATCATTGCCTACAAGCCCTTGCAGGAAGAAATTATTGATTATAATCAAAAGATCGAAGATATAAATAAATTATTAAAACGGCATATTTACTGGAACGTATTCTTTCAGCTTCTTGAAGAAAATATTCTACCTACAGTCAAACTGACTAGTATGAGCGGGGGTATAACCGAGCCATTCACAATTGTGGCTGAAGCGCCTGACTTTAAAACCGTTACCAGCCAGATCGAGGTCTTTGAACAAGCAAAAAGTTTTATTAAAAATGTAGAGGTAAATTCTGCCACGGCCACTCCTTCTGAAGACGGGCAAGCCGGGACCGTAACTTTTACGGCCACTATCACAGTTGAGCCGGGAATTTTTATAAGAGACAAAGAATAAAATATGGCCAAATTTAAATTCGACAAAGTAACCCTAAATAAATATCTGAATAAGTATTATGCTTTGTTCGCTATCGTTTTAGTGTTAATTATTTTAGGGTTAGGCGGATTCTTACTGGTCTATCCTGAATATCAGGAATTAATTCAGGTTAGGGAGGAACAGCTCTCAACTTCAGAATTAGACCTGGTCCAAAAAGCCCAATATTTGCAGGATCTTCGCGAAATGGAAGAGAATTTTCAGGCGCAGAACTTGGAAAATTATCGCAACTTGGATAAAGTCTTGTTTACCCGGCCCCAGTTCCCTCTGCTTTTTACCCGCCTCGAAAACATCATCACCAGCACGGGCATGAATATCATTAATATCACTTACACGCCTGAAAAAGAAACAGCCCCAACCACCGTCGAACCCGAGCTTGCCGCTGGCACAGACCAGGTAGCAAATTCCAGCCGCGCCGAGTCTCTTCCTAAAGGAATCAGCCTGCTCTCAGTCAACATGACGGTACGGTCAAGCCAGAAGAACTGGGAAGCCTTTAAAAACCTCATCAACACTTTACAGCAAAACATTCAATTAATAGAAGTTAAAAATCTTTCCTATTCACCAAGTTTGGACACATATAATCTGACATTCAATATGTATTATAAAGAAGACGACCATGCCCAAGATTAAAACCAAAAGAAAACAAAAGATATCTTCTACCACGATAAATTTTATCATTTTGTTTTTAATGATAGTTATTTTAGGGGTGGGCCTTTATTTCTTTTATTATTTTTATCTGCAGATAAAATCAGAGGAAATTGAAACTTTGGCTGATTCTCGTGCCCATCTGACTGTTCAGAGTGTCGTCAAGGATTTAGATATCGGTAATCTGGTGGAAAATGGTTTTTACGAGCTAAAGCAGCACGGTATTATGGAATATGGCGAGCAACTCAAAGGAGTGCCGACAAATCAACAGCAGCCTCTGGCTCCTGATAATGCCCGAATAATTAATCCTGGTATGGGAGATGAGCTTATCTTAATGTGGGAAAAGCCTGAGCCTGCCTTATTTAAAAAAGTTGTAGTTTACCGTTCTGAAGCTCCTGGTAAAATTGGTCAGATAATTGCCAAAGACCAAGGAGCGACCGGTTACTACATTGATACCAGCATAAAAGATAATATTGCTTATTACTATACTATCCGGGCTGTTAATGACGGTTATGAATCCGGTAACACGGCCCAGCTAAAAGGTATCGCCACTGATTTTACCCCGCCTTTCCCACCAAAAAATGTGGAAGTGTCTGATACAGAGGAATCAGCTTTATTGATTTCCTGGTCCGACCCGGAAGATAAAGATTTTGCTTATTGCCGGGTTTACCGCTCTCAGGTCAGAGGCGCAGCCGGAGAATTACTTGCCGATAAAATAACAGAAGGAGAATATATAGATAAAAATATTGCTGATGGCATGGATTACTATTACATGATCACGGCTGTAGATGCTAGTGGCAATGAATCTTCCAGCGCCTTATCTGCTCCTCCGGCGGGTAATTCAATTCCGTTTGGCTCTGAAATAGACGAAACAGACCAGAGTCCCCAATAAATATATATGGCAGAATTTTCTGATAATACAATCAAGCTTCTTCTTGAAAAAGGATACATCTCCGAGGAAGAAGCAGAAAAAATTCAGGCAGAAGTTTTAACTTCCGGTCAGACTGCACTGGCCGTGGTTTCAAAACTTGGCATTATGCCTGAAGAAAAACTGACTAAGGCAAAATCAGATGTATTAAATATACCTTATGTCGACCTCACTGATGAAGAAATTGATCAGGATATTTTAGAGCTCATTCCGCAGGAGATCGCCAAGAATTATGAGCTTTGCCCCTTTGCCCGTGAAGAAAATAAAGTGAAGGTGGCCATGGTCAACCCTAATGATTACAAGGCGGTCGAAGCCCTCGATTTTATTGCCCGTCAAAAAGGCGTTACTTTCGAATATTATTTCATCTCCCCCACCAGCTTAAAAACTATTTTACGCCAATACGAATCCCGCGCCAAAGAAGTAGAAGAAGCGCTGGCCTCGACTGAAGAAGAAATCTCTCCTGAAGAAAAGAGAATGATGGGCCGCGAGGAAGAGGAAGAATTTGTAAAAACTGCACCTGTTTCAAAAATGGTTTCTGTAATATTACGTGATGCGATTGAAGGTGGCGCCTCTGACATCCATATTGAACCAATGGGGGACAAGACCCGCGTTCGTTATCGTTTAGATGGAGTTCTTCACACTTCATTGTTTTTACCAAGTCGTGTTCATCCTTCTATTGTTGCCCGCATCAAAGTTCTTTCAAACCTAAAATTAGATGAAACCAGAATCCCGCAAGACGGCCGTTTCAAGATTAAATTTGAAAATAGGGATGTTGAATTTCGCGTTTCGACTTTACCATTATTAGACCAGGAAAAAGTTGTCATGCGTATTCTTGACACCACTTCCGGCCAGGTTGAGCTGGGCGACCTTGGCTTCATTGATCACAATCTGGAAGTCATCACAAAATCTTTAAAAAGCCCGCATGGCATGATCCTTGTCACTGGCCCAACCGGTTCCGGTAAAAGTACAACTTTGTATTCCATGATGTCTATTTTAAACCGGGAAGGTGTTAATATTGTATCCTTGGAAGATCCGGTCGAATATAATATTCCGGGCGTGGCTCAGGCCCAGGTCCGGCCTGAAGTCGGCTTGTCTTTTGCGGCCGGCCTACGGTCCATCCTTCGTCAGGATCCGGATATTATTATGGTTGGTGAAGTCCGTGACGCAGAGACAGCTGAACTGGCTGTTCATGCCGCCCTGACCGGCCACATGGTCCTTTCCACTTTACATACGAATGATGCTTTTGGCGCTATTCCCCGTTTGATCGACATGGGCGTCGAGCCCTTCTTGATCTCCTCCTCCTTAAACGTAGTTGTCGCGCAAAGGCTGATCAGGAAAATCTGTGATAATTGCAAAATTGAGATTCTGGTTCCGGAAAGCATAAAAGAGGAAGTTGAGGCAGAAATAAACAAGATTCCGGAAAAATCAATGCCGCCGGAAATTACTAAAGATGGCCCGATGAAATTATACAAAGGTGAAGGCTGTTCCCATTGTGATCAGACCGGTTACCGCGGCCGGGTAGCAATTATTGAAGTATTACAGGTGACACCATCTATGGAAAAAATTATCGCCGAAGGCAAAAGTGGGGACGAAGCATTAATTGAACAGGAATTTAATACACAAGGTATGCTCACCATGTTGCAGGACGGCGTAGTAAAAGCCATGCGCGGCATCACCACTGTAGAAGAGGTTTTTTCGGCAGCCAGGGATTAATTACAAATAATTATAAAAATTAACTAAAAATAATTATATGGCAGACAAAAAAATTAAAATTGTACTGGTTGAGGATGATAAATTCCTCTCCAAGATGTACCAATCAAAACTGTCCATGGAGGGGATGGATGTTAACGCCGCTTATGACGGCGAAGAGGGCCTGGAAATGGTTAAAAAAGAAAAGCCTGATATCATCCTTTTAGATATCGTATTGCCGAAGATGGAAGGCTGGGACGTGTTAAAAGCCATTAAAGACGACCTGGAAGTAAAAGACATTCCCGTTATCATTCTTTCCAACTTGGGCCAGGAAGAGGATGTCAGAAAAGGCCAGAGTTTAGGAGCGGCTGATTATCTCATCAAGGCTCATTTTGTGCCGCGTGAAGTAATTGAAAAAATTAAATCCATTCTGGGAGATAAATAATTATGGATACTTCTCAGGAGCTCGCGCTTCAAAAATTGATAGCTTCCATATCTGAATACAAAGCTTCCGACTTGCATCTTTCTGTGGGAGTCCCGCCCATGCTTCGTATCGAAGGCGTTCTCAATCCGCTGGCCGGGGAGCCATTAGTTGACATTAACCTTGTCGATTCCATAAAAGAAGCCTGGCTCGATGAAGAACAGAAGAAAAAATTGGAAAAAGAAAAAGAGATTATTTATTCTTACACCTATAAAGACCGTGTCAGATTCAAAGTTACTATTATTAAACAACAGGGGACCTATTCTATATCCCTAAAGTTAATTTCTGATTTTATTCGCCCTTATGAGGATCTGGGTTTTCCTGAAAGCGTGCAAAAAATCATCAGCGGAAAAAAAGGATTTTTAATTGTGGCCGGACCTTATAATTCCGGGCGCACCTCTACCCTTTCTTCTATGGTTGAATATCTTAATCAGAATTATTCCAAACGCATTGTGACCTTAGAAGATCCCATGGAAGTTCTTTTCCACGACAACCAGGCTATTATCGAACAAAGAGAAGTCGGCCGCGATGTTGTTTCCAAATCAGAAGGCCTTGATAATATTATGCATGAAGATGTTGACGTCGCTGTTGTCCATTCCATGGAAGACGCTTCTTGTTTGCGAAAAGCTTTAGCGGTGGCTGCTTCCGGCCGCTTAGTGCTGGCTTCTGTTAATAGCGACGGCATTGTACCGTCTCTTAAAAAAATGATGAATTCTTTTTCTCAGGAAGGTCAAAGCCAGTTCACTGAAGGCCTGGCTGATAATCTGTCTGTGGCCATTGCTCAGAAAATCATTCCCAAGATCGGCGGCGGACAAGTTTTAGCCTTTGAAATAATGCTACCTAATCAGGCCATCAAAGCCATGATAAAAGAAGGGGACCTGACCCAGATTTACAATACAATGCAGACAGCCAGGGCCGAGGGCATGGTTACCATGGATCAAAAGCTGGCCGAGCTGGTCAATAATGGCATTATCAAGCTCGAGACAGCTCAGGAAAATGCCGCCAATCAAAAAGATTTACAAGTTTTCCTCAATCAATAACTAAGTAAAGACGCAAAATTTTGCGTCTCCATATATGGCTAAGTTTAATTATCGCGCCAAAGAAAAATCAGGAAAATCTATTTCCGGAGTTGTAGAAGCTCCGGATATTGAAGCTGCTCAAAAGCTCCTCAAAGAACGCGAAATGATTGTTATTGAAGTAAATGAAAAAAAAGGATTTAATTTTTCGGAAAGATATAACCAAATATTCAGTAAAGTCGGCGCCCGTGACGTTGTTTTATTTTCGCGCCAGCTGGCTGTTTTAATTTCTTCCACCGTTCCCTTGGTGCGTGCTCTTAGGATCCTGGTAAAGCAAACGGAAAATAAATATTTCAAGAATATAATTTCCATGATTGTGTCCGATGTGGATGGCGGCATGAAATTATCAGAATCACTTTCTCACTATCCCAAAATATTTGACGACTTCTTTATCCATATGGTCCGGGCTGGTGAAACAACCGGCCGTTTAGATGAAGTTCTCACTTATTTGGCTGACCAGAAAGAAAAAGATTACCTTTTAATGGGACGGATTCGCAACGCCATGATTTATCCGGCCGTTATTATTTCTGTGCTCGGGGCTGTAGGCATCTTTTCTCTTGTGTATACCATTCCCCGTATGACGGCCGTGCTAATAGATAGCGGTGTTGATCTGCCTTGGACCACAAAGATATTAATTTCCATATCCGAATTTGCCAAAGATTATTGGTGGATAATAGTAATATTTATTATAACTTTGGCCGTAATCTTTTATTTTGTAAGAAATCTGACCGGCTTTCGTTATCAGATAGACTACTTAAAACTTAAAGCCCCGATTCTTGGTAAAACTTTCCGAAAAATATATCTCACCAGATTTGCCCGCAGCTTTTCCAATTTAATCGCGGCTGGCGTACCTATAACTGGTGCCCTGGATATTGTTTCTGAAATTGTTTCTAATCAGGTCTATGCCAATATCATCAAAGAAGCATCCCGGGAAGTGGAAACAGGCACGCCTATTTACAAGGTATTTGCTCAGAGCAAATTCGTTCCCCCTATGATGACGCACACAATTAATATTGGTGAAGAAACCGGACGCCTTGATCAAATATTGCAAAAATTAGCAGATTTTTACGCCACAGAGGTAGAATCTGGCATTCAAACTCTGGTCGCCCTGATTGAACCACTAGTTATTGTTATTTTAGCCATGGGTGCAGTTTTTCTGGTTCTAAGCGTACTTATGCCCATGTATGACCTGACATCTGCTATTGGCTAAAACCTGAAAATTTGCTATAATATATATATTTGATGAATAAGAG
>JAHJKD010000002.1 GCA_018822435.1 Patescibacteria group bacterium
AGAAAAATTGCTGATCAACATAAAATTCCACAGGCAAAATTAAAAGATTCACAGGATATTTGTTTTGCCCCGCGCAAACACCACGCCAAATTCTTAAAAAAATACATTTCTGATGAACTGCAGCGGCCCGGTGACATCATTGATGTAAACACCAAGGAAATCATGGGCCAGCATGACGGTTTGCCATTTTTCACCCTTGGCCAAAGATCAGGTCTAAAAATTGGCGGGACCGGCCCTTATTATGTGGTCGGCTGGAAAGCTGATGAAAACGCCTTATTAGTATCAACAAATTCAAACGACCCTTTATTAATGTCGGATTCATTTTTAATTAAAGACACGAACTGGATTTCTGAAAAACCTGATCCTAATAAGAAGTATGATGTACAAATCCGCTATCAATCAGCGCTTGTTCCTGGCGTAATATCTCAAAACAAAATAAAACTTGATAAAACAGTTCGCGCCATGGCTCCGGGCCAATCGGCAGTATTATATGATGGCGAAGAAGTGCTGGGCGGAGGCATTATTGATAAAATCTTCTGATATAGAAAGCGGACATCACATGTCCGCCATTACAGGCTACAAGATGGGCGGATTTGTGAAATCCGCTTTCATGGCTTGAATTATCAACAAATATGCCGTAAAATAACCTATTATGATAACCGACCGCGAATTACGTAAAAAATTCTTTGATTATTTTGAATCAAAGGGCCATGTAAAGATTCCATCTGCACCATTGGTGCCGGAACATGATCCTACGGTTCTTTTTACCACCGCTGGCATGCATCCCTTAGTGCCGTTTCTTTTGGGTGAGGATCACCCGGCCGGACAAAAACTTTGTAACATTCAAAAATGCCTCAGAACAGGGGACATAGATGAAGTTGGCGATGAATGGCATTCCACTCTTATTGAGATGCTTGGTTTTTGGTCCCTGGGTGCTTACTTTAAAAAAGAAGCCATTGCCTATTCTTATGAATTTCTGACTGACCCGAAATGGCTCGGCATTGATCCCGCTCGTTTGTCTGTCACTGTTTTTGAAGGAGATAAAAATATTCCCAAAGATGAAGAGTCAGCCAACTATTGGATGAGTCACGGCATTCCTGAAGAAAGGATATATTTCTTAGATAAATCAGAAAATTGGTGGGGCCTGCCCGGCAACAAAGGTCCCTGCGGTCCGGATACAGAAATTTTTTATGACACTGGCCAGGCTGAATGCGGCCCGGAATGCAGGGGACCGGCTTGCTCGTGTGGCAAATTCGTGGAAATTTGGAATAATGTTTTTTTAGAATATAACGGGGTTAAAGGAAAGTATCTGCCTCTTAAACAAAAAAATGTTGACACAGGCATTGGTCTGGAAAGATTATTAGCAGTCCTTAATGGCCAGCATGAAATATATGCCACAGAGCTCTATCAACCCATAATTAAAAAAATTCAAGAACTAGAATCTATTTCTGATGATACTTCAGAAGAAATTATTGCTGATCATATCCGGGCCGCTACCTTCCTGATCGGTGATGGCGTCTCTCCCTCTAATCTTGACCAGGGCTATGTCTTGCGCCGATTAATTCGCCGCGCCATTAGATATGGCAAGAAATTAGACATCGAAGGAAAATTCTTGAAAAAATTAGCTGAAGTCGTGATTGAAATAAACAAAGATTTTTATCCTAATCTGGCTGATAATAAAAAGGAAGTTTACAAAGAACTGGAAGAAGAAGAGGAAAAATTCCAGCGCACTTTAGAAAAAGGCCTAAAACAACTCATGAAAGTGATGGAAAAACTGCAAAAAGGCAATATGATTCCTGGTGTTGAGGTTTTTCACTTGTACGATACTTACGGTTTCCCCAAAGAATTGACGGACGAACTAGCCCATGAAAAAGGTTTTCATATTGATGAAGAAGGTTATTTGGTAGAATTTAAAAAACATCAGGAAAAATCCCGGACCGGATCAGAGGAAAAATTTAAAGGCGGATTATTAGATGACACAGAAATATCTAAAAAATATCACACGGCCACTCATCTTTTACATCAGGCATTAAGAGAAGTCTTAGGCAAACATGTGGAACAAAAAGGGTCCAATATTACAGCGGAACGCATGCGTTTTGATTTTTCTCATCCGGAAAAATTAACAGAAGAAGAATTAAGGCAAGTAGAGGACCTGGTCAACTCGAAAATCCAGGAAAAAATGCCTATTTCTTGCCGAGAAATGACCCTGGAAGAAGCAGAAAAAACCGGGGCGATTGGTTTATTTAAAGAAAAATATGGCGGAGTGGTAAAATTATATGAAATCGGGGAGTATTCTAAAGAAATTTGTGGTGGCCCGCATGTCGATAATACGCTAGAATTAGGTAAATTTAAGATATTAAAGGAAAAATCTGCTTCAGCCGGAATCAGGCGGATAAAAGCTGTTATAGAGCCCTTATCCACAATCGAACTTTGAGGCTATTGACACTTTTTTCATATCTATTTATAATAGCTTTTGTAAAAATAACTGGTGTTTTACAAGACTTAGACAGGAACCACGGAAATAAATATCTTATTTCCCCCCATATTCTGGAGGTTCTTGTTCAGAATTTATTTTTTTTAACACTAAAAAATGCCGAAAAAGGCTGGTAAGGCCGACGCAAAAACCAATAAAAAAGGTTTCATCGAACTGGAGGGCACAGTAGAAGAACTTCTGCCTAATGCTACTTTTCGCGTAACACTCGAGAATGGCCATGAAATCCTGGCCCATTTATCAGGGAAAATGAGGATGTTTAAAATCCGCATCATGCCTGGCGATAAAGTTACCGTGGAAATGACTCCATATGATCTATCTAAAGGACGAATTACATATAGGCTCTAATTATGAAAGTAGGCGCAAGCGCAAAAAAAATCTGTAAAGACTGTAAGGTCATCCGCCGCAAGGGCCGCGTGGTTGTAATTTGTAAGAATCCTAAACATAAACAAAGACAAGGATAACTATGATTACCCAGATTAAAAAGATTACTCAGATATTTTCTAATATTATTTAAAATGGCAGCTAGAATTGCAGGCGTAGTCCTGCCCAATGAAAAAAGAATCGAGATCGCCCTTACTTATATTTATGGTATTGGCCCAACGACCGCGAAAAAGATCTTAAAAGACACAAATATTGATCCTGATGTCAGGACCAAAGATTTAAATTCCGACCAGGTAAATAATCTTAGAAACGCCATTGAAAAAGGTGACCAAAAAATTGAAGGTGAGTTGAAGCGTGAAGTTCTATCAAATATCAAAAGAATGAAGGAAATTAATTCATATCGCGGTTCTCGGCATTCCCGAGGCTTACCTTGCCGCGGACAACGCACTAAAACGAATAACCGGACTGTACGCGGAAACAAGAGAAATACAATGGGCTCCGGACGTCGCGCTGCCTTACAAAAGACATAATATTAATATATGCCTGAAGAAAATTTATCCGCCGGAGCCGATAAGGCGAAGGAGGAGAAAACCGAAAAAATAGAAGAAACTAAAAAGTCTGATTCACCCGCCGGAGCCGATAAGGCGAAGGAGGGGCCAAAAGGTGAGGATAAAGTTGAAGTTAAGAAAAAAAAGGGAAAAAAAGGAAAAAAGGTCGTTACTAAAGGCCGTGTTTATATTATGGCTACTTATAACAACACGATCGTTTCCTATACTGACGAAAATGGCAATTTACTGAATCAGAGTTCCGCCGGACACCACGGATTCAAAGGTCCGAAAAAAGCCACTCCTTATGCCGCTGGTGTAATTGTCAAAGAATCTTGTGAAGTAGTTAAATCCTACGGATTAAAAGATATTGATGTATTTATTAAAGGTATTGGTTCTGGCCGTGACGGAGCTCTAAGAGCTCTTAATGCCGCCGGATTCAACATTAATTCCATCAAAGACCGCACGCCCATCCCTCACAATGGCTGTCGCCCTAAAAAACAACGAAGAGTATAAATTAAGATATGGCAAGAAATACCAACCCAAAATGTAAAATCTGTCGCCGCGCCGGTGAAAAGCTGTTTCTCAAAGGAGAAAGATGCGATTCTTCAAAATGCGCCATGGTTAAAAAGAACTATCCGCCAGGATTGCACGGACCAAAAGGCCGGGGTCGAGTTTCCGGATATGGCGAACGTTTAAGGGAAAAACAAAAAGCTAAAAATATTTACGGTGTTCTTGAGCGCCAATTTCAGAATTATTTCAAAAAAGCCTCCGGGCTGGGTGGTAACGTCGCTGACAACATGTCTCAGCTTCTGGAATTAAGGCTTGATAACATTGTTTACCGGGCAAACTTTGCGCCTTCCCGCGCTGAAGCCAGACAACTGGTAAATCACGGCCATTTCAAAGTCAACGGCAAACGGGCTGACATTGCTTCTATGGAACTGAAGCTTAATGATGA
This sequence comes from Patescibacteria group bacterium, assembly GCA_018822435.1. GTDB lineage: Bacteria > Patescibacteriota > Patescibacteriia > UBA9570 > JAHJKD01 > JAHJKD01. The sequence continues at coordinate 4,379 of JAHJKD010000002.1, forward strand.
AATTACCGTCGCTAAGAAAAGCGCCGGCAATAAATATTTTGAGGAATTGAAAAAAACTCTGGGTAAAGCTGATTCAGCTGCCTGGATTGATGTAAATAAAGACCAAATTTCCGTTAATGTAAAAGCATTGCCAGAAGCAAAGGATCAAAAAGAACAGATCCAGATGAACCTTATTATCGAATATTATTCAAGATAAGAAATAAAAATTTAGATACTATTATGGAAAATATTTCATTACCAGACACAATTTCAGCTAAAAAAATCGAAGACGACCGGGCAGAAATCACAATCTCTCCTTGTTATCCTGGCTACGGCACGACTGTGGGCAACGCCCTTAGGCGTGTTCTTATGTCATCTTTACCAGGCGGTGCTGCCACCGCTGTTAAGATTAAAGGGGCTGACCACGAATTTTCCACTTTAGATAATATTAAAGAAGATGTCGTTGACATTATTTTAAACCTCAAACAATTAAGATTCATTGTACATAGCGATGAGCCAGTTGAAATTACTTTAAAAGCCAAAGGTGAAAAAGAAATTACCGGAGCTGATGTTGAAAAAAATGCTCAGGTTGAAGTTATTAATAAGAAACTTAAAATCGCGACTCAAACAGACCCTAAAGCTGAATTTGAAATGACCTTAATCGTGCAAAAAGGTCGCGGCTATGTACCGGTTGAACTTAGAGAAAAAGAAAAACTGGAAATCGGTTATATTGCGATTGATGCCGTTTATACGCCTGTAAAAAATGTAAATTTCAATACAGAACACGTTCGCGTTGAAGAAATGACGAACTATGACAAACTTATCCTGGATGTCACTACAGACGGCTCCATGAGTCCGGAAGAGGCCCTAGAACAAGCTTCAGACATTTTAGTGGAACAATTTAGCCACATTAAAACAAATATCACTTCTGAAGAACCTGAAGCTAAAAAGAAAAAAGCCAAAAAAGCCAAAAAAGAAGATGAAGAAACAGAAGAAACAGAAGAAACAGAAGAAGTTGAGGTTGAAGTTGAAATAGAAGTGGATAAAAAAGAAGCAAAAGAAGAAAAAGAAGTAGTAGAAGACGAGAAAGACGAGAAAGACGATAAAGAAGAAAAAAAATAATTAGATATGCGTCACCAGAAAAGGAAAAAAACTTTAGGCCGGGAAAGAGGACAGCGAAAAGCTCTCCTGGTTTCCCTTTCCAATAATCTCATTCAAAAAGGCCGGATCACGACCACTGAACCAAAAGCCAAGTTCATCCGTCCGATCGTTGAGAAAATGGTGACTAAAGCGGGGAAAAATACTCTTGCCCAGAAAAGGGAATTAATGAAGGCGCTGAATAATGAAGGTTCAGTTAAAATTTTAATGGAAAAACTCGGTCCCAAATATAAAGACAGGAATGGCGGCTACTTAAGGATCATTAAGGCCGGCCAGAGAAAAGGGGACAATGCCAAATTAGCTATTATTGAATTCGTATAAATATATGCCGGATAAAACAGTAAAAATTGACGCGCAAGGAAAAGTCTTAGGCAGGCTCGCTTCTGAAATTGCCACAATTCTTATGGGCAAAGATCAGCCTGACTATCAGCCCCACATCTCTTCCAATGTCCATGTAATTGTTGATAATTGCAACGGCATTAAAGTGACCGGTAAAAAAATGGAGCAAAAAAAATACTATCGCCATTCCGGCTATCCCGGCGGCATGAAAGAAAAGAAACTATCCGACATTTCTAAATCAGCCGCCTTGAACCGCGCTGTAAGAGGCATGCTTCCTAACAACAGACTTCGCACTCCTATGCTTAAAAAGCTAACTTTAAATGATTAATATGGCCGAAGATAAACCAAAAATCAGAGGCAGACGTTCATTTATCTACTCAAAAGGTAAGAGGAAAACATCTTCTGCCCGGCTGCGTTTTTATAAAAAGGGCAATGAGGAATTCACTGTTAATGAAAAGCCCATGCCGGAATTCTTTACGGAAAAGAATTTGCAAAAAATCGTATTAAGCCCGCTTGTTAAAACCAATCAAAAAGATTTTGAAATATCCGCCAAAGTAATCGGTGGAGGAAAACATTCCCAGGCTGAAGCCATCCGTTTGGCAATTTCTCGCGCCATTGTTGTTATTGACGAAGAACAGAAAAAACTTTTGAAAAAAGCTGGCTTTCTTACTCGCGATTCTAGAAAAAAAGAAAGAAAAAAACCAGGTTTAAAAAGGGCCAGAAGAGCACCGCAGTGGTCCAAACGTTAATTTGGATCTTATGTCCGATAAAGGGGCAGGCCATCTTGCAAAAAACACCACTTATCTAACAGTAGCTTCAATACTGCAAAAATTAATTTCCTTCGGATACTTTATTTATATCGCCCGCATGTTGGGCGATATTAATTTGGGAAAATATGCGTTTGCCTTGTCGTTCGCATCCATCTTCGTGATCTTCATGGACTTCGGCTTAGGGCCGATCCTGACGCGTGAAGGCGCCAAAGAAAATAAAGACATCACTAAATATCTTGGTTATGTCCTGGCTATCAAATCCTTCTTGATCGTCGGCTCCATCTTAGCCATGATCATCGCCATTAACTGGTTAGGGAGCGCCCGCGACTTTGCCCAATATGATATTAACCTGGTTTATTTGGCCGGCGTCATTATTATTTTAGATACGCTGACTTTCTCTTTCTACTCCGTATACCGTGCCTTGCAAAAACTAAAATACGAGGCTATCGGCATCATGTGCTATCAGGTCATTATTGCCGCTGTTGGTGTTTATATTTTATCTTCCGGTTATCAGGCCATGGGCGCCCTGCTTGCCATTTTGGCAGGTTCAATCTTTAACTTCTTTTATTCTCTTTATCTTGTCTTTATTAAAGGCAAATACAAACCTAAAATTAAGATCGACCGGAAAACAGCCTTTAACCTTTTAAAAATAGCCGCTCCATTTGCGTTAGCCGGCATCTTCTTTAAATTAAATGGTTCCGTTGACACAGTCATGCTTAAATCCATAGCCGGGGACAGGTTTGTGGGTTGGTATAATGTCGCTTTTAAAATGACCATGGCTCTGACTGTCCTGCCGGGCGCATTTGCCACTGCTTTTTTCCCGGCCATGAGTTATTACTTCAAACACGATAAAACCAAATTAAAAACCATATTCGAGAAATCAATCGTTTACCTGACCGTAATTAGTTTACCGATCTCTGTGGGCGTGATCTTGATTGCCCGGCCCTTAATAATTACAATTTACACCGATGCTTTTGAAGCATCAATTATTGCTTTGCAGATATTTATGGCCAGTTTGTTTTTCTTGTTTATTAATTATCCGATCGGCAATTTCTTGAATGCGGTCAACCGGCAAACCATCAATACGATCAATATGGGGGCCGCCCTGCTCCTTAACATTGTGTTAAACATCTTTCTGATCCCACGGCTGACCTATATTGGCGCGGCTATTTCGGCTTTAGTCAGTACTGTATTCCTGGTTTGTTTAGGCGCCCCCTGGGTATACAAAATGATTAAATTTGATTTTAAGTTTTTGTTTATTAGGTTTATTAAAGTAGTGCTGGCTTGTTCAGTAATGGGATTAATTATTTATTTCCTTAAAGATTCAGTTAATTTACTGCTTGTCATCATTATTGCAGCCTTGGCTTATCCTGCCCTGATATTATTAATAAAAGCGGTTACTATAGATGAGATCAAAGCTTTGAAACAATCGATCCTCAAAAAAGCATGAAGAAAACATTATTAATCACCACTGATTTTCCGCCTACTATTGGAGGCGTAGCCAACTATTATAAGAATATAGTTGATCATTTGCCGTCCGAAAAAATCAGCGTGATGACTAATGATAAAAACAAGCTCCTTACTTCTTTGCCGATCTGGCCCAAGTGGCTGCCTAGCTTTTGGAATATTTGGTCAACTATTCGCAAAGAAAAAATTGAGATGCTTTTGGTGGGGCAAATCCTGCCTCTGGGCACGGTTGCCTGGCTGCTTCACAAAATCACCAAAACTCCGTATATAGTCATGACTCATGCCATGGATGTAACTTTCCCGCAAAAATATCCGCGCAAAAAATGGCTCATGAAAAAAATTCTTGCCCGCGCCGACAAAGTGACAACTGTCAGCCGTTTTACGGAACAACAGTTAAAAACCTTAATGACAGGCAGTGATCGGGCAAAAATAGAAGTTATCTATCCTTGTCCCAACCTAAGGATCCGGGATTATAACGAACAACTATGCGCGGGAATTTCTGCAAAATATGTTAAGCCAGACACAAAGATAATCCTTTCTGTCGGTCGCATAGTAGAGAGAAAAGGCTTTGACGCCATGATCGAGGCTTTAGCGAAAATGAATAAAGAATATCCTAACTTCAATTATTTACTTGTCGGAGAAGGGGAATACAAGAAAAAACTGCAAAAAATGCTTACCATGCCCGCTTATGAAGCCATTAGCAATAAAATCAAATTCGTCGGAAAAGTTCCGGATAATGAATTAGCCTGTTATTTTAAATTATGTGATGTTTTTGCCATGCCCTCCCGCCGCTTATCAACGGAAGACGTTGAAGGCTTCGGTATCGTGTATCTGGAAGCCAATCTTTTTGGCAAACCTGTTATTGGCGGAGACTCCGGTGGAATACGCGACGCTGTCAAAGACGGGCAAACCGGCTTCTTAGTTGACCCGACTGATACAAACATGATCGCTGAGGCTACCCTGAAGCTGCTCACTGACCCGGAACGCGCCCAAAAAATCGGTTTTGCCGGCCAGGAAAGGGTATTAAAAGAGTTTACCTGGAAACATCAAACGGCTAAATTAGAAAAATTATTATCATAATGGATTTGCCCTTATTAATTTATGCTCTCTTTTCCGGAATATTATTTATATTCCTTTTTTTATTGATGCTGGAATTGGTCATGGACCTGTTTTTCAAAAAAGTGCCTTACGTCCGCAGTGAAAATAAAGTTTTAAAAAATGTTTTAGAAATAATCACGCCTGAAAAAAATCAGATTGTTTACGATCTGGGGTCTGGAGACGGCAAATTCTTAAGGGCCCTGACAAAAAAATATCCCCATATAAAAGCGACCGGTTTTGAAAAATCATTCCTGCCTTATTTTATTTCCAAAATCATTCCTAATAAAAAATATATAATTAAATATAAA
>JAHJKD010000008.1 GCA_018822435.1 Patescibacteria group bacterium
AATTATGGGAGAAATGGGAAGGGGCCAAGAGCCCAGAATAAGAACCGGAATAAGCTTACCTGGCCATTTTGACAAACAACCACTAAAGGCAAGAGAGGAAATTACCTCCAACCCTGTATTGGAAGAAGATGGGCCAATAAGCATTACAGAAAAGAAACAAGCATTAATAACAGATCAAGAAGCGACCGAAATTAGGAAAAAATTAGCTGATAAAGGAGTTGCCGAATTAACTAAGGATGAACGTGGGACCTTAAGGGAATATGATAGCATGCGTCAACCTGCTTATCCGGCTGATAAACTGATTGCCGCCCTGAGGAAAAATCCGCATATTAGGGCGCGCGGAGAAAGTTTTGCCGAAGACTTGAATCCTCTTGGCAAAGCCGCTATCACCTTGGACGAGATACCAAGGCTTGAGATTGATTTGGTGATCTGGAAGGAGAAATCAAGTGAATTACGTAGGCAAGCAGCAAGAGATCAAGTAAGTTACTATGATTTAGTAGCTGAATTTATGAAAAACGAATATGGAATTCTGCCTGCATCTGATCAAGGAGAAATAAAAGAGAAAAAGAAACCTAAAAAAATTCATAAGGTTTCGAATACAGAACGCCCAGCCCGGGGCGGGGGCATTGCCATTTAGTGAAGCATAGAGAAATGATTTTTCCCAGACTTCCTAAGGCACTTCAAATATTAAAATAGTTTTACCGACGACTTCTTTTAGATCGTCCTGCCAGATAGAATATTTTTTATTAGCCGAAACAGCGTCGTCAAAGACGTTGTTTTGGTATTCGTTATACGATACTGCCACGATCGCTCCTGATGGTGGCCGTTTGTTTTCTTCAATATTAAAATTTTTCTGTCCCGCCCCCAAATAATATTTCAAAGGCACATTTGAGAATATGTCAGTATATATTTCTTCTACGCCATTTTCGTCCATCCATTCGGCCAGCCTTTTCACGTCCTGTCCGCCCCAGTCATAATTGGAATCAGTCGCGATCTTATAGCCATTGGTCGTGCCGCCTCCGAAAATATTATAATACTCCAGATAATTCGGGAAAGACCAGATTACAGAAACAAGCAGGCCCGCTCCCAAAATATAAAAAATATATTTAGCCTGAAAATTTTTCACTAATTTAAAATTCCAGAATTTATCCGTGCCTCTGGCGGCCAGCAAGATGGCGGCCATGATAATCGGCATGATATGCCTCAGGCCGATCTGGAAGCTGGACAGCAGAGTAATAATTCCGTAAATAAATATTAATACGATTAGAAATAGGGAGAGAGGATTGGCAAACCAATTTTTTAGTCTCTCCTTCAAGCTCATTTTTACCTGGAACCAGCTCCGCACGATCATTCCTGCCAGCAACAATAAACCCAGAATAAAGCTAGTCGGCATTTTTGTTAAAAACAATAACGGGAAATAGAGCAGGCCAGCGCCTTCCGAGCCATATACGCCTCCCAAAAAGTATATGGTTTGCCAGGCTCCGGCGATTCTTGTTCCTACCATGACCACGCCAACCAAATATTCCGACACGCCTTTTAATCCGGCATTGTCAGTTCCCGCCAGTGTATCTAAGAATGTTTTCGCAATTTGTGGCGCTTCTTCCGGATAATTATTGCTGATTTGCTGCAACATCTCATCGGCCGGCATATTCATCACGTGCGGAGCATAGAAAAGAGTGATGATTATTCCTATGAAAAAAGCGATTACAATAAATCGCAAAATAAACTTAAACAAATTTTTCCAGAAACCTTTAAAGGCCATCAGATAAATTGCCCCGGCAATAAAAGCCGTCGGCAACACCAATGCAAAACTGAATTTAGATAGCATGGCCATGCTAAAAAAGATGATGGCCAGGACCATAGCCCAACTCCTTTTTTTGTCTGCCATCCAATTTTTCATGTACATGGCAAACCAGCTAAAACCGATCACCATAAAAAGTGAAGGCATGAAATCAAGCGTCACTAAAGAAGCATGGGCCAGCATAAACGGACTGACTGCCATTAAAATTATGGCTATCAAAGCCGATTTCCTGTTCCAGACTCTTTTTAATGTCAGAAATAATAAAAATAAAAACAGGGCATTAAAGAAAATCACAGAAATTCTTGCCCATAAGGCCATTTTGTCCGGGTCATTGTCCGGATGGAATAAAAATATTCTTCCCCATTCCCATTGGCCATTGTTTATTTCAGAATTTTTCAGGAATTCAATGTCCTTGCCATATGGATAGGCTGGCTCTTCCCGGGCCGGCTCATGTATGCCCCCGGTTATTTCTGGTTTAGTTGGTTTTAGAAAAAGGAGGGGCAGGGCAGCCAGGTCTTTTGTAAGAGGCGGATGTTCCGGGTTAATAAAAAACCGGCCTTCTGTAAGGTAATAATACCCGGCCGGAATATGCGATACTTCATCAGATGTCAGCGCGTCATTATAAACCGATCCTAAAGCTGCTCCAAAAAATCCCAAGCAAACTAATACGGCTAATAATGTGAAGTAAACTTTTTTCATGCTTAATTTATTATACCATAAAAATTAAAAAATCCTCCATTCTAGTGAGGATTTTTATTTAAAAAGATAATTTATAAATTGCCACCGAAAACCTATTCTTTCACACAATAACAGGCATATCCCAGAGTATTGTCTTTCCTCTTGTCCAATCCGTCCAGATAAAAACACGTAAGCGGAATTAAAAACCCTGTAAATGGCAGGGCTAATAATATGAAAGGAGATAGTAAAATTCCTTGGGGAGTAAGTTTAAATTTTTTTACGCCTTCTGTTTCTTCAAATAAATACGGTTCTAATAAATATCGGGGCAGGGCTTTGGTAGTTTTTCCTAAAAACCAATACACACCGCCCCTTGGTTTAATAAATTTTATTTTAAATCCAGCATCTTTAAATAATGATCCAAGCCCATAAGGCGTAAAATTATAATAATGGTTCGGCGCCTCATGTACTTGCCATTGTCCCGGCGCAGTTAAAAATAATTTCCCGCCTGGTTTTAAGATGCGGTAGAATTCATCAATTACTTTTTGCGGATATTCAACATGCTCCAGGACCTGGGTATTTAGAATAGCATCGTATGAGTTATCTGGCTGAGGTATGTCATCTAGCCGGCAGTAAAAATCATGTTTATTTTTTTCTATGACATCAGTTGATTCATAGCAGGTGTGAGAAAAATGTTTTTTATAAGGACAAGGCCCGGCTCCGGCATCAAGCACCCGGGCTGATTCATTTATATTATTTGACGCAAATTTTATTAATTCCAATACCCCGAATTTTTCCGCATCAAGCCTAAGTCTAAGTGATTCGGGGACACTATTTTTAATTTTTGCGAGCACCTTATAAGTTTTTGTATTGGGCTCAAGCATATGATTATTGAATATGAATATATTTAAACATACGTTATCCCAGATAGCAAGAAATAAAAACCCCCTCATTTACGAGGGGATTTTATCTGGGTGACCGATGGGACTCGAACCCACAAACCGCCTGAACCACAATCAGGTGCTCTACCAATTGAGCTACGGTCACCGCATGCGTTTTCAGCTGCGCTGAAACCGCAGCGATAAACCACGAAACATTATGGTTTACCAGTGCGGTTCGCGCAGTGAAACGCCGCTGGTAGCAGCGGGTGGACTCGAACCACCGACATCACGCTTATGAAGCGTGTGCTCTAACCACTGAGCTACGCTGCCTTATCAATGGCCTTGATCAGGCCACGAATTCTATAAAATAATTCAGAACTTTTTTTCACTGTAATTCTCAAAGTGCCGAAATGATTTTCCATATCCTCATATTTTTTCTTCACTTTTGTTTTTTTAAATGAGGGTTTTTGGAATTGGGATTTTAACATGCCTGTCTGATTTTGCCAATAGGTCAACACTTGCGGGTATCTGTTTTTATGAAGGATATTTATCCCGATCTGAAATGCAAATTGATTTTTCTTTATATTAAAAATTTCTTTGAACCATTTTAGAATAAAAGATATTATGGCCGGGTCGGAATTTGAAAATGCCACTTTATTTTCATTTTTTCCTCCTTCTCCCCAGTATAGGGCCAAGCCAATCAATAATTTTTCTTGTTTTGAAATTTTTTTAATTTCTTCCTGGCCTCTTTTTTCCCAAAAAACCATTCTATCTAATCTTTTTTGCTTTTGTGTTGCCGCTCCTTTAAGCCTGCCTTTATAACTGGCCTTGTTCATTTTAATTTCCAATTTTTCAATTTGGTCTTTGGAAAGGGAAATGTCTTTACACCAAAGACTGACGCTTCCTTTGCTTACTTGCAATTTATCAGCAATATCTTTAATGCTATTTCCTTTTCTCCTTAATTCTCTCGCTTGTCTTTTCTTTTCAGACTTTGCCATTTTGAACTGTTTAATAATATATCTTTTAATATTATATCATGGGTTCAAAAATTATTCAATTTTTAATGAACAAGTAAAAATACTTTTGCAATTATAGCACTAAATATTTATATGTCCAGACTTTATTCAGGCCGTTGTGAGCGCATGGCTTCAAAACGGTTGGTTCCATCGATCCCAATATTGAAAGCCGGATTTTCCGGATCAACCCTGTGGTTTTCACAAGCGACAATGAACTGCGCGGCCGGATGGAATTCCTTTTCGTGCATAGATATTCCTTGTGCTTGTGCGGTCGCATACATATCTGCCAATATATTTGAACGAATATCCCCAAAACTTTTACTATGATCCAGGGGCTGTTCGGCAAAACCCACGCCCGTCATTTTTCCGCCCTGCTGGTCGGCCAGTTCTGCCGTGAATCGGGGCGTGCCCTCGTCAAAGGCCTGCGGTTTTTCCTGATAGTAAGACCGTATCAATTCCAGGAGCTTTCCCTGGTCTGCTTCATTGAAATAAATGACCACTTTATCCGGCCGGTTAAAATCATCAATATTTGCCTCCCGGGGCATTTTCAGATCAGCCCCTACCCCGGCTTTGAATATCTCATCTGCTGCCCGGGCATAGAAGTCAGGGGCCGCCCCCGGCTTCAGGTTGAGATACATGCGTCCGATCGGTTGCTTCGAATCTAAGCCTCCGTTCGTTCTTATATACATCCAATCATTCTGCAATTGATTTTCCTGCACCACGAAGCCAGTTTCGTTTCCTTGCTGGTTCGACCAGTCCTGCATTTGCCGGCACCAGTCCTCTGTCTGGGACATTGTTCTGTTATAACTCCTGGCTAAATTCTGGTAGCGGGGATCATTTTCATTGTATTTTTGCCCGCGGTAATCTTCAGAATAAAAACGGTCATAAATTGCGTCAGATAAAGATCTCCCTCTGTCTAACTCATTTTGAATAGCTGGAGTTTCTGCAAAATCAAAAAAATCGCGCATATCCCTGATCGCAGCTTGCGTAGGATGGTATTCTGTCCGCTCTTGCGGGGATTGCGTTTCTGGTCCGCGCCGTCCCTGTTCGTGACCCTCAAAAAGGCGGGGCTTATTTTCTATTCCATCTGGACTCATATGTACCCTCGGCAGGAATCGAACCTACATCCGCGGCTTAGAAGGCCGCTGTTCTATCCGTTGAACTACGAGGGCGGATATAAAATGGATAACTTTACTAAACTAGCAAAAAATTGTTAAATAGTCAATGCCTATTTCATGTGATATTATACCATTATGATCATAAAATTGCCCCAACATATCGAATTCATCCTCAACCAGCTCAAAGCCGGCGGTTTTGAAGCCTACATAGTGGGAGGCTGCGTTAGAGATATTTTATTAGACAAAGAACCGAAAGACTGGGATATTACCACTTCTGCCCTGCCTCAGGACATAGAAAAGGCTTTTACTTCTACTTACTATAATAATAAGTTTGGTACAGTGGTCGCTCTTATAGAGGGAGAAGAGGTTGAGATAACTACTTATCGCTCTGAAGTCAATTATTCTGATAAGCGTCATCCGGACGAAGTAAAATTCGGAGTTTCCTTGGAAGAAGACTTAAAGAGACGTGATTTTACTATCAATGCCATGGCTTATGACGGCCAGAACATGATCGATTTATTTAAAGGAAAAGCAGATTTAAAAAAGCGAACAATTAGAGCTGTCGGAGACGCCAATGAAAGATATCAAGAAGATGCCCTCAGAATGATGCGCGCGATTCGGTTCGCGGCCCAACTAGATTTTCAGATTGAATCAAAGACCTGGCAAGCCATAATTAAAAATAAAGAATTAATCAAAGCTGTGTCTGGAGAAAGAATCCGAGACGAACTCATGAAAATTATTTCTAGTGACGATCCTTTTTATGGTATGTGGCTCATGAAAGAATCTGGTTTGCAAGCCATTCTCCTGCCCGAACTGGAAAAAAACGTTGGACTGGCACAAAATAAACATCATCCTTATACCGCTTACTATCATGCCCTGCTTTCCATGGCTTTTACGCCCTCTGATGACCCGCTTGTTAAATTGGCCGCCCTGTTTCATGACATCGGCAAGCCCCAGACCAAGGAAGGCGAAGGCGAAGACGCGTCTTTTCATAATCATGAGATCGTTAGCAGTAAGCTGACCCGCCGGATCATGCGCCGCCTGAAATTTCCTAAAAAAAATATCGATCGGGTTTCCCATCTTATTCGCCATCATATGTTTTATTATAATATTGGTGAGATCACGGACGCGGGCGTACGCCGTATTCTTGTTAGGGTCGGCAAACACAATCTTCAGGACCTGATCGATTTAAGGATCGGCGATCGTTTAGGTTCGGCGTGTGCCAAAGCCAAACCATTTAAATTAGTGGAATTAGAAAAGAGATTAATAGAAGTTCAGAAAGACCCGATTGACACAAATATGCTCGCAATTGACGGACATGATATAATGAAGTTGACCGATCTCCCTCCCGGACGCGAAATTGGCTTGGTTTTAAATCAGCTTTTAGACGAAGTTCTTGATGATCCTAAGCTCAACACACGTGAATACCTGATCAAGCGCGCTAAAGAAATTGATATTAAAAAAATAGATATTAAAGGCGTCAAGAAAAGCGTGGCTGCCAAAGCCAAAAAACTTGATTCCGACGAACTAAAAAAACAATTCCCAGATGGCGGACATATGATGTCCGCTTCCAAGGATAGTTAATTAAAATAAAAAACTGAAAGCGGATTTCACAAAATTCGCCTCAATAAAAGACTATGAAAAAAATATTATTACTGGTCGCCCTAAGCATGCTCGTCATGCCTTTAGCTGGCCAAGCCAAAATAAAAGCCTTTGGCATGAACATGAATTTAAGAGAGCGTGTTTCCCAGACTCATTGGGACCAGGCTTTAAACCTGGCTTCAAACGCCAAAATCAGATGGGCCCGCGAACAATTTAATTGGGACGTAATTGAGCCGACCAATGATGCCTATTCCTGGGCTACTTATGATGCCGTTATCAATAAATATAACGATAAAGATATTAAAGTTCTTGGTCTGATCACAAATTCCAGCTCCTGGGCATCTGGTAATCCCGGAGCAGTTAATTATTATTCCTATCCTCCGAATCCTGAGGCTTGGCGCGATTATTGTTATAACTTAGCTCTTCATTTCAAGGGCCGCGTTGATTATTGGGAAATCTGGAATGAGCCGAACTTAGACAGTTCCTGGCAGCCAAAAGCAGATCCGGACCAATACGCCCTTTATACTAAATATGCCTACGACGAAATCAAACGTGCGAATCCCAAAGCCAAGGTCGTAATCGGAAGCACTTCCGGCACGGACGATGCCTTCCTTTCAAAAGTATTCGCTTTTTATAAAAAGAATTACAATAAAGAACCTTTTGATATCGTTTCCATCCATCCTTATCGGGTAAAAGACGATAATTTCAATTACACGCCAGAGGAAAGCGTGCCCGGCCTTAATTCATTTCTAACGGACATGCGTTCTATGCGTGCTTTGATGAAAGGGAACAAGTATGGGAAAAAACCGATTTGGCTGACTGAATTTGGCTATACTACATATACTAATGGCGTTTACGATAAAACTCAGGCACAATTGCTTGGGCGCCAATATCTGCTCGCTTTGACCATTCCAAAAGTGAATCATTTATTCTGGTATGATTTCCGGGATGATTCCAATAATAAAGATTATTTAGAATCTAACTTTGGCATTCTGGAAAATGACTGGTCAAAGAAAAGAAGCTACTACGCTTATCAAGCCATGGCTCAGAGAATTTATCGCACTGACTATAAGGGTGAAAAGATGCTTTCCCGGACTGACGTTGATAATTTTTCCGATCCAAATTCATGGCAATTTGAAAATACCCTGAATACAAATGGAAAAATCTCAGCTGGCCCAGGAACTTCTTTGGAGGTCGAATATGATTTTATCGGCAAGAACCAGAATAGCTATGCGCCGGTTTATAAGCGGATTAAGCTAAATGAAAAGACACGGAATCTGCAATTTCAGGCCAAAGGTACGAATTCTATGACTTTGCTCCGTGTCCGCGTGGAAGATTCCAGTGGCGAGACCTTTCAATATAGCATGGGCCGCATGCCTTCAGACTGGCTGCCTTACCGCGTCAATTTAAAAAACTATGATCAGAACTGGGGCGGCAATGCCAACGGCATTTTAGACCGGCCAATTTATTTTGACTCATTTGTAATCGATGATAATCCGGATGGTTCCCGTGATTCTGGTTCAGTTTATTTTCGCTCTTTAAAATCTTCAGACAATGCTGGCGTTTATTATTATAAGTTCAAAAAGAAAAAACCCGGCTACGTGATTTGGAAGACCAATGGCCCAAAAAAATATAATCTCAAATTCAATAAAGCCACAACTATTCGGGTAGTTACTCCGTTGAAAACAAAAATAATTAAAAGCGACAACGGCGTTTTCAATTTAAAAATCGGCCCTCAGCCGAAAATATTGCAAGTCAAGAAGCAGAAGTAATTTAAAAATTTTGTAGAGACGCGATTAATCGCGTCTCTACAAAATTTTAACCCCTGTTTTTTCCATGATATTTCTTATAAATATCTTTAAGATGTTTATCTGTAATATGTGTGTAAATTTGGGTGGTAGTAATAGATGAGTGACCGAGCATAGCCTGAACAGATCTAATGTCTGCTCCAGAGCTAAGCAGGTCAGTCGCAAAAGAGTGGCGCAAAGTATGAGGCGTCACTTTTTTTGTTAGGCCGGCGACTTTGGCATATTTTGTAATAATTCTTTCTATTGACCTGGGAGTTAGCGGCCTTGGTTCCCGGTCATTTTTCGCCCGATCATGGGCCACGAACAAATAAGGCGATACATCCATTTGCCGGGCTTTCAGATATTCACCGATCCAATATTTTGCCTGGTCTGATAAAAAGACCACTCTGATCTTACTGCCTTTTCCGCGCACAGAAAATTCATCTTTCTTCAAATTAATACTTTCCTTTTTAAGATTAGCCAGTTCAGATACGCGCAGGCCAGTTGAAAACAATGTTTCTAAAATCGCTTTGTCTCTTTTTTTAATAATATCTTGGCCCTTAACCAGCCGGGGCGCTTCCATTAGTTTGGCCAAATCAACTTCATCTAAAAATTCTACTTGCCTGTCTGGTTGTTTTTGTAATTCAATTTTTTCTGGGGCAAGAGTATTAATGTCCTGTTTGGCTAAATACTTTAAAAAACTGCGCAAAGAGATCACGTGATAATTTTGCGTGCTTTTTTTTAGCGGCTCGCCCGTTCTCTCATCTTTCATTCGGTTTAAATAGATCCTATATTTCTTAACCAGGGGCAGAGTGATCTGACCAGGGGACTTAATTTTAGAAAATTCTACAAACCTGTGTAAATAAAAATCATAATTCCGGATCGTCGCTTGCGATCGGTTTCTTTCTATTTCTAAATATTCTAAAAATTCTGTAATTAAGTTGTTTATTTGATCAGGCATACTAATATTTTACGACACATCTATTTTTTTTTCAATGCTAAATTTTATGGGATACCCCTTTTCCCAATGGGGTGAGGGTCTTGACAAAACTGCTTTTTAAGCGTAAAGTCGGGCTACTTGTGGGAGGCGGAGTTGGAATTCTCCCACTTACTGGTTAACGCGTGCCCCTCGCGCAGTGGTGCTAAATACTCCGCCTCCCCACCTTAGTTCTTTTTGGATAAGAGGTGTGGGCCTTCCGGAGGCCCCCTGCCCCCCGACTCCGGTCGGCCCCTCCTCTTATCTTTACCCCCATGAAGGCGATGCCGCTCGATCCACCAATCGCGGCTCCCGCCTTCACCTGGGCCAAGGCAGATTCCCCAGGACACGAGACAATTCCCCCCCCTCCCCAGTCTCCGTGTCCGTCTGCCTTGGCCCTCTCTTTTTTTCCCGGACCGCCACGGTCCTTTGGCCTGGGAGCAAGCAGAGATCCACCAACTCTGACCCGCTCCCAGGCCTCATTTTTTTTATGGAACAGAACCGCAGATCACGCTGATTTAATAGATTCCGCAGATTATTTAGGAAAAAAATCTGTGTCATCTGCCAAATCGGCGTAATCAGTGGTTCAATCTGCGGTCCTAATTGACGAATATTTATTACCCTGTTATAATTCTCCTTACGTATTTTAATAATTAATTACGATATCTCGGCCATAGGCGCTAACTGCTGTGTGCTTGGATATCGCGAATTACGCCACTATGATTTCAAGAACCCAAAAAGACAATGTGATCAAAAAATTCGCCACTCACAAAGGCGATACTGGTTCCCCACAGGTGCAAATTGCGCTGTTATCAGCCGAAATTGAAGACCTTACCGGTCATCTAAGAACTCACAAAAAAGACTTTTCTTCACGCCGAGGCTTGCTTAAGAAGGTCGGCCAAAGACGCCGTCTCATGCGCTATCTGAAAAAAGACGATCCCGAATCATTTGCCAAGCTAATTAAGGCCTTGAATTTGAAAGATTCCAACCTTTAAATAAGAACCCCATTTTTTGGGGTTTTTCTATATGCCGAAAACAAAAAAAAAATCTATTGCTATTGCTACTGACAAATCCGGCTGGTTATTTATCGGCTTTGTCGTGATTGTCGGCACTATTCTGATTCTCTATTTCACGGTCTGGGATAACGGCCAAGACGGCGGCATGGAAGAATCAGCTGAAAAGGAGGAGGTAATTGAAGATATCCAAGAGGAAGACGAAAATATTAATAAAAAAAGTGAAGAGACTGATATAAATAGCGATATTGATGAAGATGAAATGGAAACGGGCATTGGCGGACCTGAAGAAGTTGAAGTGTATGGTCTGGATTTCACTTTAGAAGGCTATGAAGACATCGAGCCAGTTATTCAGGGAGATACTTATTATTATGACCTTGATTCCGGAAATTATCTTACTGTTATGCCCCGGGATATGAAAGGCATTGTTCTGGAAAGCCTGACTATAACCAATGAAGAACCAATTGATATAAAAGGCGCTGAGGGCATAAAATACACAGGCAAGAGCGCCAAGGACGGCAGTACCACCTATATTGTCTTAGTGGAAAGGGGCGATTACCTCTTTCATGTTACCGGCAGTGAACTATTTTTAGATAATATTCAAAATATAATTAAATTTAATAACTAATAATTATTTTGGCCGGCAGACAAGTAGGCTCGATTCAGAGTCTGAAGTCTGCTGACCAGACAAAAAAATTATGAATGAACCAAAAAAGTTCGAAATGGAATGGGCGGGCAAGAAACTGATTTTGGAAACCGGCCAAATGGCTCCTCTGACAAACGCATCTGTACGCATGCAATATGGCGACACAGTTGTTTTAGTCACGGCCTGCATGGGCCCCGAACCAAGAAAAGACATCGATTATTTTCCTTTAATGGTCGATTATGAAGAAAAGATGTACGCCGCTGGAAAAATTTCCGGCTCTCGCTTCATGAAAAGAGAAGGCCGACCTACCGACGAGGCCGTGTTAACTGGTCGGGTCGTAGACAGATCTTTACGTCCCTTATTTTCTAACGAAATCAGGAACGACGTGCAAATTGTCGTGACAGTTTTAGCCTTGGATAAGGAAACAAATCAGGATATCATTGCCCTGACCGGTGCGGCCGCCGCCTTAATGATTTCCGACATTCCTTGGAATGGTCCTTTGGCTGGCTGTACTGTCGGTTATATTAATAATGACTATGTTTTAAATCCAACTATCGAACAGATCAAAGAAAGCGAGATCAATCTGACTTTAGCTGGCCGCAACGGTGAAGTTGTGATGATGGAAATTGATGCCCAGCAATCAGAAGATGACAAGGTCGCTGGCGCCATTGAATTTGGTGTTAAGAACCTGCAACCGGTCGTTGAATTTTTAGAAAAAATCCAAAAAGAGATTGGCAAAGAAAAGATTGATTTGAAAACTTTTGCTGCCCCGGAAGAAGAGCAGAAATTAAAGGAAGAAGCGATTGCTAAAGCTGATCCGATTATTAAAGAAAAAATAGGTTCAATTTTTGGACTGCGTTCTAAAATTGACCGTCAGAATGCTGAAAACGCTATCCGTGAAGACCTTAAAAATGCGCTAACAGAAGAGGAATTTGGCTATGCATGGGAATATTTTGACCAGGCTTTTGCTGACGAGGCAAGAAAGCGCTTAGTAGAAAAAGATGAACGAGTAGATGGCCGTAAAACAGATGAAATCAGGGACTTATCTGCCGTAGTCGGCGTCTTGCCCCGCGTCCACGGTTCAGCTTTATTTCAGCGTGGTGAAACCCAGATTCTTTCTATTGTTACCCTTGGCCCTCCTGGGGCAGAACAGATTCTGGATCAGATGGAGTTAGAAGGCACAAAACGTTTTATGCATCACTATAATTTCCCGCCATTTTCTGTTGGTGAAGTTAGTCCTATGCGCGGCACTGGTCGCCGTGAAATCGGCCACGGCGCCCTGGCGGAAAAAGCTTTGGAACCTGTTATTCCAGATAAAGCTGACTTCCCTTATACCATCAGAGTTGTATCGGAAGTTTTAGCATCTAATGGCTCTTCTTCTCAAGGCTCTGCCACTTGCGCTTCTATGGCCATGATGAATGCTGGCGTTCCTATCAAATCCCCTGTGGCTGGAATTGCCATGGGTTTGATGTCTGATCTAGAAAATCCACAAAAAGGGTATAAGATTCTAACAGACATTCAGGGCGTAGAAGATCATGCTGGTGATATGGATTTCAAAGTCGCGGGAACAAAAAACGGCGTCACTGCCATCCAGCTTGATATCTCAAATGTCCAGGGCATCAGCTTGGAACAATGCAAACAAACTTTGGAGCAGGCTAAAAAAGCCCGTTTAGAAATATTGGAAGTCACCAATAAAGCGATCAGCGAACCAAATAAAGAAATGTCCGAATTTGCTCCTCGCATTGAGACCTTAAAGATCGATCCGGAAAGAATCGGCGAACTTATTGGTCCGGGCGGCAAAATCATTAATGAAATCATCGACACGACCGGAGTGGAAATTGACATCGAAGACGACGGCACTGTATTTGTCACAGCTGTTGGCGGCGAAGACATGAAAAACGGCCTTAAGATGATTGAAGACGTCCTTAAAGTAATAGAAGTCGGAGAAGAATATGAAGGCACCGTCGAAAAGATCGTCACTGACCGAAATTCCGGTGCTGAAATAGGCGCTATTGTCCAACTTACGCCAAAAGATGACGGAATGGTACATATTTCTCAAGTAAGTTATAATAGGATTAATAAAATTTCTGACGTCATCAAGCCTGGTGAATTGGTAAAGGTAAAAGTTATGGAAGTTGACAAAGAAAGGGGCAGAATTGGCCTTTCGATTAAAGAGCTCCTGCCAAAACCAGAGGGCTACCAGGAAGACCGTCGACCTTCCGGCCCCAGAAAGCCGTATTCTCCTAGGCAACCAAGAACATAATACAAATTAATAATAGCGATTAATAAAATTATATGGGAAAATTATTTATCATAACCGGACCATCAGGCGCAGGCAAGGATTCTGTAATTTTCCGCGCTAAGGAGCAAGGGCTTGAATTTGCCCAGGTTATCACCACTTCTACGCGAGAAATCCGTGCTGGCGAGTCCGAAGGCCATCCGTACCATTTTGTTGCTGAAGAGGAATTTAAAAAAATGAAAGATTCCGACGGCATGATTGAATGGGCCGAAGTCTATGGCAATCTCTACGGCTCCTCAAAAAAGGAAGTTGAAGATAAATTGTCAGAAAACGACATGGTGGTTGTTAAGGTCGATCCTCAGGGTGCCCGAACATTCAAAAAAATGATGCCTGAGGCTGTTTCTATCTTTATTATGCCCCCATCCTACGAATATCTGGAAAAAAGGCTGGTAAACCGGGAAACAGACTCTAAAGAAGTCATTAAAGAACGCTTAGAAACAGCCCGAAAAGAACTTGAAAACCTCTTAGATTGGGACTTTTTAGTCGTAAATGAAGAAGGAAAACTTGATGAGGCTGCTGCAGAAGTAAAGGAAATCGTCGAAAATTCGAAATAATCTGCTAATTATAGCAAAAAAATAACCTGTGAATAACTTATCCACAGGTTATTTTTATTCAAATGACAATATTTTTAGTTAAAAAAAGGCTAATAATAGCCAAGATACGTCTTTAACATTGACTTTTTTAAAAATTCTTGCTATACTTACTTTACTCTAAGTGTGGATAAGCTCATTTACAAAAAAATAGCAGAGAGCAGTGTATTGCGAATTCTTGATGGAATAGCCCAAAATTCGTAATATGCTCTTCTCTGCTAGCTCTAGGCAATAAAACAAAAACAAAAACTGGCCAGCCCTAAATTATATACTCTGCGGAGTATCTAGGGACAGCCGTCACTTAGTGGAGAAGCAACGTTTTCCTACTACGCCTAGTACATAGGAAAAGTCCTTTATCGCCAGGACTTAAGATCAGACCTACCTTTGGGTGGGAAAGACAGAAATCCTGACGACTGGGGGCGCATGATGTCCATATAATATCTTTGATAATAAGATTGGGGCTTTCATCGCCCCCTCTTTTTTTTGCCCAATATTTTTGATATACTCTATTAACAAACAATAAATTTAATAAATAAAAATATAATATTATGGAAGACAAAACCAAAGAGGATTTAAGAAAAAGACTATTAAAAGAAAAAGAAGCAACTGAAAAAGGATTAGGGGTTATTTCAAAACGAGATGTAGAAGATCATGTCCCTGGAGATTTCGATCCAAAATTCCCTAATTACGGTGATGATAATTATCCGGAAATGGATGGCGTCTCGCCCGGCGAAGTCGCGGATTATTTAGTCCGAGTTTATGATACTGGCGAATTGGAATCCCGCCTAAACGACATCCAAGCTGCTCTGGAAAAACTAGACGGGGATGACAATTTTGGTTACTGTGAAAAATGCAACGAATCAATTGATAATGCCCGTATGCAAGCCAACCCCGCGGCCCGCACTTGCATGAACTGCGCAAAATAATGAGTGTCAAATTAAAATTCATTTTAATTTCTCTCGCCGGAGTAGTTGCTTTACTGCTCGACCAGATTACAAAAAATTATTTTGTGGCTAATCAGGGTTCCCAAATCACCATCTGGGAGCCTTTATTATTTTTTAGCTTTCAGGGCAATCCTAATGTTGCTTTTGGCCTGCCTATTAATATAGTTATTTATATTATTATGACAGCCATAATTTTCGGATTGTTGGTTTACATGACTTATCAGACATTGAAGAGAAAAGAAGTTTTTCAGTTTGCTTTAATAATTTTTATTATTGCCGGCGCGCTTGGCAATATTATTGATCGCATCCGCTTTGGTTATGTGATTGATTTTATTCATGTGCCTTTTTGGTCAATTTTTAACTTAGCTGATATTTACATTGTCATTGCCGTTATCTTATGGATGGGCTATATTATTTTTTATGAATCAAAAAGAAAAAAAGTTCCAAAGGAAAGTTGAGGACTTTGTCTGCGAGAATTGCGGCCATAAAATAAAAGGCAGCGGTTTTACGAACCACTGCCCTTCATGTTTATATTCCAAG
The DNA here is from genome assembly GCA_018822435.1 of Patescibacteria group bacterium. Lineage (GTDB taxonomy): Bacteria > Patescibacteriota > Patescibacteriia > UBA9570 > JAHJKD01 > JAHJKD01. Next base: position 15,889 of record JAHJKD010000008.1, read on the forward strand.
CACGTTGATATTAATCCCGGAGACCGGGCATCAGACTGCGGGGGACTGATGGAGCCGATTGCTCTGGAAGGCGCGATTGATAAGGAAAAAATATTATTTCGTTGTCAGAAATGTGGGCACCTAAAAAGGAATAAATTACAAAAAGGAGATAATAAACAAAAATTATTAAAAACTGTCTTAGGAAAATAACTATCCCACCCCTTTGAAGGGAAAATAAATGTCCTACCCCTTAAGGGGTAGGACATTTATTTTCCTGGGGCGGGATATTATTAAGCCTTCCAAAGTCCGTGTAAATTGCAATGTTCACGGGCTGTAATATTTTCTGCTTGAATACAGACCTCTGCTTCCGGCGCCGCCCCTGGATTCAGGAATTTTTTATAAGACTTACCATCGGCAATCACTTCGATCCACTCAATAAAGTGTTCGTCTTCCATGGGATGAGGCACCTCGCCGACACTGACTTTAAATCCATTGTCGGTTTTTTCGATTACCGGCACATGCTTTTCTTTGGCGGCATCGACCGTATTTTCTTCCAGTAAATCCATGGGTTGATTGCAGCATACTAATTCACCTACGCCTTCATGTAAAACTTCCACTATATTACCGCACACTTCGCACTTATAAACTTGGTTTTGTTTAGTCATATTAATATTCCTCGCATTTTAATTGATAATATGCTCGGGCATGTAAGCAAGAAGGACAAAGTTCCGGTGGTTCAGTCCCAGTATGAACATAACCACATTCCCGGCAGACCCAAGCCACTTCTTTGTCCTTCTTTAAAATAGTGCCGTCTTCAAGCACATTTAATAATTTCTGATATCTTTCTTCATGATGCTCTTCTGCTTTCGCAATTGCCCGTAGCTGGTCTGCAATTTCTTTCAAGCCTTCATCATCAGCTGTATCCGCAAAACCAGGATACATTTCTGTATGTTCCCAATTTTCTCCCTCAATAGCCGCTTTTAAATTTTCCGTAGTATCACCAAATTCAACCGGAACAAATGATTCCACATCATCAATTTTATCCATTTTATCTCCCGCTTTTTTCTTTAGCTCCTGCAGCCTCTTAAAAAGTTGACTAGCATGTTCTTTTTCTTGTTCTGCAGTTTCTGTAAAGATACTGGCTAATTGTTCATAGCCTTCTTGCTTAGCCACTTTACTATAATAATGATAGCGATTGCGGGCCTGGCTTTCCCCGATAAATGCTTTTGCCAGATTCTTAATGGTTTTTTCCATATGTTTTTATTAATTCTTATGGGAATATATTTTAGCATGGCTCGCTATTAAAGGGGAGTGTGGATAAGCTGTCTTTTGACAAAAATTACTATACCCTATAGTATATACCCATACCCTCGGTAGGGGTATCTAATAACCTATCAAAAATTATGACCGAGCAAAAGAAAAAAACTATCATTAACTTTAAAAAAGCCAAAAGCCATCTGGAAAAGATTATTAAGATGACAGAAGAAGATAAGTACTGCATCGATATCATGACCCAAAATATGGCTGTCATCGGGCTACTAAAATCAGCCAATAATATGTTAATGGAAGGACATCTTAACTCATGCTTTAAAAACGCTATGGCCTCCAAAAACGATAAAAAGAAAAAGCAAATGATTGATGAGATCCTGCAAGTAACCAAATTGGCCAATAAATAATTTTTATGACTACTATTAAAATAAATATAAAAGGGACCCATTGTCAGTCATGCCAGACCAGAATTGAAAATGAAGTTAAGACCTTGGCGGGTATCAATGATATTTCTGTTGATTACTCTTCCGGCGATACCAAGATTGATTTTGAAGAGAATAAGGTTTCAAAAGCAGCCATTGTAAAAAAAATTGAAAGTCTTAATTATTCTGTCCCTGAAGCTCCTGGGGAAAACGAAAAAGAGAAAGAGGAAAAAAATAGCGATAAAAAATTAAAACGCTGGATTATCGGAATATTGGCAGTATTAGTTTTTGGTGTTGGTTATTTTATCGTAAAATATTTTGGATTGTTAGAAATCCTTTCTCGTCTTAATGAAACGAATTTAAGTTATTGGCTTATTTTTGGAATCGGTATCTTAGCTAGTTTTCATTGTGTCGGTATGTGCGGCGGCTTAGTTGTCACATACACCGCGGCCAGCCAAAAACCAGACGCCAAAAAAAAGAAAAAATTTGCTCCTCATTTTCAATATAATCTCGGTCGCTTGATTTCATACACGCTTATTGGCGGGCTTTTAGGTGGGATCGGATCTTTTTTTGCTATTAATCCTACTTTCAAAGCCGTTATTATTCTATTGGCAGCAGTTTTCATGATTTTGATGGGCCTTTCCCTGCTCACTAATAATAAATATCTCAATAAAGTAAAATTAAAGACCCCGAAATTTATTGCCAAATATTTATATGGCAATAAAGAAAACAGCAAACCCAAAGGGCCTTTCATTATTGGTATGCTTACCGGCTTTATGCCCTGCGGTCCGCTTCAGGCCATGCAGCTTTATGCTCTTGCTTCCGGCAGCTTTTGGACTGGCGCCGCCTCGATGTTTGTATACGCCCTGGGTACGATTCCTTTAATGTTTGGTTTTGGTAGCTTGCTGTCATCTATAAAAAACGAGAAAATAAAAAAGATCATGAAGTTTTCCGGTGTAGTTGTAATAATTCTCGGGTTATTAATGCTGAATCGCGGCCTGACTTCGTTTGGCTACGGTTATAAGGGGCTGGTGTCAAAAGAGCAGACTAGTCAGACCGAATTTATCGTTGACGGTTCCGTCACTGAATATCAAACTGTCAAAATGGAACTTACTTACAATGGTTATGAGCCCAATGTTTTATATGTAAAAAAAGGTGTCCCAGTCAGGTGGATTATAGATGTAAAACAAATGTCTGGTTGCACCGATGAAATAATAATGCCAGAATATAATATAAAGAAGGCTTTGCAAGTTGGTGAGAATATTATCGAATTCACGCCAGAACAAGCCGGAGAAATAAAATTCTCCTGTTGGATGGAAATGGTCTGGGGAAAATTTATTGTCACTGAAGGAGACGACATGCCTGATCAAGGCGCCACTCAGGAAGTAATAGAAACCCCAGAGGGGACTTCTTGTGCCGGCAATGGCGAATGCGGCGGCTCGTGCGGATCGGAATCATGCGGTTGTAAAAGTAAAATAAAATAAATTCATAGAATAAATATATGCCGGAAAAAAAGATATACAAAATTCAGGGGATGCACTGCGCTAATTGCGCCCTCACGATTGAGAAAAACTTGAGTAAGCTTGATGATGTAAAAACTGCTAATGTAAATTACGCCACGGAAAAAGCGACGGTTGAATTTAAAAGCAAAGAAAACGACAAGCAAATACTAAAAACCATAAAAAACTCTGGCTATAAAGCCGATCCAATTAAAACAGAAGAGCAGGCTACCGCCCGTGTTGAAATGGGGGAAGTCAAGAAAGAACGAAATTTATTTATATTAAGTTTAGTCCTGGCTGTTCCGGTTGTTATCTTAAGCATGGTCATGCGCGACATGAGCATGACATCCAAGGTCATTCAGGCCTTGCTGGCTGGTGTCATCCAATTTTACGTTGGTTGGCGTTTTTATAAAGGTGCTTACTACGCCATCAAAAACAAAACCGCTAATATGGATACGCTGATTGCCCTGGGCACTTCAGCCGCATTTTTTTATAGTATCGCGACGACCTTTTTCATTTCAGGCGACGTCTTTTATGAGACATCGGCTCTCTTAATTACTTTTGTCATGCTGGGTAAATGGCTGGAAGCCCGCGCCAAAGGCCAGACCGGCGAAGCTATTAAAAAATTATTAGGCCTTCAGGCAAAAACAGCCTTAGTTGAAAGAAGCGGGAAAGAAATGGAAATACCGATCAAGGAAGTAAAAGTCGGAGATGTTGTTATAGTAAAGCCCGGTGAGAAAATTCCTGTTGATGGAAAAGTTATTTCTGGCCAATCGACTGTTGACGAGTCTATGATCTCCGGCGAAAGCATCCCGGTTGAAAAAAAAGAAGGCGACCAAGCTGTTGGCGCCACTCTAAATAAAACCGGAAGTTTCAAATTCAAAGCCGAAAAAATAGGCAAAGACACAGTGCTTGCCCAAATTGTTAAAGTTGTCGAAGAAGCCCAAAGCAAGAAAGCCCCTATCCAAAAATTTGCTGATAAAGTTTCCGCTTATTTTGTTCCCACGGTTTTAGGTATCGCCGTAATTACATTTGTTTTATGGATGACAGTTGGCGGGGCAGAATTTGTTGACGCTCTTCTTATCTTCACTGCTGTTCTTGTTATTGCCTGCCCTTGTGCCCTGGGTCTGGCTACTCCGACGGCCATTATGGTCGGCACCGGCATGGGCGCCCAAAACGGCATCCTCATCCGCAGCGGCGAAGCCTTGGAAATAGCTAATAAGGTCAATGCCGTGGTTTTTGACAAGACCGGCACCATTACCAAAGGCCTGCCTGAAGTGACGGACGTCAAAGGCGATGTCCTGCCCATTGCCGCCAGCCTGGAAAAAAGATCCGAGCACCCCCTGGCCGAAGCCATTGTCCGCGAGGCTGGCCATAAAAATATCAAGCTGGCCGAACCGGAAGAATTCGAGGCCCTGGCTGGCTTAGGTGTTAAGGGAAAAATAGAAGGGCAGCATATTATAATCGGCACCAAGAAATTGTTGAGCCGATTTAATATTAAACTAGACGCAGAACAAGAAAAATTAAAAAATAAATTTGAAAGCGAAGGCAAGACTGTTGTCCTCATTGCCATAGAAAAAAATATTGCCGGTCTTATTGCCATTGCCGATACAATTAAAGAATCATCTCCCGGTGCAGTCGCCCGCCTCAAGCAAATGGGCATTCGCACTATCATGATCACGGGCGACAACCTGGCCACGGCCGAAGCCATTGCCAAACAAGTTAACATTGATCAGGTCTTAGCTGAAGTCATGCCCGAAGATAAGGCTAAAGAAATTTCCAAACTACAAAAAGAGGGCGACGTGGTGGCTATGGTGGGCGACGGCATTAATGATGCTCCGGCTTTAGCCTCAGCAGATCTGGGCATTGCCATGGGCGCGGGCACAGACATTGCCATTGAAACCGGTGATATCGTGCTGATAAAAAATGACCTGCAAGATGTGGCTAAGGCCATTCAGCTTTCCCGCATGACTATGGCTAAGATCAAACAAAACATGTTCTGGGCCCTTTTCTATAATTCCGTTGGCATCCCCATTGCCGCCCTCGGCCTGCTCCGCGCTGAGTTCGCCGGCCTGGCTATGGCCCTTTCCTCCGTCTCCGTCGTTACAAACTCATTATTACTAAAGCGAAAAAAGTTGAAATAATATATCTTTCCTGCTATACTTCAAATTAGAAGGTTCGGCGTCCTCATGGGCGCCTTTTATATTATAAAATTTATGATTGCAAAACTTTATTCCGCCGCTTTGATCGGCCTGGATTCTGATTTAGTCGAGGTTGAAGCAGACATCAGCTTTGGCCTGCCCAGCTTTGTCATTGTCGGCCTGCCAGACACGGCCATTCAGGAATCACGCGACCGCGTAAGAACGGCCTTGAAAAATTTAGGCCATTCTTTTCCTGAATATCGGGTGACTGTTAACCTGGCTCCGGCTGACATTAAGAAAGAGGGCCCGGCTTATGACCTGCCCATTGCCTTGGCCGTCCTTCAGGCAGGAGGCAAATTAAAAGAAGATGCTTTTAAAGAAGCCATCTTCCTGGGCGAGCTGTCTTTAGAAGCTAAGCTCCGCCCTATTACTGGTGCTTTGGCTACGGCTATGCTGGCTAAAGAGAACAACATCAAAAATATTTTCCTGCCTTGGCAAAACGCCAAAGAGGCTGGCCTTATTCCAGACCTGAATATTTTTCCGGTCCGGAACTTAAATGACATTCTTCATCATTTTGACGGCAAGAAAAAGATCAAGCCGGTAAAATTTAAAAAGGCTGATCTAAAAATAGAAGACGAATTTCCCGGTCTGGACATGGCCCTGGTCCGCGGCCAGGAAACAGCCAAACGCGCTTTAGAGATTTCCGCGGCTGGTGGTCACAATGTCCTAGTAAGAGGTCCTTTGACCCGTCATTTTTTGGTATGACTGTATGAATCTCTAATGAATCAGGTTGATATTCCACCTTCTCACATACTAATCTAAGTATGTCCTTCTTCTGATTAAAGGAAAGATTATTAATTCTTGAAGCAACTTCATTACAAAAATCATTTATATTCTGGATCTTCTTTGGTTCTTCTTTAATGGCTTCTAGTTTTAGTTCTTGCTTCTCCTTCTCTTCCTGTAATGGAAGTATCTCTTTATCAAGTCTTTTAAGGGCTGAATCAAAATCACTCTCTCTAATCTTTTTATTTGTATATGCATGTATGATCCGTTCTCTGCCTTCTTCTTTCTGTTTTAAGATCTTATCCATCTCATCTATCTTTTCCTGAATCTTTTCTTTATTGGTTTTAGATTGGCTAGAATATTTTTTAAACTGATCCACTATGATAGAAGGGTTATCAAATAAATTGACCATAGTATTCCACACTAGTGTATCAGCTTGCTCTGCTCTTATCTGTTTGTTATTACATTTCTCCTTAATAGTATTTTTTCTTTGTCGATATGTGCATCTATAACAAGGTCTTCCTTTCCCTGGATCTCCCACATAAGAGGAGCCACAATCTCCACACTCAATTAATCCTGTAAGTAGATATTTATTTTTAGCTGGCCTAATCTTTGTCTGATTATGTTTCAATAATTCCTGGACCTGATTAAATTTAGAGGTGTCAATAATGGGGGAGACTTTAATTGGTATCCATTCTTCAAAGTTTCTCAGCTTCTTATTTGTCTTTATAACTTTCTTATACTTCTTTCCATTATTGGTTTCGCAAGAATAATGTTTATTATAATAAGCAGTTCCAATATAGGTAGTGTTTTTTAATATTTTTGTGATGGTGGACTTCGCCCAATATTCCTTTCCGCTTCTTGGTCTGATTCCTAATCCATGCAATTCAGTGGCAACTCCTCGGATACTCCTTACTTGAAGAAATAAATCAAAGATCAATTCAACCAATCTTTTTTCCTCAACATTAATTTTATATTGAGTCTCTGTAGATTCGGACTTCCTTATGAAGTCATAACCATATGGGGCCTTAGAGCTTACTATATGCCCTCTCTTAGCTTTCTGTAGCTTGCCTCGCCTTGTTCGCTCAAGGATCTTCTCTCTCTCATATTCAGCCACTACGCCCTGAAGATTAAACACCAGCTTATCCTCTGGGTTATCTTTGTAATCCCGATGGGCAAATTTAATATCGATTCCCAGTTTTTTCAGTTCAGCCATTACAATCATAAGATGAGCATGATTCCTGGAGAGTCTATCAGGATCAAGTATATAAACGGCCTCAAATTTACCTTGCTTAGCGTCGTCTCTTAGATCGTCCAATGCTGGTCTGGCTAATGTAGTGCCACTCCAGCCCTCATCAATATATTCATGTATTATTTTATCCTTGGAAGAATTTTCTCTTAGTTCTCCCAATTGGGATTCAATAGTTCCTTCATCACTTTGCCGTTCAGTTGATACCCTTGCGTATAGGACAGCCAGTTTCATGGTTTTTTAACTACGAATCTTTTATTATATCTTGTTCCCCATTTAATTCTTTTCCAAATAACCTTCTTATAATCTCCTTTTTTAATTATAATTTTCTTTTTCTTTTTAGATCCTTTTAATCCCGTAGCTTTAAATCGACCCCGATCATTTGTCTTTCCTTTCCAGAGAGTCTTTCCTTTTTTATTTTTGATAATAACTTTTGCATTCTTAAATCGTTTATAATTTCTAGCTTTGTTCTCAACACGGCCTTTCAGGACAGAAAAACTCTTTGCATAAATTTTAATATTATCTAATCGAGCCCAAGAGGGCTGATCTTCATTACTATTCATTACATCCAAACTCACTTCAACATCCTTGCCTTTTGCAGATGTAATGTCATGAGATACTGTCCACCATTGATTTAGGTCTCCATCCGAATAAGTATATGAATCTCGGGCATAGTTCTTGCTCCACTCATCTGGATCTCCCGCTTCAACAAATAAATAATTCAAGCTGTTCTTATCATTAGAATGAAAATAATAGTCATATTGAAATATCACTTTCCCTGCATCAGCTGGAATTGATACAACTTGATCTACCCACTGAAATGGATATACACCAATGCTTAAATAATAATTGCCACTACTATCTTGTTGTATTGTTGGCCATACATCACAATCTCGATTATAATATTCACCATCTCGTCTATATCGGCAATCCCAATAATCCAAGCCGTTATTAAAGGCACTATTTTTAATTAATTGTCTTTTGTAAGTTTTAGCTTCAGCTTCATTACATACAAAGCCAAGACAGCCAAGCACAAGCACCAGAAGAATTATTTTTTTCATACTTATATATTTAATAATAAAATTCCCATTCAGTTCCATTCTCATCTTCTCCCCAGCCCTCACCACTATATTCATCCCATTCACTATCATACATATCTACCCAGCCACCTTTAGGAAAATAAATTCTTTCTATTTCATCACCATATATTTCAACATCCAGGTCATAACAATTACCGCTTGATAAATTACATGCTTCCATTGTTTCGGTCCCATAATATCCAACTGGTTGATCATTATATTCATTATCTGAGGTATATGGATCATCGGTCTCGGGAACATAGGTTTTCCTTATAGTGGGAGTACCACCGGAATCCTTAAGGTTTCCTTGTTGTTCTGGAACAGTGTTTGAGTATTCAAGAGGATCATTATTCGATTCTTTTATACTATAAAAAATCCAAATTAAAATAAGTATTCCTATAAATATTATTAGAATAGTAGCCCAAGTTTTTTCTTTCTTTTCCATAATTAAATATTTATTTGATTAACTGCTTGGATAAGATCATCATCATTGATGTGGGTATATATCTCCGTAGAAGTAATTCTCTTATGGCCTAGTAATTTCTTAATGGAAATCAGGTCTACACCCTGGCCATGTAAATTAGTGGCCACTGTATGCCTCAAGCTATGGACTCCGATATCTTCTTTCTGGATTCTAGCAAGCCGTAAATATTTCTTAATCAGACAATATACAGTATTAGGTCTAATTCCATTATACTTCCTACTAATAAAAAAAGCATCCGTATGGCTTATATCTCTCCTTACATCAATATATTTTTGGAGAATAAGGCATATATCATCCCTCAGGGGTATAAACTGCTCATTCCCGCCCTTCCTGGTGATTCTCATCCTTTTATTAATTAGATCAATATCATTTATTTCAAGACCAGTAAGCTCCCTTAGTCTAATTCCCGTGCTAAGGAAGAGCTGAACAATAGCTAAATCACGCTCCCGATAATATGGAGTCGCTTTCTTTTTAACGGCCTGGATTAACGCTTGGGATTCCTTTAATGAAAGGAAGCTCGGTTCTTTCTCGATAATCTTGGGAGACTTTATTCCAGCCATCGGATTAAATGAAGTTATTCTTTCAGCTTCTAGATAGCCAAAGAAACCTCTTAATGAAGATAGTTTCCTGGCAATTGATGTATTGGAATTTTCTTGGTCCCTAAGATGATCAGTAAATTTCCTGATGTCCTCTTTCTCTAGGAGGTCTACATCTTTATCGTTATTAAATTCACAAAACTTTTCTAGGTCGATACCATAGGATTGTAATGTCCTTTGGCTTAACCTGCCTTCAGTCGTAAGGTCTTTAAGATACTTCTGAATTATTGTTTTCATTTTCATCTTCATATTTTTTTAATTGTTCGTTAAATAGATCTTCAATATCATCTCTTCTAATCCGATAGTGCTTTCCTATACGGATTGAAGGGATCTTACCTGACTTAAGCCAACGCCTAACAGTAATTAGACTGACTCTTAACAGGTCCGCCACCTCTTTGGTGGTTAATATTGTTCTTTCTGAGAGTTCATCCATGTATTTGACATTAATGATAATAAATATTATGAGCAGTTAAAGTGATAGCTCTTGATATACTATTGACAAGCAAAGATTTCTGATGTAGTTTGGTGATAGGAACTGATGACATTTCACAAAATTGCTAAGGTTAGAAAAAGTTTTAAAATTTATTGATTAGAATATTTATTATATTCAGTAAAGCTCCGTAAGGGGTCTTTTTTTATTAATAACTCTTCACACTCTTCATAAATTTAATATTTCACTTTCAATATTGGTTAATGTTGTGAAGAGGTTAAAACGGAATCTCTTCATTTATAGGAGTGGGCTCATCATTTTGACGAGCTTCTTCTGGCAACTCTTCATAAGAAATGGGTGTGGCTTCTTGATTATTTTCACTTAGTGGAGAGTCTGGAGAGTTATCCTCAGCTTTAAATACGGTCTTTCTTATTTTTTCAATTTTATCTTTTTGGAATTGATATGCTACTCCTTCAGAGCTAGTTATTTTATTAGTAGTAAGATTAAATTTTTTTACTATCTTTCCAACTCTGATATCTTTTTTTTGATTTGTGTCAATAAAATTATACCAAATTTCATCATTCATTTTTTCTCTGATATCTTTTGGCTTGAGAATTAATTCTATTTCATTTTTATTTATAAACAATTGATATATAGTATTTATTATTTCTTTTTCTAAATCATTAGGATTATATTCTGAATAGCAATAGAGCTGTTTAAATCTCTCCCTAATTAAATTGATTTCTTTTTCTTCAAGTGAAAGAGACAATATAGTCTCTAGAGGTAGCCATATCTCCAGCTCTCTTCCTAGAATTTCTTGATTATTCTTGTAAGTCATCCTTTTCGTATTATAATATGATTTAATAGTTAACGAATGGGTAAGTAATAATTTGTATATTTCTCCTCTAATATCATTCCAATTTTCATTATCTTCACTAGGTTCTAAAAAATTCCTATCACTTCTAATTAATGGAACGATAATGCATCTATCAACTAGATCTTCGTCTAGCTCTCCAATTGACGCAAAAACTTTCGGACCATATGTCTCAAATTCTAACACCTCCCTCTTTTTATCCATGCCCATTACACTTCTATTGCCCCCTTCTTTCTTATAGGAATCAGTAAGGATCTCTAAAAGTTCTTTATTTTTTTGTTCACTTTCTTTATTATTATATCCTCCTAATGAATCAGCTTGATCTATTAGGTAGGTTCCGTGTAATGCGTCCACTGTATCTCCTAATGTAGCCAATGTAGGCCTTGATTTAATAGCATTAAAAGCAAGTCTATTTATTAAGTTTAAACATTGAGTTTTTCCAGAACGTTTTGGTGCCTTGATATGTAGATATGGAATTGCAGAGAAAGCCTGGGAAAAATAGGTTCCAATAATCCAAGCAGTGATAATTAAGTAATCTTCTTCTTTTTCTAATTCAATATATTTTTTACTAAGTTTAACTATGTTATTAAAGATTTTCTTTAAAGAAATATTAATTTCTTTCCCGCTATTAAAAGCATCAATAAACTTTAAAAGTTTTTCCAAATCCCACCTATCATTTATTTTCGCCAACTTCCTTTCTCTACAATCAATGAAATATTCTTGGCCATTATTATTAAACCTTTCTTTTTCAATAAATTTTATTTTACTCTCATCAGAGGAAATAAATAATTTTTTTTCTTCTAAATCTTCATGTATGTAGCGAAAACCTATTATCATTAGATCTATTTTAATATCTAAAGAAGGATGTAAAAATTTCCCTCTATAATAATTTAATTTATTTTCTTCATTCTTATTTTCATCAGTCATAAATTCTGGCTTTAATGTTTTTTATTGCGGTGAATAAATTTGAGGCTTCAATCTCTAGCTCCTGATTCCAATATTGGGCAATTGTTGTATCAAGATTTTTAGAATTTTTAAAAAGAAAATCGCAAATGTTATTATTGTTCTTTCTTACTTCGACCTTGAAACCACAAGCCACAAGGGAGCTAGCTAAATTCATGTCTCTTGTTTTATACTTTTTCTCCATCCCAAGTCTTTAATTGATTAATTATTCCCCGAATTTCACTAATTAAAAAAACGATATCTCCATCAAAATGGTTATCGTAATACCCAGAGAATTGATCTACTGTTTGCTCAATTTGTTTTAGAGCCTCCCAGCTCGTCATGTTTTCCTTTTTCATAATCATTATTATTATTTAATATTATTTTAAAAACCTCATCCAATTTATGGGATGTTTCTTGATTCGAGCTATTATGCTTTATATTTATTTGGAGCGAGCTATTTTGTTTTCCCATGGTCTAATAATATCAATTGATGTTTAATAATCCCATGGGTCATAGGTACGCGTTTTGGCGACAATTATATATTTTGTGGATAATTAAAAAACCCCGCTATAAGACGGGGCCGTTAGGTTATTTGATATTACTTTTTTCTCTCTTCTCTTTTCTTTAGTCTTTTCTCACAAGTCTTACATTTTGTTTTTCCCTTTCTAAAATCATCCCAAATCATTGTATGACCACAACAAATACACTTTCCTTGATGAATTCCACTTGCCTTATATGCGGATGCTTCTTTCTTACTATCTCTCTTTCTTCTTCTATAACAACCACCCTTCTCATCTGATCTACAAAAATGATCATCATAGGTTTTAGTAATTTTTTTCCCACAATAATAACAAATGGTATGTACACGAAGTTCAGAAGGCGTGATATTAACATCTAATGCTTGATAAAGAATCGGTAAGCAGATATCTATGCACTCCTCTAAAAATTTTATTATGGAAATATTATTGAATGAATTAACTTGACTATCAATTAATCTCACAATCTCTTGATAATATAAACTGTCTAAAGCTAGTATTTGATCATATGACAAGTTCAATTCGTTCACAAAGTTTTTAATAAAATCATTCCTCTCCTTTTCATTAAATGCACAATTACGGCCGATTATTTCTTGGCCTAGATCAATTAGATAATCCTTATCTTTGTTATTTAATATCTTCTTATATTCACTACAAAGATTATTTGTACTTTTAATAAACTTGTCATAAATATCAGTGGGTTTCCTTTCTTTTATTAATATATTCATATTCATACTTATTGTTCTGTCCTGATATATTATAGGACTAATGTTTATTGTCAATAAAAAAGCCCCCTGGTTTCCCAGAGGGCCGTAAATATCGGAGAGCCTCGACTTCATATTACATGCTGAGCCAATCAGGTCAATCAGTTTCTCCCCTAAATTATCCCCAGCCGTCGCTAAAAACTAGAGCCGTCGCCTAATATATATAATAATAATAAGAT
>JAHJKD010000009.1 GCA_018822435.1 Patescibacteria group bacterium
ATCTTGCCGCCACAAAGAATTAAAACAAGTGGTTAAAGACTGGCGCCGGGTAAAAAGATATCCGTTAGATATAATAAATTACTTATGAATTTGAACTGGCTGATTGCCGATAGTGCGCCGGAAGATTATTTGAAAAATTTTCCAGAATTCAATCCAATAATTACCCAGCTTCTTTATAACCGGGATTTTAAGACCCAGGAAGAGGTTGATAATTTTTTAAATCCGGAATACTCAGCCGGCCAGCATGATCCTTTTTTATTTAAAGATATGAAAAAGGCCGTTGCTCGTATCTTAGAAGCAATCGAAAAACAGGAAGAGATTCTGGTTTATGGCGATTATGATGCCGACGGTGTCTGCTCTTCTGCTATTATAATGAAAGTTTTAGAAAAATTAGGTGCAAAAAAGATCTCAATCTATATACCGCATCGTGAAACAGAGGGTTATGGCATCAATATGGAAGCAGCCCAGAAGTTTATTGAAGAGAAAAAACAATTAATTATAACGGTTGATTGCGGTGTTGCCAATGCCGAGGAAGTTCAGTTTCTTTCTGATAATAATATTGATGTTATTATTACTGACCATCACTATGAGCCGCTTGAAATGCCTAAAGCGGCTTTTGCTATTATTGATCCAGCTATTAAAGATGAAAAGTACCCTGAAAAAGAGATTTCCGGCACCACTGTCGCTTTTAAATTAGCTCAGGCGTTAATTAGGGAGAAAAAATTAGGCGAGGCTTTTGAAAAGTGGCTTTTAGACTTGGTGGCTATCAGTATTGTTACGGACTGCATCCCTGTCAGGGGAGAAAGCCGCACCCTTTTAAAATTCGGCCTGTTAGTCCTAAACAAGACTCAGCGAGTTGGCTTAAAGAAATTAATAGCCAATGTTATGAAAAATCAGGGTGAAAAGATCACCACGCAGTTCATTGCTTTTCGTATTGGTCCTCGTATTAATGCGGCTGGCCGGCTTGATCATGCCAATACAGCTTTTCGTCTCCTTATGACTGAAGATGAAAACGAAGCTAATGATTTAGTAGACCAATTAAATGAAACTAACGTTAGAAGGCAAAAAATTTCTGGTGATATAAAGAAAGACGTTGAAAAACAGATCCAGGATCAGAAAAATGCCATGTCTTTTTACGGCTATGGTGAGCAGTGGCCCTTGGGAGTGGTTGGTATTGTGGCGGGTAAAGTAGCTGACGACATGAATCGGCCGACCATGATTTTCACTAAAAATAATGGTGAAATTACCGGCTCCGGACGCTCTATTGATCAATTCAACATGATAGAAGCCTTGCAGGCTTGCGAACATTTATTTGCCCGCTACGGTGGACATTCCCAGGCAGCCGGCTTCACTTTAAAGGAAAATATTTCGATTGATGAATTCAAGACTTGCTTTTCAAATATGGTGGCGTCAAAGTTAAAAGACCAGGACTTAAGGAAAACTATCGACATAGAAGCCAAAATTTCTTTGGATGATATAAATTGGGATCTTTATTCGGAACTTGAAAAATTCGAACCTTACGGCCAATCAAATTGGCGCCCAAACTTTCTGGCGGAAAGTGTTGCGATCGTTGATTTTCAGAATGTCGGTTCTACCAATAAACACCTTCGTCTGGTAGCTAAAAGCCCGCAAGGTAAAACTATGAAGTTTATCGGATTTAATTGGGGTCATTTGGCAAATAAAATTGATATTGGCCTGAAAGCAGACATAGTATTTGATATAGATGTTAATGAATGGAACGGCAACAGGGAATTACAGTGTAAAATAATTGATTTCAAACTAGTAAATGGACAAGAAGATTAAATATTTTATCTATTTGTTTGTTTTTGTATGTGGGGTAGCCGTGATGTTTTTAGAGATGGCCGCCGCCCGCATGATGGCTCCATATTTTGGGAGCTCTATTTTTGTGTGGGGTAATATTATCGGTATAGTTTTAATCGCTCTTTCGGCCGGCTATTATTTTGGGGGCCGCATTGCTGATAAATATCCTCAGAAAAAAACACTGATGTTCTTCGTTATCTGTGCTGGTATTTATACAAGTTTCATACCAATTGTTTTTAAATTTATTAATGATAGTCTGAATTTTACTCATTATTTTGGTTCAGACTTTTTATTATTAGTTATATTAGGGTCTTTTTTATCATCGTTATTATTTTTTGCCGTGCCAATTTTTATTTTGGGATTTGTTTCCCCGTATGCTATTCGTTTAACAGCCAGTGACGTTATTAACGCCGGCAAGGTAGCTGGGTCTCTTTACGCTTTTTCTACTCTTGGCAGTATTGTCGGAACTTTTGGGGCGGCGTTTGTTATTGTGCCATTTTGGGGGAGCCGGGAGACAGTTTATTTGGCATCGTTCCTGCTTTTGGTTATCAGTGCGATTGGCCTAATAAAAAAACCTTACCTTTTAATCCTGGCTCTACTTCCGGTCGCCCTTTATTTTCTTCAAGCCGGAGCGGCCATAAAAGATTCTGAGGAAATAATATATGAAGATGATTCCATGTATCAATATATTCAAGTTAAAGAAAGGGATGGCATAAAAGTATTGTCGGTAAATGAAGGTATGGGCACGCAATCCATATATGATTCTGAAAACATACTGACAAATAAATATTATGATTATTTGTCCATCTCCCCATATATCAGCAATAAAGTGGTTAAAAACGGATTAATTATCGGATTGGCCGGAGGAACTTTGTCCCGTCAAATAAACCATTTTTTTCCGGGCATG
>JAHJKD010000061.1 GCA_018822435.1 Patescibacteria group bacterium
ATGGAACGCAGAGATCGGACGTCGAACGTCCCAGATCTTCGGTCCGGAGCGCTGGGGGTCGGCAGGAGCGGTCGACGGTGCATGACGCTTCCTGCTCTGCGCATCATCGCGTCCCTCTGGAGCGACAGGCCAAATCTGTCCATCCCAGCTATCTGTAAGGAGGTAGCCATGTAAATTGCCTGTTCGACATGTAGCCGAAGGAGCGGCAGCCGGGGTGACTCGCGACTGTCGAAGCCTCCTGAGGCGAAGGCGTGAGCCGTAGTCAAGCGAACTCGATTCGGCCTCGAAAAGCTACTTTCAGGTGGCCAGCCTCCCAGAGATGGTGAAGCCTGATACTGCCAGTGAAGCAACAGGTACATGCAGCTGGTGGGCCTGACGGGGTGGTTGGAGATGGCGCACGCCGAAGGGATGGCCAGGAACCTGTGAGATCTGCTCGTTTGGGTGGAACCCAACGCCCTTGGTGAAGCCATAAGCCTGGGAGGGGCGGGCAGAAGTCGGCGGGGCCCATAGTACCGATGAAGCCGGGTAATGCTGGTGGAGGGATGGAGCCCTACCGAGTGCATGCAACTGTGAGACGGAAGGAGATCCGCTTGAGCAAAAACTCCACTACGGAAGAAACGGTATTCGACGCCGCCAATCCCCCGGAATGGGGGGAGCGACGACCGCTGCCGAGGAAAATCTCCCGCCTGAGGCAGAAGCTTTACCTGAAGGCCAAGCAAGAGCCGAAGTTTCGGTTTTATACTTTGTATGACCGGATCTACCGGAAAGACGTACTGATGGCTGCGTGGGAGCAGGTGCGCCGCAATGATGGTGCTCCTGGGGTCGATGGTGTTGCGGTTGACCAGATCGCAAACGCGGAGGGTGGCCCCCAGCGCCTTGTGGATGAACTCTACGAGGAGCTGCGCTCTAAGACCTACAAGCCGCAGCCCGTACGCCGTGTCTACATACTCAAGCCCAACGGCAAGGAACGTCCGCTTGGAATCCCATGTATTCGGGATCGAGTGGTGCAGACTGCCGCTGTTCTTGTGCTCGAGCCGATCTTCGAGGCGGACTTCCTGGACTGCTCGCACGGGTTTCGCCCGCGCCGCTCAGCCCATGGAGCCCTGGAGGAGATTCTCGGACATATCAAGGCAGGGTTTCGGGAGGTGTATGATGCGGACCTAAGGGGATACTTCGACTCGATCCCCCATGACAAGCTGATGGCAGCGCTGCGGATGCGTATCGTTGACCAATCGGTACTGAAGCTGATCCGGCTGTGGCTGGAGACGCCAGTGGTCGACAAGCGAGAGGGTGGTCCTCCTCGGCGGAGCCATAAGGGCGTCCCGCAAGGAGGATCGGTTTCGCCTTTGTTGGCGAATATCTACCTGCACTGGTTTGACAAGTTCTTCCATGAGCTGGATGGTCCGGCACAATGGGCGAAAGCCAAGCTAGTTCGCTATTGCGACGACTTCGTCATTTTGGCTCGATACCAAGGGCCTCGGCTTCAGTCGTGGGTGGAAACAGTCCTGGAAACCCGAATGGGCCTGGAGGTGAACCGGGAAAAGACACAGGTAGTAAATCTGAACCGCCAAGGAGAGAGCCTGGACTTCTTAGGGTTCACGTTCCGCTTCGGTCGCTCCCCGAAAGGGTTGTCATGGCCGATGCTATACGTGAACCCGTCGAAGAAGGCCCTGGACCGGGAACGAGACAAGCTTCGATCCATGACGAATACTCGCATGTGCTTCAAGCCTGTACCTGCCCTGATCCGGGATCTGAACCGGCACGTAATGGGCTGGGCGAACTACTTTGGCAGATTCGGATACTCCCGTGTTGCATTCCGGCACATCAACTGGCACGTACGGAAACGTCTGACCCGGCATCTGCGGCGGCGGAGCCAGCGACCCTACCGCCCCCCCAAGGGCAAGAGCTTCTACAGACACTTCGCCGATATGGGCTTGGTGTACCTGTGAAACTCGCTGGCGCGCTTGTGCATGCCTATGGAGAAGCACTCGGGACCGCCGGATGCGTTATGTAGCGAGCCCACTTATGTTGCGAAGCGCGCGCTAGAGCGCGCAGTTCCTGGGCTTGAGGCCGATTCACGCAACATAAATCCGCGGGGCGACACCGGCCTACAAGGAGGCGAGGAACGACATCAGCCCGCTATCGGTGTGCCAGCTCGGCGAGGGTTTCGGCACGGGATCCGGCCCGCTGACGGCGCATGTCTCCAGCGCCTGTGCCTTCATCTCCAGGTCGATCTCGGCGTAGCGGTTGGTCGTCTCCAGGGAGACGTGCCCGAGCCAGGCGCGGATCGTGTTGATGTCCACGCCGGCACGCAGGAGGTGCACGGCGGTCGTGTGGCGAATGGTGTGCGGGCTGACCTGCTTGTCCCGCAACGTCGGCACCTCCTCGGCCGCGTGGTCGACGGTGCGGGCGATCAGGGCGTAGACGCCGTGGCGCGTGCAAGGCTGCCCGCGGACGTTGAGGAAGACGGGCGCGTCGCTCGGACCATCGAGGCGCGCTCCGAGCAGGTCCCGCAGGACCTTGGTGGTCCGCGCCCAGAGCGGACACGTGCGGATCTTCCGGCCCTTGCCATGGAAGCGAGCGGCCGGAGCGGTGCTGAGGCTGAGGTCGGCCACGGTGAGCTCGGCAGCTTCGGAGGCTCGAGCGCCGGTGTTGTAAAGGAAGAGCAGCAGCGCGTAGTCCCGGCGTCCCTGGGCCCGGCCGCGATCGGGGACCGCGAGCAGGGCATCCATCTCGTGCTTGTCGAGGTAGGGCATGACGGGCGTGGCCGTACGGCGAAGCGGGATCGCCTGGATCTGCGCGGCGTGGTCAACGAGCTCGGGAACGAGACGCCCGACGAAGCGAAAGAGCGAGTGGAAGGCAGCGAGGCGCTGGTTCCGCGTGGAGGTCGAGTTGCCTCGCTCCTCCTGGAGGTGGACGAGGAAGCTGCGCACCAGCGTCGCATCGACCTGCTCGACGGTGACCCGGGTTGGGTCGGTGGAGTGCCGCTCGGCGATGAAGGCGAAGAGCAGGCGGATCGCGTCGCGGTAGCTCTTCTGGGTGTTGGGGGTCAGGTTGCGGTCTGCGACGAGCTCCTCGAGCAGGAACCGGCGGACAAAGGGTCCTATCAGGTGGTGGTCAGACATCGTGATTCTCCTCTTCACCGACGGCCGCGTAGCGCTCGAAACGCTTCGATGCCTCGGCGAGCAACTCAGGGGTCATGGTCAGGTAGGCCTGCGTTCCAGCGATGTTGATGTGGCCCAGGTACGTCGACAGCAGCGGGAGGCACGCCTGAACATCGGCGCCCTCGCGGTACCAGGCCACCAGCCGATGGACGGCGAACGCGTGCCGCAAGTCGTGGAGCCGCGGTTGCCAGCGCGCGCCCGATGGGCGCCGGACGCCCGCGTGCTCGCGGAGGCGGACGAAGATCCTCTCCAGCCTGGTGAGCGAGATCGCAGCGCCCGTGCGCGATGCGAAGAAGGCCGAGTGGGCATCGGCCGGCATCGGCAAGTCGTCGCGGGCCTTGCGGTAAGCGCGGAGCGCCTCGCAAAGCGCGGTGCCGATGGGCACGAGTCGAGACTTGAAGAACTTCGTGTCCCAGATGAAGAGGACGCGCTCATCGAGATCCACGTCGCAACACCGCAGCCGCAAGCCCTCGCTCGGCCGAAGCCCCGCGCCGTACAGGACGAGAAGCAGCGTGCGGAAGGTCACGTGCTGCAGGCGCGACCGGTTGTCTTGGAGAAGCTCCGTCGCATCGAGAAGACGCTGCAGCTCCTCGCGGGAGTAGACGTAGGGCTCGAAGGATCGCGGGATGCGAGGCGCCAGATCCGGAAGCGGCGACGCGGACATGTGCCCGCGGGTCACGACGTAGGTGAAGAAGTCGCGCAGCGTGTAGTACTTGCGTTCCCACCATCGCGTCGGAGGGCCTGTTCCGCGGCAGAAGGCGTGCACGGCCTCCTGGTCGATCACGTCGAGGGGGATGTCCCCAAGAGCGCGGACGAGGGAGCGCAAGATGCGCGACTCCGCCGAGAAGACCGCCCCCAGCGAGCGCTTGAGGGTCACATACGAGTCGACGGCCTCGGCGAGCTTCATGCGAGACCTCCGAGATCGTCGAAGGCCACCTTGCGCAGCGAGGTCAGGTCGACCTTGGCGTAGATGCGAGTGGCGTCGGGGCTTCGATGACCGAGGTGGTCGCCCACCTCCTTGAAGCTCCGGCCCGACTCCACGAGGTGCCGGGCGCAGGCGTGCCGCAGGCCGTGCGGCCCGCGTCCTTTCTCGGGCAGACCCTGCTTTGCGAGCCTGCTCTTGACGACGTTGTACAGGCCCCCTGCCGAGAGAGGGCGATGCGGCGCTCGCAGGGTGAGGAACACGACACGGCTGTCCGTCTCGGGGCGGCCGTCGCGCAGGTACCGCGCGATGGCGTTGCCGACCCTGGGCTCGAGGGGAGCCGTCGCCTCGCGCCTGCTCTTGGAGCGGATGAAGCGGATCCGGTCGTGTGCCCAGTCGACGTCGTCGAGGCATAGCCGGCGCACGGCGCCCGAGCGCACGCCGTACACGGACAACAGCAGGATGATCGCGTGGTCCCTGAGCGATCCCGGGTCGTCCGCGTCGGTCTTGGCGAGCATGCGACCGACGACGTCCCACGTCGGGCCGAGCGGCAGACCCTCATGCCGGTAGACGCGCGGCGACAGGATCGCATCGGCCAGCCCGGCTCGCGCCCAGCCTCGCCGCTCGCAGTAGCCGAACCACGTGCGGAGCATCTTGGCGGACGTGCGCAGCGAGCTCCGCGACCAGCGCTGCGCCATGTGCTCGAAGAAAGCGTCGATGTCGTTCGCCGCCACATCGCACAGGTCAACGCTGCGCTGCTCCAGATAGTCGAAGAACCGCCTGATCTGCCACCTCGCCGAGCGGCAAGTCGCCTCCGACAGCCACCGGCCCTCCTGCTGTGAGGCGATGAAGTCGTCCAGCTCAGCGTCGTATCGGCCGGGCTCGACAGCCGGAGGGAGACGCAGTCGGCCGATGCTCCGTAGGAAGTCCATCGCCGCGAACCGGAAGTGGGTGTTGGGCCACTGCGGGCTCGATGCGCGCCC
>JAHJKD010000010.1 GCA_018822435.1 Patescibacteria group bacterium
ATATAATAATAATTATATATTAATCACACAACCCCCTAGACAAATAAATCAACATACTGTATAATATTTTCTGTATAAAAAAATGGAGTCGTGGTGTAGTTTGGTTAACACATCCCCCTGTCACGGGGAAGATCGCGAGTTCGAATCTCGTCGACTCCGCTAGATGCCTAAAGGAGAACAAAAAAATCGCTTTCAAAAAAAGGATGCCTGGTGGATCCTAGCTTATCCTTTCTATCAAATCATTGGCACGATCCGCCATGAAGGCAGCCATGCCCTGGCGGCCATGTGCGAAAGCGTGAAAATTGAAAAATTCGTGTTTTGGCCGTCTTTTGTAAACGGAAAATTCAATTGGGGTTATGTAACCTGGACGCAGGAAGTGTCTTGGCTCGTTATCGCCGCGCCCTATCTTTGCGATCTGGCCTGGTTTGCCGCCTTTTTTATCCTTCTGAAAAAAATAAAGATAAAACACCATTGGATCTGGATAAACCTATTAATCATCGGATTGCTATCTCCCCTGCTGGATATGCTTTGGAACTACTTTCGGCTCGTTCTCGGCCGGGGCGATATTTTTAAGCTATTGGGCGCCTTGCCTGATTTTTCCGTTCACATTTTTTTCATCGGCACTATTATCATGTTTTCCGTCGGCATATATTCAATAGCCCGGCGGCCTATTCTTCGGTAACCGGGATAAAGGCGTCCGGCTAACATATGGAATATATCCATGGCGTAAGGCAAAACCATACGCCTTATTTATTTTATTTTTTCGCGTCGCATAATCAACAGAAAAAACTGGCAAACCGGCTTTCTTGTACGGCTTCAAAGCTATCCGATCCCATTTACGCCATTTGTTTTTAATATTTCCAGATTTATAAGAATGCCATTTAACATCAGCCTTGCCCCTGTAAGTAATGTTTTCCTGGGCAATGCCGTCAATGATGTTTAAATATCTTTTATTGCCTTTTACTAAATTAGCTCCGTTTTGAGCAATTAGCTTAAATTTCGGTTTTTTCTTGCGAGCGTGTTGTTTTATTTCTTTAATAAAAGCAATCATCTCGTCTTTCGGATCTACTCCGTCTCTTTCTGCTGCGGCTTTAACATCAGGGTCAGCATAAGCCTCAATCCAGTCCATATAAATTCCATCAAAATTATCATCAATAACTTGATTCAAAGCACTGTCTTTGTTATATATCATTATATCTTTCCATTCGTCTTGCCAATAAGCCACGGGAAAATTTCCAGACCATCCATCCGGATCTTTTGAAATGATAAAATCAGGATCCCCAACTTTCCAGTCATCCTGCCAATACCACCGCCATTCTTCTGCCTCGCCAATATCAACATAAGCAAAAACTCTTTTTCTAACTCCGGTTTGGCTGCCGTCGGTCGCCTTGATCTTCTTCACCATCCGTTTTGTTTTAAAATTTGGTGTGGACTTGTCTGACCTAGTTGGTTCAAGCACAACCATATCAAACTTGGATTCTTTTATTTTCTTAACAGCGCCTTTTTTGTCTAGTTTTTGAATTTGATAAGCCCAATAATTTACATCCGATAAATTCCAATTATTTGCAGCCTTAGAGGCAACAGGAAAAAGTAAAAACAAAATTATTACAAATAAAAAAATCCTCCTCATTTTAATACAGTCCCGAGCTGGGTAGCCAGGGATGAAATCAATTTAAAATTAAGATGTGATATCTCAGTTTTATTATTATGAATAATATTTACAAAGCCTTTTTTCTTTCCCTTAACAACGATCGGGAAGCAAATCATCGAATATGTATCCCAAAAAACTTCTGGAAAATTCTTACACTTCTTTTCACTATTTTTATTAATCTCAAGAATAAATTCATTGGTTGAAATATGGCTTTCACACATTTCACATTTTAAATGAGATAAAACACTTTCAAATAATGCTTTATCAGTGTGGTAGTAAACTTTTGATTTCCTGTATCTTTTTTTGTCTTCGTCCCATAAAATAACCGTACAAAAATCAGCTTCAGCCAAACGGCCGGCAGTATTAACCACAAAAGAAATGGTTTCATTTTCTGTAAAGTCCGCTTTAGTTACGATCTTGCTGAAATTCGTCAGCATATCTATTTGCCGGTTCGCATTGCCAATATATTGATAAGAAGAAAAAAGCTCTTTCATGGTATCTTTGAGCTTTCTTTCTCTTTTAACAATGGCCCGGAAAGTAAAATCCAGAACCAAAAGAATTGTCGCGATAACGATGACAAAGTTTACAATCGCCAACCAAGGAGCTACATCAAGCTCCCAAGCCATAAAAAGTCCGATTATTAAGGTCGGAACCATGGCCATGCCAAACACCAGCCACTTCAATGAACTCAAATTCTTTATTTCTTTCATATTGGCACTTTTTTATTTGGGAAGTTATTATATACCATTTATCCACAATTATCAATAACCAAGATTAACCGTAATTAATTTGATTATCCAAAATTACTGATTCTCAAAATTATTTTTAATAAAAAATCATTAAAATCCCTAATTTAGGCTAATTTTTATAATCATGGTCAATCTTGGTTGACTTTCGGTTTTTCTTCGGTTATACTTTAAATATGCAAAATACTCTATCCCCGACAATCCTATCTGGCCCACCTGCCGTGCTTGGCCAGGGCATGCAAGAAGCTGTCCATATTCTCGCTAATGAGCCTATTTTAGTCATAGACGGCTCTAACCGCTTTCGTATGGATCACTTAGCTAAAATGGCGCGTATTCTTCATGTTCCTCCGCACAAGGTCCTAAAAAACGTCTACCTCTCTCGCGCCTTTACCTGCCATCAAATGACTGAACTTATCTGCCGTCGCACTTACACAGCTTTGCGTGAAAAAAACAGCCAGCACCTGATTCTAACTGGTTTACTAGATACTTATTATGATGAAAATATATCATTCACTGAAGCAAAAAAACTCTTAGAAAGAACCATTGCCAGCCTCAAGCGCATTTCTAAAATCGCCAAGCTAACCATTGTCCAACCTCAGTGGCATGAAATCAGTGGCCCGCGCACAGAATTTTTGAATATATTAAATAAAGAAATCACCCATGGGCCGCACCCTACCCTCAATCAATTGGCAAATTGAAGAAGAACGCCATGCCTGGCATGCGTTCCGCCGCGCCCTTAGAAAAGAAGACCGCGTTTCTTTTGACGCGCTTTGGCGCTATGCCAAATTGCACGCCGCCGAAAGTTCTATGGCCTCCCGCGCCCTGCCCATTGAATCCATGTTTCTTTCTATGCTTTTGGAACAGCAGAAACAGATAGATAAATTAAAAAAATATGCAAAAAATAACCGCCTGGATACTTGACGTCTACCCGGACGAAACCGGCATGGTTATTTGGCTTATAGATAAAACCGGCCGCCATTTTCGCACCCATCACCATTGGCAACCGACCTTGCATTTGCAGGTCGCCCCGCCGGACGAACGCGCCTTTGCCGCTCTTATCCGCCAATACAGCAATCATCTTAATATTAAAAACGATCGGAAATACGACGTCTTTCATAAATGGCAAAAAATCCTCACCATCAAGCTCTCCTCCCCTCTTATTCTTGATCGCATCAGCCGCCAAATCCAGAAAAATATGATCCACTCGCTTTACTGGCAAGGCAATCTGGATCCGGCTCAAATGTATCTCTATGAAAACGGCTTGTTCTGTTTGGCTTACTGCGAATTTCATCTTGATAATAACAATGAAATCACAAAAATTATTTTAAAAGATGACCGGGAAGCCACCGAATTTGCCATGCCGCCCCTAAAAACTATAAACATCAAAACAGCTGGCCGCAAAACCAATCCCAAACATGCTCTGCTAAATGACTTAGAAATAGAATACGAAGGCCAGACCATTGTTTTAGAAAAAGACGAACCCAGACAAATGCTGGAAACCCTGGATACGATCCTGAAAAACTATGACCCGGACATTATTTTCTCCCGCTATGGCGACTCTTATATTTTCCCTCGCCTGGATAAATTCTGCCAACAAGCCCGCTTCCCTCTTTCTCTTAACCGCGACACCGGCAAAAACACCAGCTTTGGCCGCGAACACACTTACTTCACTTACGGTAAAATCGTCCATCGCGCTGGCATCGCTTCTCTTTTTGGACGGCTTCATATTGACCAACGCAATTCATTTTTATATAGAGAATCAAATTTAGAAGGCATAATAGAGCTGGCCCGCCTATCTTCTATCCCGGTCCAAAAAATGGCCCGCTCCTCCATTGGCACAGCCATGAGCTCCATGGAATATGTCGTTGCTTACAAAAACGACATCATTATCCCGACGGCCAAGCAGGAGCCGGAAGACTTCAAATCCGGTGAGGCCCACCTTCTCTCTGATAAAGGCGGCCTTGTTTTCATGCCTAATGTCGGCTTTCATGAAAACGTCAGCGAAATCGATTTCGCTTCCATGTACCCGACCATCATGGTTAAATTCAATATTTCTCCGGAAACCATCAATTGCGATTGTTGTCCGGACGCGCCGACTGTGCCGGAAATCGGTTATCGCATTTGCCAAAAACAAAAAGGAATAATACCCGAAACCCTGGCCCCCATCCTTAAAAAAAGAGCTTACTACAAAGAGCTGCAAAAAAAAGCCGAAGCCAATAATGACATTGCCACTTATAATAAATATTACTTAAGACAAAATGCCTTAAAGTGGATTTTAGTCACTTGCTTTGGCTATCTTGGTTATAAGAATGCCCGTTTTGGCAAAATCGATGCCCATGAATCTGTGACTGCTTACGGCCGTGAGATTCTGCTTCAAGCCAAGGACATCGCCGAATCTGAAGGCCATGAATTCTTGCATGCGATTGTTGATTCTTTATGGCTTAAACATGAAAGCGGACATCACCATGTCCGCCATAATGGCGAATTTTGTGAAATCCGCTTGCAAAACCTCTGTGATCGCATCAGTAATGAAACAAAAATACCCATATCTTTAGAAGGCAATTACAAATGGATTTGCTTTGTCCCGTCTAAGATGGATTCCAAAATAGGAGCGGCCAACCGTTACTATGGCTGTTTTGAGAATGACACGCTCAAAATTCGCGGCATTGAAGCCCGGCGCCATGACACCCCGCCTCTTATAAACGATTTCCAGCTTGATCTGCTTGCTCAAATGAGCAAACATAAAAACGTCAAAGCAATCCAAAAAAATCTGCCTAAATACTGGCAGCAATTTGAAGATCTCCTGCATAATCTCTTCGATGGTGAAATAGACGTGGAAGATCTGGTCATATCCAAAAACCTTTCCCGCGACCCAGACAGCTTTGCCGTGGAAACACATACCGCCATTGCGGCCAAAGAAATGCTTGGCCGCGGCATGAAAGTAGGCGCTGGTGACCAGGTACAATATATTATCACTGATGCCGAATCTGAAGACCGCACTTCCCGAGTGCGCTGTTTTGGCCACATGGATGCTGACTGGGCTTATGACGCTAAAAAGTACGGCGAACTCCTTATCCGCTCATTCACGTCCCTTTTTTCCTGTTTTGGGTATGACGATGAATATATGTTAAAATGGTATAAAGATTGGATTAATAAAAATTATGAAAATTTACATCGGCACAAGCGGTTGGAGCTATCCCACGGGCCCAAACAAATGGAAGGGCGTCTTCTACCCCAAAGGCAAAATTGACGAACTGACATATTTCTCTGAACGCTTCAATACGGTCGAGATCAATGTCACTTTCTACCGCCTTATCCCGGATACGTTTTCAAATTCCTGGGTCAAGAAGACTCCTAAGGATTTTAAGTTTTCCGTAAAACTATTCCAGAAATTTACGCATCCAAAAATGTTCGAGGACATGACTGGTAAATCTGGTGAAATCGTAAAAAAAGACGTGGATATTTTTAAAAAATCATTAGATCCCTTTATCAAAGCAAAAAAATTCGCCACTTTACTTGTTCAATTCCCTTATCGCTTCCATGCGGATGAAGCCGGTTTAGAAACATTGGGTGATATATTGCACGAATTCAAAGAATACCCAAAAACAGTTGAATTCCGGCATCCTTCTTTTCTAGGCAGTGATGAGGCCTATAGAATGTTGGAAGATTCAAAAACTCCCTGGGTCAATGTCGATGACCCGTTCGGCCGCTTTCATCGCTTCTGCCCTTTTGGCGACTATCAGTATCTTCGCCTTCACGGCCATAATAAAAAAGACTGGTATTCTAAAGCAAAAGATGCTGACCGCGATGCCCGTTATGATTATTACTACACGCCCGAAGAAATAAAAAAAGTCAGCCAAGAAATCCTTAATCTGCCTGACAAAACAAAAGCTGTTTATGTTTATTTCAATAATCACCCGTCTGCTAAAGCCGCGGCTAATGCCCTGATGCTGAAAAACGAACTCGGTGAAAAAATTACTGAAGAGTACAATCCTGAATTTCTTAATAAATTCAAAGACCTAAAAAAAATTACCAACTAAAAGCCCAGCCCCGCGCATGGCGGGGCCAGACCTGGCTTGGACCCGACGAGAATCGAACTCGTTCTTCACGCTTGTCAACGGCGTTGTGCGGCCATTACACTACGGGCCCATAGGCCCATAATAATAAAAGAAAAACACCCGGAAATGGGTGTTTTCTCTGACAAGCGTGTTGGCCCATAGTTATGGACACAACGCCAATATATCAATAATATATTAATTTGTCTCACCTGTCAATCCATTTTTCAACAATTATTATTAAAAATTACTTCCAAATCAAGGCTAATCCAATAAATCCTGGTCAATCCTGGTTTCATTTTTCCCTAAATCCGAAATCCCGCCACTCCATTACATAATCCCCTATTTCACTGCTGACTGCTAAATCATTCAACCCGTCATTATCTACATCTTTTATTTCCATATCAAATATCTCATGCGGGATCGTTGAAGAGCCCCATTGCAATTCCGGCTCCCCTGTCTCCAGCTTGTAAACGAATAAATGATTGCCGTAATCATCTATATTTTTATCCAGCCAAAAAGGCAGGTCCGGGCCGTAATAACCCCTTTTTTCCAAAACCACTAATTTTTCATCAAGACCGTCATTATCGACGTCCCCGATCACGGAAAATTTAATTTTTTGCGAAGCGCCGGCCAGCGGCCATAAAAGCCAAATTAAAAGGATGCCGATAATAATTATTATGATGGCTATAATTATAAAATGCCTTTTTTTCATTTATGATTATGGATTATACGGATCCTCGACCAGAAATTCCGCCTGCCACTCGGCATAAGGGGGAACGTCTTCAAAATTGTCTAGCTTATTGCGCCACTTAGTGTCTGTCATCCTGTCAGCCAAGGGCACCATGAATTCATATTGCGAATAGACCCCGCCCTTGCCGATGCGAAGTTGGCCGTCCATGGGAAATACGACGTAAATTTGATTGATGCGTCCTGTGGCCTCTTCTAATACGCTTCCGTTCGGATCCGTGGCCACGTCCGTAATAAGGGCGGCGGGATTGTCATTCAAAAGGTCCTCCGTTGTTTTATCCTTCCTTTCCTCTTCAGAAAATGTCTCCAGCCAAAGATGCTCCAATGAACCGCCGTAAGACCTGATAAGGTCATATTCCTTATCGGTCAGATCTTCATTTTCCAGCTCTTTGACGGAAATGTCCCTTAAGCTTGTCACCAGCTCATTAAATCTTTCCAGGTTCTCCTTGTCTTTGCTTGCGATGAGCCCGCGCACATCCAGTCCCTCCTCAGTCAGCAGAATCAGGCTGGAAAGCCGGTTATAAACTTCCGGCACAGGCTCCACGTAGCCCCGGTCATCCTTTTCTTTCGGAGCGCCGGCGCCCAGCTCGGCATAAACCTGCTTAGCATACAAAATTGTATCGTGCTTAAGTTCGGTCCAGGATGAAATGTAGGTATTGAGCTGCTTTCTGAACCAGGCATTATTTGTCATGAAGGAAGGGTAGCCCTGGCCCGGCTCCTGAAGCAGCGGACGAAGGGCGTACATCCAGCCCCAGTAAAGGTTCTGCGTCCAGGTCGCCTGGTCCAGGCCGTCTATATATTCCTGTAAAGACGTCATGTTCTCCGGATAATTCAAATATTCTGTCTCCCCCATTTTATCAAGAATTCCGTAGGCTTCTTCTGAACCCATTCCGGCCGGAATGTCCAAATTATTGGGCAGCATCCGGGAAAGGCCTTCCTTAGGACAGTCTTTCGTGCCATCCTTATTGCCGACCTGGCGGCATATTAAATTCTGGAATATATCAGCATCGATCGTATATCTCTGGCCCATGAAGCGGAAACCGGCTATCTCTTCATCCAGATCCGGGTTGCCTCCGGCCGTCACTCCCAGAACCGGTATGGAATTTATTTCCGGCGGATCCAATTTTTTTACCTCCGACCAGTATTGGTCGAACTTGGCGCTGTCCGTCAGATCTGTTACGGTCGCATCCGGGCCGTAAATCTTGTCCATCACGGGTTTGACCTGGTAATAAGATATGTCATCGGCTTTGCCGACAAAAAAGTTTGTCGGTTCATAAATGCTGTCCCACAACTCCCTGATATCAGCATCATACATTATTTTTGTGGCCAGAGCCGCTCCCCTGGCTTCGTCCTCTTGCTTGAAGCGGAAAGTCATCCGGCCGTACCACATCATGGCCTTAAAATACCTTTTCAGTTCCTCGCTCTTGTCATAATGGCCGCGCGGAATATATTGGGAATAGTCCTCCCGCAAGCCGTTCCCCCACAGGGGCGATTCAGTTATGCCGTTATGCGCATTGATCAATTCCAGTTCCTGATCGACAATCTCCTTTACCTGGGGATCGACGGAATAATCAGGATCTAACAATTTCTTGCCCACGGAAAAGAAAGCCAGATTTTTCACGGCCTGGCCTTCCCAGTCCGTCCCTTTTAATTCCTCGATCTGTTTTTTTGACTTAGCGATCATCTCATCTGTCAGGTTACCAGCTGCCTTGACCAGATGTTCCTTTTCCACCTTTTCCAGCAAATAATTAAAGTAAAGATGATAATTATGCAGGACAGAATCAGAAGCTATGAAGCTGGGAGTATAATTATAGCGATTAGCATCATAAAGCGTAAAAAATTCATCACTGAATCCGTTCACGACGATAAAGGCGTTCTCAGCCAGCATTTTAGTCGCTTCTTGGGAAAATCCGTCCACCAGATCCGCGTTTTCCACGTTGCCAAGGTCTTTGTCGACCGTATAAGCCGGCACTTGGGGCGTATAATCCAGTTCCTTCTCTTTCCAGGTGGCAAAATTGGACGCTTCCGCTTTCGGTGTCCTGACCTCATTGATTATTTCTTCAGCCACTTCTTCGACTGCCAATGGCTCTTCTTTTGATTCATTCCAATAATAAAAACCGAGGATCAGGCCCAAAGCCAGCATCCCGACCATCAGCACTCCAAGCACGATTAAAACTACTATAAGTACCTTTGGTCCTTTAGATTTCTTGTTTTCCTCCATATATATTTTTAATTAAATTAAGGGGCCCAATAATCAATATTTGGCACATTGCCGGAATATTCCTGGGCAGCAAAAGCGCGCAGGCCGTAAGCCGCCTGGCCGTCGCTATTCTGGACTTTAATCTGATAAAAGCCGGCTGGCATCGCTCCGATCGGAACTTCTATTGCTAATGATGAATCTGATTGTACAAAAGTCGGTAACTCATAATTTCCTAGCCAGGCTTTGGCGCCATAGCGGAATTCACTGCCTTTGACCTCAATCATGGCTTTGCCCGACGGGTAATCTGAAAATTTCAATGACTGCGGCGAACAATAGGCAAATGTTGGGGCCGGATCTGTAAATGGCGGTTCTCCTTTAGTGTCTATTTTCCGAATAATATCATTGTTAGAATCTGCTACGTATAAATATTTTCCTCTTTTGACCATGCCATTTGGATTATTATACTGGGCATGATCCCGGTCGCCATTTTGAAATCCTCGATTGCCATCGCCGGAAACCAATTTGGTTACCCTGTTCTGAAAATCAACTACCCTTACTCTTTGGCTGCCCACTTCAGAAAAATAGAGCATTTTATCCTTTAAGTGAAGTTTTTGCGGCAGAGATAAAACTGCATCACTGTAATTGCCGTCTTCATAACCCGGTTTGCCTTTTCCCACGAGCGTAGAAACAGTCCTATTTTCTAAATTAATTTTTCTAATCGCATGATTTTCTCGGTCAGCCACGTATAGTCTTTTACCTTTCTTGCTGATAGCCAGACCCATTGGCGCGTTAAACCGGGCATTCTTGCCTTTTCCGTCTGTAAAACCATAGCTAGTTGACCCGGCAATAAATTTTACTTTGCCCTTTCTATTGCCTCTGGTAGTGACTCGCATAATTTTATTGTTGCCTGTGTCAGCTACATATAAATATTTTCCGTCAGGAGATAAGACTGCTCCGCCCGGCCTGGAAAAATATGCACAACCAGCCACGCCAAGGTTGAATTCATTCGGACACGCCGCCCCTTTTGAAGACCCATTATCTTCACTGGCCAGTGAATTAATAGCGCCCGCACCAGTAAGATAATAAGCCGTCCTGGTCTTAACATTAATATATCTGATTCTATTATTGAACTGATCAACCACATAAAGTTTCTTGCCGTCCGGCGCCATTTCAATATCAATCACGTTTGAGAACCTGGCATTGCCGCCCACATAACCTTTATTGTCATTCTTATTGTAATTATCAATTACATTGCCCGCTACTTGTTTGGTAAATTTAGTGTTAAACTTTGTTTTCCTGACTTTATTATTTTCGGCAATATATACCCATTTTTTATTTTTAGATAAAGCTAAATCTTTTGGTCTTCCGTATAACGGATGGTTACCATTTTTATTTCCAAACCGATCTTCACCAGCATAAATGCCATTATCATCCGGGTCCAAAAGATTATATCTATAAATGATACCAATGCCAGTCGAGGCAATATAAGCATTATTATTATGAATAGCGATGCCATTAGGAAAATTCAGGGACACCATATTTTCATCAGAGGCAACTAAATTTACTTGGCAGCCGCCTGGTGCATTCGTGTCTATTTGCCACAAATAACCAATACCGACTCCCGGAGTTCCGGATTTAAAATTACCAGTTCCGTCTGTTACATAAATATCTGTATTTCCGGATTCATCTTCATATAAAGATAGTCCCCATAAATTTCTAAACTTAGCCTGGGACAAACAAGCTCCCCCTTTGTTTCCCGCTGTACCTGTTCCGGCAATTGGTTGGATATATCCACCATCCAATTTAACTTTTACCAACTGGTTGCCGCCTGAATTCGTTACATAGGCATAAGTACCGGCCTTATTTATTTTAATTTTTTTAGGATTATCAAGAGATGAAGTGATGGTTGTTACTGTTCCGCCCTTGCCTTTTACCCTCTTTAATTGATTGTTGCCTGTATCCAGAAAATAAACAGTTGTTCCCCATGTATCTACTCCTTCAGGGGAGTTAAGTCCGCTGGCAATTGTCTTTACTTTTCCCTTTTTTATTCTTTTAATTTTATTATTGCCTGTGTCGGCCACAAAAACTGCTCCGGTGGAACTTTTAGCCACGTCTTTAGGTAGAGCAAATCTGGCCTTTTTCCGTCCTCCGTCTTTGTCTCCCCATGCACCTGTTCCGGCCAAAGTGGAAACGATATTTTTCTTATTAATTTTCCTGATAACATTATTCTCTGTATCAGCAATAAACATTGTCCCCTTCTTTCCAACATCAAGTCCCTGGGGGAAATCAAAATAAGCCTTCATTTTTTTCATCCCGTCACCGCCATAAAGTTTTCCAGCGAATGTCGTAGTGTCTCCGTAATTAGCACTAGCTGCGACTGGAAGTATAAGCATGAATGCAAGCGCAAAGAGTAATTTTTTCATAAGAAATTTTTAATTTATATAACTTTATTATACTAAAAATTAACAATTAGTCCAACCACGGCTTTTTTGATATAATGGATACAATATTTCCTAACTCAGCCCTTATGATAAATAAACTGATACAAATAACAGCCGCATTAATAGTCGGCATTTTTTTTGCTGTCTCTGCAAATGCCGCTGTAATTTGGCATGAAGACATGGAAGCTGGCCCTGGTGCCTGGGGAACCACTGGTTTTTGGCATTTACAGGAGGATCCTCAAAACCAACATGTTAAATCTTACTTATATAATATTGTTGTCCAATTGCCTGATGCTGGTTATTTACCAGAGGCTTATTCTGGCTCTCATGCCTGGTGGTACGGACAAACTGCCAATGGCACGTTTATTGGAAACCCCTATCCTGCTCCTCAGGGTTCTTGGAGCGGCGGCACTTCCCACAATCCTAATACCGGAAATCTAACGACGCCAAATATAAATTTAAACGGCCAATCAAAAGCCACTCTCTCTTTTTGGACCTGGTGGGAAATTAATGGTGTGGATTCTGATCTATATGACATGATGTATGTTGATGTCTGGACATCTGGTTCTGGTTGGCATAATCTGGGAAACATCAATCCCGCTGAAGACGTGGACGCCCCTCCATATAAACCATATTCTTCCGGCGGCATCGGCCAGACCGGGATTTGGATTAATCCAAAATTTGACCTAACTCCGTATGCCGGCATGACCATCAAGCTTCGTTTTAGATTTGATACCGTGGACACCTTATATAATGCTTTTCGAGGTTGGATGATTGATGATGTAAAAATTACCAACAAACAAATTTTGCCCTCATTTAAAAACGCCAAAGTCACAGCCAAACAAGAATGCTCTGGTTTTTTAAATGGCGCTATTAATAAGCCAACGGTTTTTAGCATTAAAAACGCTCAGGCAGTATCAATAACTTCTAATCAGCAATATTCCATCTCTAAATATGGTAATCATGCCTGGGTATGCTCTGATAAACAAAAATGCTTTCTGCCTTCGGGCAAATATATATTATGGGCAAATTTTAATTCTGGAGAGAATTGCCCCTCTGCTAAAACATCTCAAGTCTCAGTCAAATTTAAAAAAAGCAATCTCTGGCCAAAAGCGGGCCCGTCTGGTTCTGTTATGTCAATTTTTGGCAATAAATTTACTAATGGCATGAAAGTTTTTTTTAACGGCAACGAAACCAATGTAAATATCATCTCTTCTCACGAAGCCATTGCCCAAGTACCTGCCCTAACAGACGGTATTTATGATATTGTGATCCAAGAAAAAAATAATACAGTTACCCGCATTTTAAAAAAAGCATATAAAATTAATAACAGTGCCAACTTAGAAATTTCAGGCGTTTCACCAAATGAAATTAATAATGACATAAAAAATTCAATTACTATCACAGGTACTGGATTCTCTCATAAAACCAAAATCACGATTGGAGGCGTACCGCTAAAAAATCGTATCTTTAATTCTGACAATGGCACTATAACCGGAACTTTACCAAAGGGAACTTCACCTGGATATCAAAATATACAGGTAACAAAAAAAAGCCAGGTCAATACAGAGGTCGGAGCAATAAAAATAAATAATAATTCTGATAGTCTTTATACCGGAAAAAAAGGAAAAAATCTTTCTAAGCCAAACCGGATTAAAAAAGTACGCGTTGATAAAATTGCTCCCGGAACTTTTAAATTCTCCTGGAAAAAACGCGCCCGTACGAATATTTATAAATACAGGGTTAAGCTGGACGGCAATACGATTAAAAAAGGAAAAATAAAGCACCCAAAACATAGTAAAACACTACACCCTGTTTTTATTACCCAACATCTTGATCAGGAACTTAAATTTCAAGTTCGTTCTCAAAACAAATACGGCCAGACCAAATGGAAGACTGCCGTATTTGTTGCCAATTAAATTTTATCTAAAAAACTATTCTACTAGAAAGGTCTTGGGCTGGCTCCAAATGCCTTTATATTTATTAAACGCTTTTACTTCGACTTTAACAGTCTTGCCATAGAATTCAGCCACAAAATATTCATCTAGAATCTTGCTGTGTTTTGGATCCTTAATTTTTCCTCTTTTTACGACTTTGCCCTCATATTTAATGCGATACCTATAAAAATTAGCTCGGTTTTTCTTTTTCCAAGAAATCTTAATATTGTCTCCATCTAAATGAGTAACATTAATTTTCTTGACAGTAGCCGGCCGGGAAAGATTTGTGGTGTTCATGCCGTCATACAAATCATTTGTAATGGGCTTAACTTCAATAATATTTAGATAGGTACCTATGAGCCCGTCAGGATTTTTGACCAAAACAGTCTGAAAACCAGGACTTAACCCTTTTTTAACAATGCCGGATAATTCTTGTGTGCTTGGGTCGTAATTAACATCTTCCAAAGGCATGCCGCCTATCAATACCTTAGTATTATCCGATAAATTTTCTCCAGTAAATGTAAAAGTTGCCCCAACGTCATTATTGACTGTTAGAGGCGTTCCGTCCGTTATGATAGGTGGTTGATTCGGTGTAATGGTCAGCGCGTTTTTCATTGTCTTCTGACCAGTGCCGCCGGTTCCGGAAATTATTAAATCATATTTACCAACTGGTAGCGTAGCAATGCCCCTGTTTGTATTATCTTTAATTTCATCATGAATTGGCTGGCTCCATTCCCCTGCTTTTTGGGTTGAATCCTCCCTCACCTCCAGAGCAGCCGCTGCAGCAACTTCAGGATTCAAGATCTGTCCCTGATTACCAGAAACGACTTTAAATTGATCAGATGTGCCGTTTTCAAAGCTTGCTTCCATGCCAGATGTGAAATTCTTTCCAAAAAAGTTTATAGCCAGAGGATCATTTATAGTTCTTGCCGCTGGCCAGACTCCAGCCCGGTCAAATGTGACTGTGGCCGAAGAAGGTTGCCCGTTTGGACAATCATTATTTTTATCAAAATTATATGACCAAAGCATATAAGTCCCGGCTGGTAAATAACAGGTTTTGCTGTTTGCACAAACCCGTTCATATTTACCATGTTTTGCTATGACAAATTTCTGGCTATACGCAACATCAACCCATTGTCCTTCAGTTACTCTGAATAAACCCGGATCCGTCACCATCTGTCCGTCCTCGCATTTTCTTAAAGAATAGGCCCGTGCCCCTTTAAAAGAAGGCAGGATCTTTTTATCTGAAACTTTAATGTCATCAATTAACCAGCCCCGAAAGCCATTGAAATTCGAATCTTCACTTTCAAATAAAAAACGGATGTATATTTTTTGGCCCGCATATGGAGTAAGATCAAATTTCGGCCTAATCCAATTGCCGATAGAACCGACTCCTCCAGATGAATAAGGCTGAGGTGCGCCACCGAACACGTCAATTGTAGGATTAATCAAATCCAGATCATTCCAGTCTATTTTATTTGTGGAAACAGACACAGTCATCCAGTCATACCAAATCGGCGCCACGGCTTCTATTTCCCACCATGTCCAAAATGATAAAGTAGATGTATCAATATTAGTCAAATCAATTTGCGGTGTGATTAATTCTCCTGAATTTTCAGTTGCGCTTGAACCCCCGCTAAGTGGTGTTTGGGCCGGATAAGGCCAGCCAATATATGTTCCGGTTTTTGATTCTCCGTACCACCACACATGCTGCCCGGAATTTGCATATGGCAGATAACCCATGTCTGGTAATGTTAAATTATCTTCGTAAAGATCAGCTCTTACATGCTGGTATTGAGGATTAGCCTGCAAATGCCAAAAGCCATCTGCATCCCATCCACTTACACCAGATTCCAAATTGTCTTCCCATATAACAGCCGCATTTGCTTGACCTGTTATGAGTAAACAAAAAAATAAAAAAATGCTCATAAAAGCACTGATTTTCCATTTCATAATTTTAATTTAATTGTATTTAGATAAATCTGTATATATTATAACATAAAATAAAAAACCCTGAAATAAATCAGGGTTTTTTATTTTCTTCTGTGATCAATAAGCTTGATAACAAAAGGAATTGAGGGAGCCCGCCAGACTGGTGATGGTTCGTTCGAAAACGAATCATACACACTTGTCTGGCGGGTCCCGGGAAAAAAGAGCGGGGGGAATTACAGGAGGGGGGGGTTAGAACAAGGCCACGGTTGCCTTGCCCATCTGCCACATGAGGGCGATGAACCAGGCCGGGAGGGACAGTAGTCCCAATCCAACCGTGAAGAACATGACCAGGTTGGACCCGACCGTGCTCGTCCTGTCCTTGTACGGTATGAAGCGCGTCAGGCCGTACGTCAGGAAGCCCATGTAGCCGAAGAAGCCTCCGAAGAACCACGGAAACATCATGATCCGCATGGCCACGTCCAGGTGAACACCGGTCGTGGACAAGGACCAGCCGATGAAGGCGCTGACGATCGCCAGCACCACCGCCACGGCAGCGCCGGCGATCAAAGCCATCCCACCTTCTCGGGTGCGGCTCTGGGAGTAGGGGTTGTCCTCCTCGTCAGGCGAGAAGGCGTTGGATACCATGTAGACCGCCACACCCACGGGGATGAGGCAGACCAGTCCGGCGAGAACTACCCAAAATACAGCAGTCATGTTCCTTCTCCTTCCTAGTTTCCGCCGGAGGCGCGACCGCCGTCGAACAAAGCGCTCATGGAACGTCGGAGGTCGCCTCCGGTGAGACCGCCAGCCATGAGCAGCTGTTCGGCCTTGTCACGCGACATCCCCTGGAAGGCCAGCAGGATGCCCTTGTCCGCGAAGAGCATCTGAGCAGCAGCGCCGCGCTCGTGCTCGGGCAACGCGGCCAGACCAGCGATCTTGCCCTCGACCGGAGCCTGGGCGAGCTTGCGCTCCCGTTCGGCCGTGAAGTCGGCGGCCACGTTCTTCATCATCTCCATCTGCGGAGCCTTGATCAGGTCGTATTCCTCCTGGTCAGTGGGCTGCGCGTCGCGAATCGTGAACTTGACGAGCTCGAAGCCGATCTCTTTTGCTGCAGCAAGCAGCGTTTCGACGATGTCGGTGACTTCAAGTTTGACGTTCTTGACCTCTTCTTCCATGATACGACGTCCGGGGTTGTTCGGATCCGGCACGGTCTTGTACCAGCTGATCACGAGATCATCAGGAAGGTTCAGCATGTCGGCCCGGATGTCCAAGACACCCTGCGCCCAGGCAAGCTTCGCCAGCGCCGAAAACACAACGTGCAATTCGGTCTGGAACCTGTCGTAGGCGTCCTTTTTGCCGTAGAACAGGCCGTGCAGCACGTCCTGGTCGTAGTCCTCACGGACCTTGTAAACGAGGTCGTACATGAAGTGAACCTCGACACCGTCGCGGCAGGGTACGTCGTCGGACTTCTTGCCCTTTTTGTCGGCACCCGCATCTCGGATCTCACCGAGATAGACGGTAGTAGGCGCCGCCCTCTCAGCCTCGATCCGCAATTTTTTCTGTTTCGGAGTTTCGTTCTCCGTTTTCTGCGGCACCGGGGGGCGAGCCCATTCCGGCACCTCTTTGAAGGTCTCCACCCAGGGGATGAAGAACCTGAGGCCTTTCCAGCCAATTCCATGATCCTCATCGATGATCCGGCTCAGCTGGGTGAAGTCCCCAACCAGGACCACAGTCTCGGTCTCGATCTTGCGGGCGATAACCTGGCTATCAATCAATTTCTTGACCACCAAGAAGGCGATCACGATCAGGGCGACAATGGCCAGGAACAGGGCGACGGAAAGGAAAGTCAGTGCGTAAGACATTTTACTGTCCTCTCTGCAAGCCCTCCAGGGCTTACCATTAGGGGCTTGCTCGAGTATGCTCGAGCAGTCCGGCTCCACTATCCCACGGCAAACCCGTGAGCAGTTAGCCCGACTGCCTGCTTTCGCAGTATATGAACAGAAGTCAAAAAGAGGTGCGCTACTCCTTTTTTGCTTCCGGTTGTATTTTAACCATGCCTATCTAATATTAAGGATTAAACATTATTCATAAACAGATCAGTTATAGAGAGCGGAAACCCCGTAGATACACTTTTTAAATGATAGAAGTAAAAAATGTAAAATTTCCGCTCCCTGAAACTGACCTGTTTCAGATAAAACTTAATTTAGATTTAGTTAAAATATAATAATAAAATAAAGGCATTAATAAACGCCCATATTACCTACGGGATTGTTAGCGCAATGATTTAATTTTCAACCTTCTGGAATTGGCTTGGCTGCAAATGTGACAGCCGGCTCTGACCTATAAAAACTCTCTTCTCGCACCCAGAAGACACCTTCTCCTCAAAATCTGCGAAATCGCATTAATCTGCAAAATCCCAGTTGTATCTACGGGGTTGAATTTTCATGAACAGGCCATTATACATGAAAATATGATTTTGTCAATGGTTTTGGCTTAAATTTTGGCTAATATTAGGTAAATAAGAAAGCGGACATCACAATGTCCGCCCTCTGTAAATATAGGATGGCGGATGTGGTGACATCCGCTTTCAAATTTACTTCAAATCATCCAAAACAGACTGCAAATAAGCTTCATCAACCGCCCCAGAAATCATTTGAACTTCACCGTCTTTATTGAAAACAATGGTATTTGGCGTACCAGTAACTCCTGCTTCCAAAGCCATGTTATAATCCGCACTGATCTTATTATCATGTTCACCGGCTGAAAGACATATATCAAATTCAACTGTATTCAAGCCTAAGTCGCCGGCTAATTGAGTATAAAATTCTTCACTAAGAGAGCTCTGATTTTCAAATAAGCCGGCATTGTATTCAAAGAACTTGCCTTGCGCGCCTGCACATTCAACGGCAACGGCCGCTGGCTGGGCTTGCGGATGGCTCTTTAAAGGAAAATGCTTGAATATCCATCGGATATTATCCTGATTAGCTTCAGCAAAAGTCTTCATAGTGGGATGAAATTTTGAACAGAACGGACATTGAAAATCAGAAAATTCCACAAAAGTCACGCTGGCATCAGGATTTCCATAAATATAATCAGCTTCAGTAATTGTTATTGCATCCGCGCTCAAGCCAGCCTCGGCCGGAGCTTTATTAACAGCAGCTGCATTAGTGTTAGAATTTGCCTCTGCTTCTTTGCCATCATCCTTGCCTGACATAGCTACTAAGATAGCCAGACTAAGAAGACTAAAAACACCGACACCAACAACAATACCTAGTACGAATACTAGACGCGGGTTGGAGCCTTCAAACAATTGTTTCTTTTCAGACTTGTTTTCTTCCATATTTATTGTTTTTTAATAATTAAGTCTTATATAATTATAAAGTAATAATAGTAAAAGTCAATTTACGCATTCTTTATCAATATAATATCTCCCACATTAGTCCCTGTCGGCCCGGTGATCAAATGTCCGTGTATCTTCTTTAAACAATTATAGGAATCGCTCTTGTTTAAAAACTCACTTATCTTCAGTCCTTTGGCATGGCAAATTTTCTGAGAATTATAACAAGCGACTGCTCCAGCCATAGGTTGCGGGGTTAATCCGTCCACGCCATCCGTAGCCAGTGATAATATACATATGCCCGGTTCCAGCTTTGGAATCGCAGCCAGCACTAATTCCTGGTTTCGTCCGCCATGGCCCTTGCCTCTTACCGTCACTGTAGTTTCTCCTCCGGCTATCAATAATGCCGGCTTTTCCATTTTTTTAATTTCTTTAATAAGCATCTTAGCCACCTCTCTGGCTTCTCCCTCCAATTCCGAAGTTAATACCCGGCAATCACATTTATTTTTAATAGCTTCCAGAGCCAGCTTATTCGAGCCAATTATAAAATTTTTAACCTTGCCTTTTGGCAAAGATTTGGGGCTTTCATTTTCTAATACGATCTTTTCTAATTTTTTATTTCTTTTTTTACAATATTTTTTTAATATCCTGGCTGCATCCTGAGAAGTAGTCGGATCAGCCACAGTTGGCCCACTGGCGATCATGTCTAATGGATCGCCTATTACGTCAGATATATAAAGGCCGATCAAAGTAGCCGGCATTGCTGCCTCCGCTAATCTGCCGCCTTTGATTTTAGAAGCATGCTTGCGAATAGTATTGATTTCTTTTATATTTGCTCCGCATTTCAATAAATCATCAGTCAATTTAATTTTCTCCTTCAAAGTCAGCCCTTCAGCTGGTAATGGCAATAAAGCAGAGCCTCCGCCAGATATCAAGGCAATTACCAAATCGCCTTCTTGCGCTTTTTCACAAATCTTTAATATCTTTTTTGCGCCACTAACTCCGGAAGCCGTCGGGTGAGGATGTCCGGCTTTAGTTACGCTAATCGGGCCGATTTTGTTTTGATAAGCATCAGGCACATTAATATGTCCGGCTTTAATTTTTTTGCCCAATATTTTATAAGTTTCTTCAGCCATAGGCAGGGAGGCTTTGCCCGCACCCACGACGAAAATATTATTATAGCTTGAAGTATCAGGAAAATTTTCTCTTACCAGCTTCTTGGGTTCAATCGCTTTTAAAATAATTTCCGCAAAATCAAGAAGTTCTCCTGCTTCAGGAAAATCATTTTTCAAGGCTTGCTTGTTTTTTATCATGGATTCAGTATAGAAACAGGCTCTTCGCCTTCTATTAATGTTCCGATTATATTCTGTGCCGCAACTTTGGCCATAGCTGACCTGGCTTCCCACGTAGCTGATCCGGTGTGCGGCGTCATGGTCACGTTATCCATTTTTTTCAGGCCCGGATTTATTTCCGGCTCATCTTCGAATACATCCAGTCCCGCTCCGGCAATTTCCTTGTTTTCCAAAGCATCTGCCAAAGCTTGCTCATCTATGATCGGGCCGCGGGCAGTATTGATGATAAAAGCGCTATTCTTCATCTTCTTGAATTCATTGTCCGAAAACATGTGCCTTGTCTCCCTTGTCAATGGCACATGAATGGAAATAAAATCAGCTTGTTCAAGCATATCGTCAAAACCAACTTGCTTGGCGCTAAGTTCTTGCTCCAATTCTTTATTTCCCCCTCGATCAGTATATATGATATTCATGCCAAAACCTTTGTAGGCCATTCTCGCTGCTTCTGAACCTATTCTGCCCGCGCCAACTATGCCCAACGTCTTTCCTTTCAATTCCACGCCCAGCATATACATCGGGCCCCAGCCCTTGTATTTTCCTTTACGCATTATTTCATCTCCTTCAATTAACCTTTTTGTCAATCCGAATAAGTGGGCAAATACGCATTCAGCTGTTGATGTTGTTAATACTTCAGGAGTATTACCAACTTTTACTCCTCTTTCCGTGCAAGCATTAATATCAATATTGTCAGTCCCGACGGCAAAATTTGAAACAATTTTTAAATTGGGATTCTGATCGAGCAGTTCACCGTCCACCCGATCGGTCAGGATGGTAAGCACGGCATCATGCTGAGAGATGGCACCGGACAATTCGTCCCGGGAAATGGGTGAATCTTTTTTTCTGACCTTCACCTTAAAATGTTGCTCTAACATTTCAATTCCATTGTCTGGAATAGGTCTGGTAATAAAAATTTTATGTTTTTCACTCATGATTTTCTTTCTTCAATAATTTTAAATTCATAGTTCAAAAAATAACTCAAGACCGTCCTGATCGCCACGATCAGGGCCAATTGCCCGAGTTCGCTCCAACTAGGCAAAAATATGGTCTGGAAAACATCAGCGGCAATAAAAAATTCCAGGCCCAATAAGATGTAGCGGCCAAATTCCAGTCGGATCTCATCGAGTTCCCGCACATTGTATTTGTGCAGTTTGTGTGAAAGTTTCTTTATGAAATGATAGGAAGACTCGATCATGCCGAAAAGTATCACGGCTCCTCCGATAATCTTTATGATTAGAGTAATCCAGTCAACTAATTGTTCTGCCATATTTTTAAATTAATTTTTTCTTCGAATGACCTTTTTCACGGCTTTAACGATATCGATCGCGCGCATGCCGTATTTGTCCATAAGTTCGGCCGGCTCGCCTGATTCACCGAAGGAATCCTGCATGCCCACAAATTCCATAGGCACAGGTGATTCTTTTGCCAGCACTTCAGCCACCGCTGACCCCATGCCGCCTAAGACTTGATGCTCTTCCGCTGTAACAACTGCTCCGGTCTTAGCTGCAGATTTTGCCAGTGTGGCCGCATCAATCGGTTTAATAGTATGATTATTAATTACCTCTGCTTTAATATTATCTTTTTCAAGCAACTTGGCCGCATATAGCGCTTCATATACTAATTGGCCACACGCTATTATGCTTACATCTGTACCCGTCTTAAAAATTTCTGCTTTGCCAATTTTATAAACCGAATTTTTTGTTGTAACTACAGGAACCTTTTCTCTTCCAAACCTGATATAAACAGGCCCTTTCTCTTTATAAGCCGCCATCGTAGCTTTATATGTTTCTTCATGGTCACAAGGCGCTAAAACAGTAAGATCTGGCAAGCATCTAGTAATGGCAATATCTTCTAAGGCCTGATGAGTAGCTCCGTCCGGCCCGACAGATATTCCGGCATGGCCGCCGCAAAAAATCACATGTTGTTTTCCATAACATACTGACACCCTTAACTGGTCCCAGCTTCTGCCTGGTGAAAATACGGCATATGTGCCGGTAAACGGAGTTAATCCGCTATGCGCCAAACCAGCTGAAGCCGACATCATGTTTTGTTCCTGAATGCCTGTTTCAATAAACCTTTCCGGAAATTCTTTTTTAAAGCCTCCTAATTTAACTGAATCAGTCAAATCAGCGCTCATGACCACTACTTCCTTGTGCTTTTTTCCCAATTCAACAATCGCATCCCCCCACCCGGATCTCATGTAATCCA
This sequence comes from Patescibacteria group bacterium, assembly GCA_018822435.1. Classification (GTDB taxonomy): domain Bacteria; phylum Patescibacteriota; class Patescibacteriia; order UBA9570; family JAHJKD01; genus JAHJKD01. The sequence continues at coordinate 22,607 of JAHJKD010000010.1, forward strand.
TGTCCGGATCTTTTGAAGTCGCCTTTTTTGCTAGAGCCATATATATATTATTTATTTATTATTTATCCTGAGTTTATCGAAGGATTTTTAATAATTTATTGTGTATTTTTCCATTACTAACTAATACTTCTTGAAGCGGGTTGAACGGCTGCCATCTTTTTCCTTGAATATTTGTAATCTTTCCTCCGGCCTCTTGTAATATTAATCCTCCTGCGGCAATATCCCATGGCCATGCCCCGGCAACCACACACGCGTCACTCTTGCCGCTTGCTACTAATACTAAATCATTTACAGCCGAATTAATATTATAAAGCCAACTAGAATATTCAGAAAATTTTCTTCGCACTTGCGCGTAAAAATCATTATCAGTTCTGCTCCTTACGCTATCTATTCCCAATGCTGCGTCTTCCAATTCATTTTCTGAACTAACATGAATTCTCTCTCCGTTCAAATAAGCGCCCTTGCCTTTCTGTGCTAAATAAAACTTATCATGTACTGGAATATAGATGCTGCCTAGGATAATTTCTTTCTTTCTCGCCAGGGCAATAGTCACCCCAAAAATGGGTATACCATTTACAAAATTACGCGTGCCATCCAGAGGATCAATAATCCAGGTATAATCACTGTCTTGCCTTAATTCTCCTGCCTCCTCTGCCAGGATATTAGCTTCTGGAAAATTCTTCTCTATCGCATTAATAATAATCTTTTCCGACTGTAAATCCGCTTCTGTGACAAAATCTCCTTTTCCCGATTTCGTCTTCTGCGATAAAGTTTTTCCAAAATTCTTTTTTAAAGAGCGACCAGCCTTACGGATCGTATCTTCTAAAAATTCTGTCTTATTCATATTAAGAACGTTCCCGGCCCATCAATTCTTTCAAGGCTTTCTTGCCTTGTTCCTGGTCCGGCGCAATGCCGTGCCAGGCGGCATCATTTTCCCAGTCACATACTCCTTTGCCCATAACTGTGTTGGCCAAAACAAATGTTGGTTTGCTATGGATCTTTCTGGATCTTTCCAGGGCCTCCACGACTTCATGCATATTATTTCCGTCTATTTCAATTACATGAAAACCAAATGCCTTCATTTTATCGGCCAGCGGTTCAAGCGCCATAACGTCTTCTGTGTCACCGTCAATCTGTAAAAAATTCCGGTCGCAAATCACAGTCAGGTTGTCCAGTTCAAAATGCGCGGCAAACATGAATGCTTCCCAGGCCAGGCCTTCTTCTATTTCCCCGTCTCCGACCATGCAAAACACATAATTGTCCTTGTCTTGTATTTTCAATCCTTTTGCCAGGCCGACAGCATTGGAAACTCCCTGTCCCAGTGAACCAGTGGGAAGTTCTACGCCTGGACAATAAGTATTGGGATGGCCTTGTAATATTGTTCCTAATTTTCTTAAAGTCATTAATTCTTTAGAGGGGAAATAACCAGCTCTTGCCAAAGTAGCAAATAACACCGGGGCAATATGTCCATTTGATAAAACAAAATAATCCCGATCTTTCCAAGCCGGTTTTTTTGGATCATGTTTAAGAACATTGAAATATAAAGCTGTCATAATATCAGCTGTGCCCAGTGATCCGCCGGTATGGCCTGATCCGGCCTCCACCAACATCTTTACAATATCCTGCCTGATTAAATTAGCTGTTTTTTCCAGCTTGCCTAAATTACAGACTTTTTCCATATTGAAAAATTGAATTATTATTTAGCTAAATTTTCAATTGCCTGCGCAATATTATCTGTTTTAAAAATAGCAGAGTTAGCCGCTAATATATTTGCGCCCGCATTTACTATCTGTTTTTTATGCGCCATATCCACTCCTCCATCTACCGCAATATTCATGTCTGGTTTTAATTCTCGTAAATATTTTATCTTTTCAATTACATCACCGTTAAAAGCTTGGCCGGAAAAACCCGGTTCTACTCCCATGACCAAAATCATGCTGAATTTATCCAAGTCGTCTTTAATGTCATAGGACGAAGTTTTTGGATTAACGGCAATTCCCAATTTCTTGCCTATGCTCTCCGCCATTTTAATGACTTCATCAATATTGCCAATGGCTTCTTTATGAACAATAATTTCATTTACATTGGGAATGTCCCATTTTTTTAAATGCAAGCTGGGATGCTTCACCATTAAATGAGGGACCACTTCAATGCCCAATTCAGCAATCTGAGCCGGATCAGTAAAAGTATTATTAGGCACGAATTCTCCATCCATTACATCGAGATGGATCTTTTTAACATAAGGTTTTACCTCTTCTACCCTTTTTTTTACGTCTTCAAAATTGGCCTCCAAAATTGCTGGTCTTACTTCAGGCATTTGTTTATGGTTTAATTCTATTTAGTTTAATTATTCTTTTTTTATATCTGGCTTTTTTTAAAGTTTTAGCAAATAAAAAAGTATCTATAATTTTTTTCCAGTCTTTTGGCCTGTCTTCCCGGCCTGATAAGGCCAAAATATTTATATCATTATGTTCCCTGGCTTGTTTGGCAATCTTATTGCTCCAGCAAAGGCCGGCCCGGGCGCCTTTGATCTTATTAGCGGCCATACTCATCATAATGCCTGATCCGCATATGATAATACCTCGATTTTTTTTATCTTTACGGACTTCCTTGGCAACTTTTACGGCATAATCAGAAGCATCAACACTTTCCTTGGAATATGTGCCCATATCTTCAAATTGGATTTTTTTTTCGTCCAGATACTTCTTAACCTGCTCCTTAAGATCATATCCTGCGTGGTCAGCACCTAAATATATCATGCTGATATTATAACATAAATTTTTTCTTTTGTGCTATTTTTCACCTTCAATTTCTTTCAAAATCCAAGATTCTCCTTTAGTTTTTATAATATTTATCTGCCAACCTTCAGCTATCGTTCCTTCAGCCAGCATTTTCAGGTTAAATTCTAAATTTTCCGGTGATATTTCTTCGCCATGTTCAATTAAGGTGCCTAATTCAATCGTAATTGATTTGATATTTTTAAGCCCGCTTATTTTAGCCTGTTCCAAGGCAATCTTAAAAATGCGATCAGCTTCGTGAAGATCGTGCATACGCTCTCTTTTTTATTCTTATTTTCATGGCCTCTAAAATCACATAAATTACGGGAATCACGATCAGGGTCAGTAAAGTGGCGACCGCCAGGCCGCACATAATCGTAATGCCGATGCCGCGCCAGAACGGATCAGTAATCGTAATCGGGATCAAACCGCCGATAGTCGTCACGGTCGTGGCAATGATCGGTTTGAATCTGGCCATGGCGCCTTTAGCCGTTGCTTCTATTAAATTCTTGCCTTCCGCTCTTAATCTGTTTATCTGGTCAATTAGAACTATTGAATCATTGACGACTACGCCGAGCAGGGCAATGATTCCGACAAAGGCCATGAAAGACACGACTTCGCCGAAAATAAGCAGGCCCGGAAATACGCCGATCATGGCCATTGGTAAAGCCAGAAGGATGATAAACGGCTGCAGGAAAGATTTAAACTGAGCCACCAGCACCAGAAATACCAAAATGACAGCCAGGATCAAAGCCTGAAAAAGATTGCCATAAGCTTCCATCATATCGTCAAACAGACCGCCGGAATCAATATAGCCATTGGCCAGGCCCATCTCTTCCAGCTTTTCCGGCGTAAATTCATTTTTTACGGATTCATTCAGTAATCCTAATTTTTCCGAATCAAGATCAGCCCGGGCGCTGACTTCCACGTATCTTTGGCCGTCCTTATGGCTGATGGTATTTTCCGCCCGGCTTTCAATCACATCAGTAATGTCTTCAAGTTTGACTGTCTTGCCTAAGGGAGTAGTAATTTCCAGGTCCTGCAAATCAGTTAATTGGTCCTTGTCTTCCTCCCGGAAAGTCACTTTAATCTTATTATCTCCTAACGAGCCGGCTTCAATCCCCTGAAGGAGATCTTTCACCTGGGCCGCAATCATAATATTAGAGAGTCCTTCGTCAGCTATTTTTTCCCGGTCATATTCTATTTGGATTTCCCTGCCCCGGTCGGAAACGCCGTCATCAACATATAAAACTCCTTCTTGTTTCTCTAAAAATAAGGCAATTTCCGGCGCGACTTTTTCCAGGCCCGCAATGTCGTCACCCATTACCTGAAAATGAGTATTATATTCTTCTACGGGCGGCCCCATGCCGTAAACCGTCGCATATATCCGGCCGTCGGATTCTATTTCATCGATTTGCTTATTTAAATTATCCAGAATTTCTATACTGGTGATTTTTCTTTCCGTTATCGGCGTCAGAAAAACCATGGCCGTCCCGGCCAAGCCTGTTCTTTCTACGGCAAAATTCTTCACTTCTCCCTGTTCCAGAATCGCCTGTTCAATTTGGCCCATGGTCGCGTTCAGGGAATCTTTCTGGCTGTCTTTGGGCAGATTGACAGTTACATAGATCAATTCCGCGTCCCCTTCCGGAAACTGCACTGCCTCTAAAATACCGGATAAAGGCAGCCAGACACTGGCCACAAATAATACCACCGCGATCACGATCACGGCGATCCGGGCCCAAACTTTTTTCAATGTCTTTTGTATAAAAGCATAATATCCCAATACGGCCCGACCGTAATTGACCTCCCCTTTTTTCTGGCCTTTTCTTTTTTTATGCGGTTTCATGAATAAATACCCGAGAAACGGCGTCAGGGTAAAAGCCAGGAGCAGGGAACTGCCCAAGGCAAACAATACCGTATAAGGCATCAGGCGCACATATTGGCCGACCACTCCGGTTACCATGGCGATCGGCAGGAATACGATCAGGGTGGTAATGGTGGCGGCAATCACAGCCGGTCCAACGCCTTTAACAGCATTAAGGACAGCCTTTTTTCTTTCCAGGCCCCTGTCAAGATTATGCTGGATCGCCTCGACTATAACAATCGAATTATCTACCAACATTCCTAAAACTAGTACAAGAGAAAATAGGGTAATCATATTCAGAGAAAATCCAAATAGGCTGAATAATAAAAATACACATAAAAAGATGAGAGGAATAAGAATGGCGATCAATAAACCGCTCCGGATACTGATGAATATCATTAAAACGATCGCCACGATAATCAGGCCTTGCCAGGCACTGCTGGTCATCTGGCCCAGGACATTGTCAATCTGGTCGGCATCGCGCCAGATCACTTCCACTTTTAAGTTTTCCGGCAGCTCATTTTCCTTGACTTCATTGATGGCGGCAGTTACTTCTTCATCAACGGCCCGGACATTCACATTCTCGGCCTTATTGATATTTACAGACACGGAATCATTAATGGCCAGTTCGCCGTCTTCCTGATAGCCGGTTCGCAACAATTTTTCCTGTTCCACTTCTTTTATTTCCACATCAGCGATATCATCAAGTTTGACTTCATCAAAACCGGAAAAACCGACCACCATATTTTTTAAATCATCAATACTGGCCAGCTCGCTTTCATTAACGACATTAAACTCATAATCTTCTGTGGCCAGCTTGCCGCCCGGAAACGACAAGTTATTGGCTTCAATGGCTTGGCCGACATCAGAAATGGTCAGGCCCTTTTTTTTCATTTCTTCCCGATCCAGTTCAACTCGTATCTCTTCTTCTGCGCCACCAACAATTTCTATGGATGAAATTCCGGAAATACCCCTTAATTTATCCTTGATTTGCTTGGCGTAATTTGTTAATTCCACTTTTGAATAGTCACCCGCCACCGCGATCTGCCAGGCGGCAAAATCATCTGCTCCGACATTCATCACTTCAGGATCATTCGCGTCTTCCGGTAAAGTAAGCTTGTCCAACTCTGTATTCAGGTCCTCGATCATCTTATCCGTATCACTGCCTTCTTCGAAACGGATCAATATGGAGGAAAAAGAATTCCCGGAACTGGAAGTTGCGTCTTTAACGTGTTCCAGATTTTCCACAGCTTCCTCGATCGGCCCGGTTACGTCATCTTCCATTTCGCCGGCCGAAGCGCCCGGATAAGTGACGGTGACTACAGCCAAACCGATATCAATGCCGGGCGGGTTCATTTCCTGTGGCAAACGCATATAGCCGGTTACGCCGCCGATAATCACCAAAATCACCAATAAAATAGTAATCCGGTATTTTTCAATAAAAAATTTAGACCATCTCATGATCCAGGAGTCCGCTTTTACGTCCTCGTTGTGGTCCTTTAAATTCTCTCTAATGCTCATTTTTATTTAGTGAGTCGCACAAGATATGCACGGATCATAGGCTCGGATTAATGTGCGTATCTTTTGCTGACGTTGTTTCTTAGTTAACTTCTTAGTTTTTAGCAAATAAACTTCCAGATCCGCTTCAAGATTTGCTAAAAACTGGGCTGTCGGTGTAATTATATTACAGTTTGTGATTTTTCCATTTTTATCAAGTTCGTAAAAATCATAAAGCGTGCCTCGCGGCGCCTCCACTGCTCCGAAAGCTTTGCCTGACTTAGTTTTATACGAAACATTCCGGTTTTTTATGCCACGCTTTAAAAGGGGTGGCAATAATTTCTTGATTTCTTCCATAGAATGAATAACTTCTGTTGCCTGGGCAGGAACATTATAAAATAAATTATAAGTCGGCAATTTAATTTTATAGCTATTCCAATATTTTTTCGCCTGCGGATTCAATTTCGTATAATTTATATTTACGCGAGCCAGAGCCCCGCAAAAAAATGGCTCATCCATATATAATACTCTTTTTACCAGTTCGCCTGGCTTTTCTACTTCTTTTATCTTCTTGAAAAAATCATTCTTGACCTTGCCGGTATAAATACCATATTCTTTGGGATCCACCAGACAAAAATAATTTGTCTTTCTTTCAAATTTTGGATATTTCAATTTCTTAAATATATCTGCAAATTTCAAGGTCTTTTTCATGATGTCATCATATTCATCCATCAACTTTTCCAGTTTTTTCTGGTCCGGCCATTTTCTAAAGCCGCCTACCTCAGCGGTAAGCTGATGGACAACCCGTCCACCAATTATTTCCAGCATCTTTAAAGACCATCCCCGCACTTCCAAGGCAATCTGACTTTCCTTAGGATAATCTCCCACCATTTTCAAATCATTTTCATATTCTAAGAAGTCTGGCAGAGATAGAAAAAATAAATGCAAAGCATGCGAGTGAATCCACTGGATATGTTCCATGACTTTTCTAAGAACTATGGCATCTTTGTGTGGTTTTACACCAAAACAATCTTCCATCGCTTTAATAGCTGACAGCGTATGGACAATCGGGCAAATACCGCAGATCCTTTGCGTAATGATCGGCGCTTCCCAATAATTCCGGCCGATCAGTAAACCCTCAAAAAGACGGGCACCCTCTTCGGTCTTCATTTTGGCTTCAGCCATATTGTCATTAATAATATCCCCCACGAATGAAGCATGCCCTTCCATTTTTGCGATATGATTTATTTTTACTTTCATTTCTTTTTTTTAGTAATTTCTTTCACATGAAATATTTCCAAAATTTCATCAACATCTTTTTGCGGCATAATTTTTTGTAAGGCCTTAGCCATATTTGGCCAATTCGCGTCTTCCAAGGGTCCGCGACAGGCTTCGCAAGCCATGCCCGCGGCCGGGCAAACTGCATCGCAGCCCCCTAAAGATATTGGCCCTAAACACGGCTCCCCTTTTTGCAGCAAACATTCTACTTTCTGATATAATTGGCACTCATAACAAACCGGCCTTTGGGGAATTTCAAATTTCTTGCCGGCCGCCATTTCACGAATAAACCGGACCACTTCTTTTCCCACGGCCGGACAGCCAGGCAATATATAATCAATTTCTACGTCCTGAGATAATCCCTCTGCCAAATAATTAAAATTCTTTTTATGAGTCTCGGGATAAACATGGGCCATGGCTTTATTTTTGCCCAAATTATATTTCTTTAACGCATAAATCCCGCCTGTATGTGCGCAAGTGCCCATGGCTACCAAATATTTTGATCTTTTTCTTAAATCCTTCAGGTCTTTAATGTTCTCTTTTAAAAGCTGTGAGCCTTCTACAAAAGCCACATCAAATTTTTCTTTTGGCCCCATTTCACTTTCTTCTATCAATCTCATCTTGGTCAAGTCCACCAAGTCTGCCAATTCTAAAAACTCTTCGCCTAAGTCAAGCAAGGCAAACTGGCATCCTTCGCATGAAGTGACCGAGAAAAAACCCACTTTTAATTTCTTTTTAGCCATTTATTTATTTTCGTATAATATTTTAAATTATTGACTTGTGTTTGATTTAATTTTTGGACTTTCTCTTTCCAGTGATCGGCGTAATAATGGTCCCCTATTTTTCTGGCGGTCACTTGGCAAATTTCTTTCATTTTTTCCGTGAGAATAATATTTTCATTAAACGGCTTGTCTTGCCAGACGTGATAACTATGATGAGGAAAACCGCCATTTTTATACTGCGCTTTTTTTAAAAGATCATTGCCCAGCCAATATGCTTCCAGCACATCTTCTCTTAGAGGATCATTTATGCTATTTGCTTTTGCAATCTGCCGGCAATAATATATTACAGCCGGGAACTTCAGCAAAATCTTTTTTATCTCTTTATCGCTACCTTTTAAAAGAACTTCTGAACAATTTGTTGCCGGGCCGCAAAAGCCCAGGTTATGTGGAGTTATTGAGTAACGGGCTGCGTCTTGGAGCGTGAACATATTTTTCTATCCAGATATATAAATAAAATTACCCCGGCAAACATAATGCCCATGCCGGCTAACTGGGCCGTATCAAAAGCTTTGCCTTGAATGAGTTGCAGTAGAGCCGTGATCGGAGCTCCCAAAGCCAGAATTGCCGCCGCATAAGTGAGCGGAATATATTTCAGTCCGGTATACCAAGTAGTCACATAACCAAACAACAGAACAGCCGTTAGCAATACCCAATAAATCTGATTTAATTCTAAAGTTGCTAAAGATCCGAGCTGCTCTGTATAAGCCCAGAATGCAACAATAAAAATAGAACCGAAAAACATCCGTCCCCACGCCACAATTTGGGGAGAAATCTTGGCTATAGCTTTTTTAGAAATCATATTTTCTACCGCCCATAAAAAAGTGGCGCCTACTATTAATAAACTGCCGGTTTGCCATTGGAACAAGCCATTAATGTCAAATAATAAAATACTGCCAATAACCAAAGCGGCCACGCCAATAATATAATGCCATCGCCAGTATTCTTTCAAAAAAATCGGAGCGAGCAAGGCAATGAACACAAATAAGAACTTATGAATATAAGAAGCTTCCGGCCCGCTCGTCATTTCCAAACCCTTGAAAAACATCAGGAAGGGAATACTGCCGCCAATCAGCCCGATCAGGACTAAAGTCAGCCAGTTCTTTTTATTTAATTTTTTTAAATTTTTCCATTGGCTCAAAATAATTATTAAGCCGAATAATAATACGGCCACCATAATATTTTTTAAACCTGTAAAAATATACGGATTCACAACTTTTACGGAATATTGATTAATAAAAATTGATACGCCGGAAATCACGGCCGTAGCAAGCACTAAATATAATCCTTTGCTTTTCATTCTTTGATTAAGTTAAAAAATTCTTTAGCTTGGGCATCAGAGAGTTTCCTGGTAATGAATTTATTCTCCACTAACACCCAATCCCCTTCTTTTATGTCTTCTACTAGGCTATTAAAAATAGTTGCTTTTTTTGTCTTATAGTCCACAATAATGCCCTTTCCAGATATTGATGAAATTTTACCCGGTATAGATAAACACATATTATATAATATCAGGAATATCTTTTACCCGGTCATATCTAAAAACCGGACCATCTTTGCACGTATATTTGTCTCCACAGGCGCAATGCTGGCATACGCCCACGCCGCAGCTCATCTTCCTTTCCAAAGACATGAATATATTTTTCTCAGGTACGCCTTTTTTTAAAAACTCAGCAATTACAAATTTGTACATAACAGGCGGGCCAATTATAAATACTTTAGAGTCTTTGTAAATTTTCGCTTTCTTGATCAGTTCTGTAATTAATCCGACATCTGCCTTCCATCTCGGATCCTGATTATCTAAAGTAATATGCACTTCTGTTTCTTTTCTCCAAAGATCAAAATACCTCATGCAAACTAATTTATCAAAATGGGTTGTGCCGTAAAAAGTCTGCAAGCTTTTGACTTGTAAATATCCGTGGCAAAAATCATCCAAGAGCGGTTTTACGGCTGGCAAGCCAATGCCTCCGGCAACTAGAACCAAATGATCGTCAAGCTGGGGTTTGGGCCAACCTTTTCCAAAAGGTCCGCGAATAAAAACTTTATCGCCTTTTTTCATCTTAGCCAGTGCCTTGGTCACTCGCCCTGCTTCTCGGACCGTAATTTCAAAATGAGATTCTATGTGGGGAGAGGAAGAGATAGAAATCGGGGCTTCCCCAAGTTTAGGGACTCCTACTTGCACAAATTGCCCGGGTTCAAACCAAAAATCTTCCTGATCTTTTTTATTTAAAAAACTAATCCAATAAGTATTAATGTCATCAGTTTCTTTCATGGCCTTCTTAATTATGGCTTCTTTTGGCTGGTATTCATTTTTCATGATTCCTTAATTTGTTTAATTACTTTATTAATGTCAATTCCGACCGGACAGGCATTGGAACAACGGTTACAGCCCACGCACCCGGGCATATTATATTTATCCATATCACGCACAAACTTATGGTAATAATAAAAAAATATTCTTTGGGCGGTAGAATGTATAAATTTATGATCCCCGGCCACTTCAGAAAATTCATGCTGGAAACAATTCGACCATTCTCTGTATCTATTGCCTTTTTCATCATCGGTAATTTCAAAACAATAACAGCACGGGCACACATAAGTACAGCGGCCGCATTCAATACAGCGCTTTCCCAGATCATCCCAAATTTTCTTTACTTCCCTATTTTTCAACTTTTCCCTGATGTCTATAGCGGCTTTGTCTAGCTGGCCTTCATGAAAGGGCCCGATAAAATTAATATGTTCATAATCTTTATAGCCAAGGTCATCTAATATTTTCTGGCCATCTTCACTGCCTGTATAACAATGATAATTATTTTTTGTTGGTGCACATAAAAACAAATCAAATCTCAAATGTTCTAAAACATCTTTGCCAAAACTTAAAATGAAAGATTTATAAGCGATCTTATCTTTTGGCGCGCTTGATAGTCCCACGATAATTGTATTTTTTAATCGCGCCTGATAATAAGGGTCGCGGGCGTAAACCTGGTCCCACAACTGGAAGGCTTTTAAATCAACCACATTCACTCCCAATAACACCTGCTTAGAATTATCAAGCGTTTCTATATATTTACCTTTTTCGTATTTGAAAATCTGTTGCTTAGGCGGAAAAAAATAATCTTTAAAAGGATGCCAGGGAATTTTACCGGCCTGATGCAAAAAATTATGGACCATATAGCCCTTATCTTCAAAATGCTTGATCAATTTTTCCATTTCCCTATTTGTCATTCAGTCGCCAAGTTATACTTTTCAATATTTTTATCAGCTCTTACCTGAAGCTGCTTGATTAAATCTTTTCCCTTTTCGTCCTTGAATAAATGCTTAAACCTCTTTTGCGGTTTTAAAAACTCCTCTACTGAAACTTTTTTCTTTGGTACCTTTAAGGCAGTTGTAATTTCTCCGTATTCCGCTTCAAAAACCGGATACAGACCGCTTTGCTGGGCCAGCTTTCCTAATTTTACTGTCAGTTTCGTATCATAATTCCAGCCTGGCGTGCAGCCGCATAAGATCTGCAGATATTTCGCCCCGGGCATGGTCAGGGCCTTTTTCACTTTTTTCTCAATATCGGCAATATGGCCGCAAGTTGTTTGCGCGACATAAGAAAGGTCATGAGCTATAGCAATGGCCGGCATGTCTTTCTTAAACAGCATATTTCCGGGAATTGCCTTGCCGGCTGGTGAAGTAGTTGTGCTGGCTCCGTGTGAAGTCGCGCCAGATGCTTGCACGCCTGTATTCATATAAGCTTCATTGTCATAGCAGACAACCAAAACATTATCTTTTCTTTCCCACAGCCCGGAAATCAGGCCCATGCCGATATCAAAAGTGCCGCCGTCCCCGGCCTGAGCAATGACATTGATATTTTTATCTTGCTTTTTATATTTAAGAGCCGCGGCCACTCCGGAAGCCACCGCTGAAGAATTCTCAAACAAAGAATGCATCCAGGGCAAACGCCAGGAAGAATTCGGATATTGCGAAGTCGTTACCTCAAGACATCCAGTACTGTTCAAAATAATAGTATTAGGTCCGGCGGCTTCAGCCACATGTCTTGCCGCCAAAAGTTCGCCACATCCGGCACAAGCAGTATGGCCCTCTGATAATAAATATTTATTTTTTGAATTGGTATTGTTTCTTTGCATATTTTTTTAATCCCATGCTCGCCCTTCGGTACAATTTCTTGCTTCGCTCGAAATCACTCAGGGCTTCGCTTCAAATTAATAAGACCGCTTATTTTTCTTCAGGAAAACCCTGAGTGCCCGGAGCGTAGCGGAGGGTGTATCGAAGGGTTTTCATTCAGGATATATAAACTCTAATTTTTTATCTGTACCTTTGGCTTTTTTAACAATTTCTTTGATCACGCCCTTAGTGGCATCTTTGCCGCCTAAGCCAACCACAAAATTCTTGACCGGTTTATCAATATGCTGTTTTACCTCGCCGCCAAGTATGCCTTCATTGCCCAGTGACAAACATTTCTCCACGACCGCAATATTTTTAGCTTTTTCCAAAGCTTTTTTAATTTCTTCACCAGGGAACGGCCGGAGGCATCTGACTTTTAAAATTCCCACTTTCTCACCTTTTTCTCTTAATTCATCCACTACATCCTTCATTGTCCCGAGCACTGACCCGAACGAAACTAAAACAGTTTCCGCGTCATTTAATTTATATCCCTCTGTAAATCCATCACCACTGCCGCGGCCAAATTGGTCTTTATAAATTCTATTTTCTTGGTTAATGACTTTTCGGGAACTTTCAACTATTTCATATAATTCTTGCCTTAATTCCATATAAGTTTCCGGGGTAGCAAAGGCGCCGAACGTTCTAGGATTTTTAATATTCAAAAACTCATTTGCTTTTGGTTTATAGGCCGGCAGATATTTTTTAACGTCTGCCTGGGAAGGCATGTCAAGCGGTTCATAGGTGTGCGTGAGCACATAACCGTCCATATTTACCATGACCGGCAATTTTACTCGTTCGGAAATCTTAAAAGCTTGGATATGCATATCGATCGCTTCCTGATTATCCTCGGCATAAAGCATGATCCAGCCGGAATCCCTGACCGTGACCGCATCTTGCTGGTCGTTCCAAATATTTATCGGCGCAGAAATCGCTCGATTTGCAACTGATAATACCAATGGCAATCTCATGCCGGCAATATTGAACAAAACTTCTGCCATTAAAAGCAATCCTTGTGAGGAAGTAGCGGAATAAGATCGCACGCCAGCCGCGACCGCGCCCTCAACTATACTGGCCGCTGCAAATTCGCTTTCGCCCAGCACATATTCATAATCAGCCTGGCCATTAGCCTTGAAATCAGCCAGCCTTTCCACAATATGCGTTTGCGGGGTGATCGGATAAGCCGAAACAACCCCAGGTGCGCACATCCTGACGGCTTCAGCGACTGCATGTGATCCTTCTAATATCTTACGCATAATTATTTCTCTTCAAATTTCATTTCTATACACTTAACCGGGCATTCTTCGGCACAAAGACCGCAGCCCTTGCAATAATCCAGGTCATTATCATAATATTCATGGCCAGCTTTATTCTTTTTCCCGACTTTATAACAAATGCCTTCCGGACATACTTTGTCGCATGTCCCACAACCAATGCATTTTTCATGGTCAACCACGGGATAATAAGTCCGCCAAGATCCTGTCTTGTTTTTCATTGTTCCGCCTGGTTCAGCTGAAAGATCCTGTTTTTTAGCCATTTTTACACAAAACCTTTAATTTATTTTTATCATCTTTACTAATCGAACAGACTTTGGGAGTCAATTTGCAGTATTTGTCCCCTTCAGACGCATAGCAAAAAGCAGTATTAGCCGCTTTTATATTGACTTCCGCTAAAGCGGGGGGGAAATGTTGGCAAATTGCATGCCGAATAGCAGAAAATTTAATCAAACCTGATATTCCGGCAAAAGCGCCCAGCATTGTCGTATTAATAATCGGCTTGCCAATAATTTCCATAGCAATCTTCACTGCCGGAATAGTTAAAATCTTATAATCTTTTGAAAAACCAAAGTCTTTGATCTCTTTTTCCGAATTAATAATAACCGGTGTATTCTTTTCACATCCGGCAAACACGTCCACAACTTCAAGTAAAGTCGGGTCCTGCACAATAATCGCTTCCGGAGTATACACTCTTTCTCGCAACCTGATCGGCTTTGAAGAAACCCGAACATAAGCTTGGACAGGAGCGCCACGCCTTTCTACGCCAAAATGAGGGAAAGCTTGCGCATCATATCCCTCATCAAACGCAGCTACAGCAAGAAGCTCAGCCGCTGTTACTGATCCCTGGCCTCCGCGGCCATGAATTCTAATTTCTAACATGCCGTGATTATAACATATTTTAAATTAATAAAAAAGGCCTCCAGTATTGGCTGGAGACCAGAAGTTATGCGCAAGTGCAAGGATCATTGCCGCATGTTGGGCATGGTTCTCTCATAATAAATAGGGTTAATAATTAACTATTTAACACCTAATAATTCCTTTAGCTTTGCTTCATCAAAGCCGACAATAACTTCTTCACTGCCGTCTTTTTCTACTACGATAACAGGGACGCCCATTTGACCGGACTTATCCACCATTTCCTGGGCCGCTTTTTCGTCTTCAGCGACATTAACATCATCATACTCAACATTGGACTTTTTAAAGAATTCTTTTGCCATGTTGCAGTACGGACATGTTGGGGTTGAATAGATCTTAACTGCCATATTTTTCTTCTTAATTATTACTAATTAATATTACTATTTTTGTAAATAAAAGTCCAATAATTGGCGGAAATACTCTTCTGTAGGCACACCTTCAAATTTTTCCCCATTTACAAAAAAAGTCGGTGTTCCTCCTACCTGATGTAAAACGCCTTCTTTTAAATCCTTTTGAATTTCTTCGTCATATTTTCTCGTATCAAAGCAAACTTCAAATTGCGTGTCATTCAAGCCTATCTGCTGGGCATATATTTTTAAATCTGTTTCAGATAAATTTTCCTGGTTCTGAAAAAGTTTATCGTGCATCGGCCAAAAACCGCCCTGTTCATTGGCGCACTCGGCTGCTAACGCCGCGTTCATGGCATTATCATGGATGCTTTCCAAAGGAAAATGCCGAAATACAAAAACAACTCTGTCGTCATATTCATCAATTATCGCTTTCTTTACTGGAAATAACTGTTTGCAAATTGGGCACTCAAAATCTTCAAAAAATATTACCTCCACTGGAGAATCTTCTGGTCCGAGAAATGGATTATTATCTCGGCCCGGATATATCCTGCCTGGATCAATTTCATTCGTATTGGCAAATTCGGCATTCGTATTCTCAAATTCTGTAATCATCTCCCCTGCTTCTATCTTTTCTTTATACTGCCACACAGTTATGCCGAAGGCGACCAAGCCGGATAAAATTAAAAATACACAAATTAATATAATAATTCCCCAACTGCTTACCCAAAATGATTTTCTATTGTCTCGAGCTTGTCGAGAGATTTCACTCATATTATTTTTATTTTATTTTACATAGACTGCACTCCGAACCATGGCACTTTTTATATTCAAACTGGATCGTGGGATGCTGGATATCAAATTCCTTTTCCAGCATCTTCCGGAGCTCTTCATATATTTTATCACTTTCTGAAATTTTGCAATCATTGATCTGCACATGCCCGGCCATGGCATACTTGCCCGAAGTTATTGTCCAGACATGCAAATCATGCACGCACCTGACCATTTTGTGTTCATTAATTTTTTCTCTAACTTTTTCTAGATCAACATCTTTAGGCGTTGACTCTGTCAAAATCTGAGTTGAGTCCATAATTAACTTCACTGCCCCCCTGACTACAAATAAAGCAATCACAATAGATATTATCGGATCAATATACATCCAACCAGTTGCTAAAATAATAATCGCGGCAATAATTACTCCCAGAGAAGTAAGCGCGTCAGATAAAACATGCCAAAAAGCGCCTTTGATATTTATGTCTTCATGGGAATGGCCGGCATGTGATTTCACACCAGTCTTCCCCAAAACTAACATAGCCACCGCATTCGCTATTAAACCGACAATCGCCACAATCAAAGTCAGGCCACCAGCCACTGGTTCTGGCGCAAACAATCTTTGAATTGCTTCATAAAATATATAAACAGAAACCAACACTAATAATATTCCATTAAACAACGCCGCTATCACTTCCCACCGCAAATACCCGAATGTCTTTTCCGCCGTCGCCGGCCTTTTCGCGATCTGCACGGCCACCAAAGCCATCACCAAAGCCAAAAAGTCCACCAGCATGTGCCCGGCATCAGATAGCAGGGCTAAACTATTGGAGAAAAAAGCACCGACTATTTCTACAAATAAAATAATGCTGGTCAGTAATATAGCAATTGAGAGGCCCCTCGCTTTGGTCATGTACTTATTTATAAAAAGCTTTTGCTTCTTCTAATGTCACATCCTTAATCTCAGACGCATGCCCAGCTGTATAAAAGTCCTTCATTCTTTCCGCGATCATTTCATACAAGGCGTCCCGGGCCGGGCCAAGATATTTACGCGGATCAAATTCCTCTGGTTTTTCAGTCAGAATCTTACGAATAGTACCCGTAATGACCATGCGGCCATCCGTATCGACATTAACTTTAGCCACGCCAAATGGAATCACGGACTGGATCTGGGCAACAGGCACGCCGCAGGCATCCGGCATTTTGCCGCCCCATTTATTGACCAGGTCAACCAGTTCTTTCGGCACAGAAGATGAGCCATGCATGACCAATGGCAATTCCGGCATCTTCTTATTGATCTCTTTGACAATATCCAAAGCCAATTTTGGCTCTTCTTTAAATTTATAAGCGCCATGGGACGTGCCGATGGCCACGGCCAGAGAATCGACTCCGGTTTCTTTGACAAACTCCACGGCTTGATCCGGGTCAGTCAGATTAACTTCCCCTGAACCAACTCCGTCTTCAATTCCTCCCAAAGTTCCCAGCTCCCCTTCAACTGTCACGCCAAACGGATGCGCATATTCCACTACTTTTTTTGTAATCTCTACATTTTCTTCAAAAGTTGTCGGGGTCTTAGAATCTTCTTTTAAAGAACCGTCAATCATTACAGAAGTAAAGCCCAGGTCAATTGCTTGCTTGACTGTTTCCAAAGAATTTCCATGATCAAGATGAACAGCTAAGGGAACTTCCGGATTATCAATCACAGCCGCTTCCATCAGTTTCTTTAAATATATTAAATTAGAATATTCCAGAGCGCCGCGGGAAGCCTGGATAATGACCGGTGACATGGTTTCCTTGGCCGCCGCCATGATCGCCTGGATCTGCTCCATGTTGTTCACATTAAAAGCGCCGACCGCGTATTTGTTTTTTACGGCATCGTCTAATAAAATTTTGGCTGGTACTAATGGCATATTTTTTATTGTTAGTTATTAATTATTTTCACACACAGTACCGCGAATTTTTCGCGGGCGCGAATCATTTTTGGATAATTCTGAATTAATCAATCGTAATTCGCGCCTGCGATTGATTAGCGGTAATGTTTATTTCTTTACAAGAGGAACCTCTTTAAACTTTCCTTTCTCTGGTAGTTTTCCTACTAAAGGCAAGGCATATTCAATAAATTTCTCTGTCACGCCATTACCTTGTTTATTAATAAATTCCTTAGGCATGTGCTTGGTCTCTTTGGCCACCGAAGCTAGTTTTACTAAGTCAGGCTCAACCGCATAATTCTTGCCTTCACCAATTCTTTTAATAGCGACTGATCCATCAATGTCGCCTTTCATGGCATATTTCACAGCCTCTTCCCCAACCATTCTCGCCTCTTTGGCATCAACTTCAGAAACAACTTCCGGGAAAGACCTTTGTGCGTATCCCAAAGTGTCAGATCTGAACCGGGCATCTTTATGCGTAGTGTTATTTTTCATGTACTCAACTAAGGAATCACCCAGGGCTCCAGTACCTGAAAGCTGTACATTTCCATGCGCGTCTTTTTCTGTAATTGCTTCTTCGGCCCAGAGCTTGCCGTCTTTGCCTATCGCTCCTTCAGATACGGCTACCAAGCAACGACCGTATTTTGCATAAACTTCATCAACTTCTTTAATAACTTCAGACAAGTCTTTCGGATATTCTGGTAAATAAATCAAGTGCGGTCCATCATCTTCAGCTTGTTTTCCCAGAGCCGCGGCCGCTGTCAGCCAGCCCGCATGACGTCCCATGACAATATCCAGCTTCACGCCTGGCAATGCCCGGTTGTCTAAATCATTACCCATAAAAGTCATGGCCACATATTTGGCCGCCGAACCATAACCAGGACAATGATCAGTTTCTCGCAAGTCATTGTCAATCGTCTTAGAAATATGAAACACGCGTAATTCATAATTATTCTTGCGGGCAATGTTATTCACAATGTTGGCTGTTTCCGCGGTATCATTGCCCCCGATATAAAACCAATATTTTACATTGTACTTTTCAAACACTTTAAACACTGTTTCGCAGTCTTTGGCGTCTGGTTTGTGCCGGCAGGTTCCCAAAGCTGATGCCGGCGTTTTTGCGATCGCTTCTAAAGTGGCGTCGTCTTCTTGCTTTAAATCAATAAAATCCTCGTTTAAAATGCCGAGAATTCCATGCTTCATGCCATAAATGCCGGTAATCTGGTCATGCTTCATGGCTTCTTTTACCGCCCCGATTAATGATTGGTTGATTACGGCAGTTGGTCCTCCTGATTGCCCAATAACCATATTTCCTTTAATTGCACTCATAAAATAAATTTAATAGTTTTCTCTGTACCCCGAATGAATTCAGGGCCTGATGATATTTTTCTAGGCCCCCAATTTATTGGGGGTTTCATCAGTCGTTATTTTGTAGTAGATATTATAGCATTTTCCCCGTCAGATTCAACCTTTATTGTCCCTTGTTCATCGTTTCTATATATATCAATCCCATATCTGTCAAAGTTATATAAAGTCACAAAATGGGGGTGTTTGAATTGATTCCCTGCTCCTACCTGAAATATGCTGCTTTCCGGTCCCACGGTTTCGATGAAATCTAAACTAGAGGAATATTTTGAGCCATGATGACCAGCTTTTAAGATATCTGCCTCTATTTCAATATTATTGGCCAATATCTGCTCTTCAACCACTTCTCCGGCATCTCCTGTCAGCAATATTTCTGTCTCTCCATAAACAAGCCTATTAACAATAGAAGTATCATTCAAGTCCTCAAATTCATCTAAATCCGAATTCACAAAAGGAAAAACAGTTTCTAACCTTATTTCGGAGTCAAAATAAAAAACATCACCCCAATAAGTCGGTCCCGCTTCTATTCCCCTCTCTTCTATAATTCTCTTCATCTCCTCAAAATTAACATTTTCATAATCTATATCCATATATAAAATTTTATCTATTTCATATTTTTTCATCACCTCTGGAATGCCGGCGACATGATCTTCATGCGGATGGGTTAAAATCAGAAGTTCAATATCCCGGTCCCAAAATGGCAGCGTACTTCCTAAATGGCTTACAATTTTATCATCTGGTCCGCCGTCAATTAAGATGTCTTGGTTCTGGGGAGTTCTTATCAAAATCGCATCTCCTTGCCCCACATCAAAAAAATAGACTTCTAAATCATGCGGTTGCATCTCATACCACAAGACTGCTCCCAAACAGATCAAGCAGGAAATTAAGGCTAGGATTATTTTAATTATTTTCATGACGGTTCGAATTTTCAGCATCTGCGCAATGACTCGAATTTCCAATACCCCCAATAAATTGGGGGCTTGGAAATTCTTGCGGGATACTAATTAAATATTTTTCAAAAACTGGATTAATAAATAAAAAATATTGTTCCGGATTCAATTTCTTCTTAATTGGATTAAAGACAATATATTCCATAACTCGAAGAAAAAAATAATAATTATCTATTGCTTGTTTATCTGTTTTCGGCGTCCAAAAACATTTCGACTTTAAATCATTTTTTAATCCAGAAATTTCTTGAAAAATTCTCCTGCTTGCGGCACCTTTATAATTCTTAGTCATTTTTTCTTTGGTAACTCCTGAATCACTCGTACCCGAAAATATATGGACGTGTTCTGGCATCAATATAAATCCAGCTAATAAATAATTCATATCCTCCGCCGTTTTAAAAAATGATTTCTTGCAAATTCTTCTAATTTCCGGATTTAAAAAAACCATTTTCCTCTTCTTTGTCGGCGAACTAATAAAATACCAGTTCTGATTTTCAAAATTTAATTTCATTTTTTTTATTTATAAATAATTAAGTGAATTTAAGCCCCGAATTCATTC
This sequence comes from Patescibacteria group bacterium, assembly GCA_018822435.1. Taxonomy (GTDB): domain Bacteria; phylum Patescibacteriota; class Patescibacteriia; order UBA9570; family JAHJKD01; genus JAHJKD01. Next base: position 43,078 of record JAHJKD010000010.1, read on the forward strand.
GGGGTTTAAATTCACGACTTTATTAACACCTGTTTTTTTCTGATTTAAACCGGACTTATTAGACGACCTATTCAAAAAATAAATAACCAAAAACAAAAACCCATACGCTCCAAAAAGCCATCCCCAATGGAACTCCGGCACTTCCAGGCTGGCATACTTCCATTCTGCGAAAAATCCGGCCACTTTAATAATGCCCTCGCCTATCAGCCACCCAAGTGACCCAAGATAAAAAGCAAGCTTAGGAAATATTAATCCAATTCCTAAATTTGCCAATCCAAATATTGTCAGAGGAGAAATAAAAGGTACGATCACGATGTTAGCGATCAGGGCCACCAAAGAAATCCGACCGAACTGAAACATGACTAAAGGACTGGTAAAAATGATACAAGCCAAAGTCGTAGCCACTACTTCAAATTTTAATAACTTCTGCATATGGCCAGCTAAATAAACAAGAGCAATAGTAGCTAAGAACGACAATTGAAAACCAGCGTCAAAAACCAATATCTTCGGATTCATGGCCACCATCACTGTGGCTGTTAATACTAAAACGTTCAAAGGATTACGGGGCCTTCCCACTTTCTCGCCCAGATGCACGGCCAGGGCCATGATCATGGCCCGCACAACTGAACTTTCCGCCCCAGTTAAAATAACAAATACAAAAATAAATCCCGCCAAAAAATAAAATAACTTTTTCCGGGGAATGCCAATGCCCTTAAACAGACTAACCACGACCATGCTCACGATCATGACATTAAATCCAGATACAACCATTATATGAATAGTTCCCGTATCAATAAAATATTGATTCAGTTCTTCTGGTAACCCTTTTTTCATACCCAGTAATATTCCCGCCATCACTTGAGACACTGGTGCCGGATAAACATACTCAAGTGATTGCATCAGTTTCTTCTTAAACTTAAAAATGCTTCCCAAAAAAATATTTCCTTGATTCTTTTCTATCAATTTTATTTCAGGTCGATAACAAAGAGAATAAATATTAAATCTTGCTAAATACAAATCATATGAAAAATCTTCAATTTTTTCTGGTTTCTTTAACTGGCAACTAACTTCCAAAAAATCCCCATAATCATATTCCGGGTATTTTTTGTTTTTTACCTGCACTAGCCCTTCCAGCTGTTCTGATTTTAAAACCAGCCGGACATGATCAGCCCTAACATCTGGCTCCTTGACCACAACCCCAGAAAAAGTAATATCTTTGCCATAGGGATTATTCGGTTCTATAAAAGATTCCTGAATATAATAGCCCCCGCCCATAAATATTAAAAAACAAAAAACTGCAAATAAAATTTTCCAATTTTTTATAAATCCAAAAATTATTATTAAAAA
>JAHJKD010000011.1 GCA_018822435.1 Patescibacteria group bacterium
ATAGTCACTATATGGATTTAAATATATTTTCTTTTTAAATTTCGTTAATTGAGGTTCAATTTGACCATGCTGCCTGTCCCTTAATGGATTCGTTCCAGCAGACCATCTATGCATGATAGTCCAGTTTTTTAAATCCTTTGTCTTGCTTAAAATATGTTTTTTCTTTCCATCTTTATAGAACATTATTAATGAATATAATTTTGTATTTTTATTATTTGTCGTTAAGAGCTTAAATTTCTTAACTTTTTTTGTTCCACGATATTTTTTCTTTATTAACTTCTTATCCTTTACTTTATAAATATTTCCTTTTTTATTATTAACTCCATCAATAAAAAAAGTTGGCCAATTTTTATATTTTATCATGTCTAAATCCGGGGCAGTATTTTCTTCTTCAAAATATAAATATTCTTTTTCATTGTTCTCAATTTTCCAATCAAATCCATTTTCACTAGATAATATTATAAATTTCTTTTGATTCTTATCAAGTAATAAATATACTTTATTATCGGTTGTCACGATATCTTTTATGCGCAATTTATTTCTATGTTTTTTTAAATATCCTGAAATTTTTTGTTTCTCCCAAGAGGATTCTGAATTTCTGGTATATGTGTGAAAATTTCTACTTAGAACAAAATATTTGTCCTTGAAAATGAAAAAATTATTAAAATTTATATTTTTTTCAGAAAAGGGATTGTCAAAATTTCTTGCATCAATTTCCATTCCATTTTCTTTGGTATATTTATAAATAAAATTTGGATGAATAAAAAATATTTCGTCATCTTTTTGATATAACTCTCCAAAATTATATTCATTTCCTTCGTAAACAGATTCCCAATTCTTTCTGTTTTTCTTGAACAATCCGTATATTTTATCCGGATTCCGTTCGTTATTCCCATAGACATATAATTCGTCATCTAATTTAAAAATTTGAGAATAATCAGTTGGCAAATTAATTCTCTTGACTTCTTTAGCAAAAACTCCAATGGGCATAATGAAGCACACTGTTAGGATTGAAATAACTAATGTTTTTTTCATTATATATTTTTATTTAATTAATTAACTTCATAAGCCACTGTAATATCCGTAGTCATTTTGTATGTGCCGGGTTGAATTTCAACAGCGCCTCCGCCACCACCTCTTTCAGAAGCAATAGGATAGCCAGCGCCCCTGGTATCACCTTCAGTGATATCTTTAATCTCTCCCAATTTAAGTCCGCTTTGTGCTGCAATTTCCTCAGCTTTCTTTTGGGCATTTTCTAGGGCTTTTTTCCTGGCGGCTTCTTTAATATCAACATCATTTTCAATAATTAAGCTTCCAGAAGGGAAAGTAACTTCATCACCCACTACTGCATTAGATAAAACAGATGGGGCTTTTTCGATCGGAACTGTAACCGATAATCGATGAGTTGTTACCCAACCATCAAATTCTTGGACACGATCGAATGATTTTCTCATATAGTATTCGCTAGTTTTAATGTCTTCGTCTGGAATATCTAATACCTTAATGTTATCAATTACTTTTTGCGTAATATCTGCATTTTTATCTTGGGATTCTTGAGGTCCTTCTGTTAATTTTGTTGTCACAATCACTTGTAAAATTGCCGTATCTGGTGCGGCCTCAGATTCGCCTTCGCCAGTAACGATAATTAATCTATCATCTTGAACAATTGGACTATCATTGTCAGTAAAAAGATAAGCGCCACCGAAAATTCCAATCAATAACATTGCACCAAGAATAATTGCCGCAATAATGATTGATTGTTGGTTTGCTTTTTCCATAATTATATTTAAATTTTTAATAAATAAAGACATCGCCGCTGGGGAGATGCCTCTTTTCCTGATCCAATTATATCATGAAAATAATTAATGTCCAACTCTAGACTGGGGATAGGTATCAACCAAAAAAGCGGTCATGTCCAGAGGGCACACCGCTTGATTGGGTTTTTTGGTTTGGGTTTTATGGAAGGATGTTTTAGGTGGGTTTTTGGTAGGAGGTTAGCAGTCGTCGTTGATCCACCAGTAACAGATGTTCCAGCCGTTGTCGCATTCAGTGATCTCGAGGTAGCCGGTTTCGGGTTCGAGGCATTCAGCTTCATCGCAGCCGATCCAGAGCAATAACCCCGGATCGACGCTAATAGATATGGAACCGGTGGACGAGTGGTAGTCGTTGTAAATCCAGGCAGGTGCTTCGACCAGTTCTCCTTTGAACTGGCATTCGCCGTTGTCCGTCGATTCTTCATCCGGTGTGGACATGGATTCTCTGTAGCCGCAGCTCTGCTGATTGGAAGGCTTCATCTTGATGTCCGTATAGCCGTACCAGTAGAAGGTAGCTTTCTGGAAGTTTTGCCGGGCCACACCACTTACTTCGTATTCGTCCTCGCAGGGGTAACCAAACTTGTCCGGGCCACCGTCTTGGGAATAGGTTCCCCAGAAGCCAGTGCGGATGAGGTAGGCGTTGCTTTTCTCGGGGCTATAGATGAGGGCACAGTCCCAATAGGAGCCTTGGTTGAAGTTCTGGACTTCTACGTCGCCCCAGCTATGAACTGTATTTTGGGCCTCTCCCATGTCGTTCCTGGCGCCGTTCCTTTCGTAGGCCTCAGCGAAAGCATAGGACTTGACCTTGTCCCAACCTGCACTGACATGCCAGCCAGGGGTAGCGTAGGGGTAGTGGTTGTGAGTGATGTACTCACCTGACCACCAGAGATAGCCGTGTTTGAAGTCCTGTCTGGCTTGAGGGTTTCCGTGTTCGTCGTAGCCGTTCCAGTATTCGTCCGTGATCGGAGCTCCCAACCACGAATGGGGTCCGCCCAACTCTGTCCAACCATTGCCAGCACCATCTTCCCAGAAACCGGTGTGAATCCAGTAGGCCTTGCGCGCGCCACCAAGAGCATCATAGACAATACCACTATAGTCGTTCAGAGCACCGCCCGTACGATTCTGGACGAAGATGTCGTCCCCGTCCGAGCGCCATTCGCCGTGGTACCAGTGCACGCCGTGATCGCCGAAGATATCCTTGTGCTGGATGGTGCCGACATACGACTTGCCGCCGTGCCGCTGGGACGCCTGCTTGTACACGCTGTTGTCAGCGTCGTGGCCCTTGATCACATAGTACTTGCTCGGGTTTCCGTAGTCATGAAGAAGAATTCCTTCGTCTCCTTCATAACCTAACGGATCCAGCACGAAATATTTATCACCGGAACGGCCCACAATGAGCACCCAGTGCTGTCCATCGCCAGAACCGCCGAACCGGGCAGCGATCGGATAACCAGCATCAACAAGACCGGCAATATCGCTATGGTACGCCTGGGAAGCAGTCACCGATCCGTTGGTGAATTCAGATATCTTGTCTGTACTGGCAAAGAGGCATCCGCTCGTGTATCCACCATTGGATTCCAACCAGAGATTGAAATCAGCCGGATTCAAGCGAAATCCGTAGTAATTCAAGGCCATGGTAAAGCAAGTCATCAAACAGCCAGAGCTGCCGATAGTGCAGCTGGATCCGCCCATTTTGTTGCCAGACCAGGCCGGATCGACCTGGCTGAAAAAGGGAACCTGCGGCCCCCAGCAGTCCACCTCATCACATGAAGTGAGAAAGAAGGCCGCAACCAAAGCCACCAGAGTCAACAAGTTCTTGAAGTTCATTTTTCTTACCTTTCTTCTTTTGTGTTGTTAAAGGACTTGTTAGCCTGAATAATTAATATATAGTGAAAGTACTGATAATTTTTTCAACATCCTCACTGAATGAATTATTAATATTTGATTCTTCAAAAAAATGAGATGAAAGATATTCAAATTCGAAAACTTTTGATCCTTCAATAAGATAGATATTGTCGTATAAACCATCAGCGCCCCAAATTTCTTTAATCTTATAGGCCGGCTTTCCGTTAACAGTCGTTTCAAAGGAGTCGCCTTTTTTAATTAAGGGACGATTCCTTTCCTCATTTTTCCTGTTCTGATACTCAAATTCACTTTCAACGTATTCCTTAATTGACATATCAAGAGTATCATCATAATAAATTGTCAGAAATAAATCGTAATTATCAAAATATTTTGGTGATAAAAACCAAAAATATTGGCCTTGCTGTTCATATTCACTGGCAATCTCCCACGTATTAGGATATTCAATGGAAAATCCATATTTATTATTCTTGTACTCTTGCATTGATGATTCTGGTCCAGTGCTGGAATTTGCCTCTTGGCCCTGGTTCTGGTTATTGTTTTCATTTTGTTGCGCTTGCTTTTGGGCGGCATTAACATTTTGATTCGTGTTTTGGTTCGAATTTAAATTTTCCCCGATGCTACAACCAGTCACAATCAATAAAAGAGGAAAAATCAGATAGAATGTTTTTTTCATAAATTAAAATTAGAGGTAGTCCCCGCCCCGGGCCAGATGGCACGAAACACGGCGTAACCGGATCATATGGTTAAAAGAACACCCAAAACTTTTAACCTAACCGATATACCTCCGGCTCCGATACCATATGGACTGGAGCGGGGACGTGATTATTTAGAAAGGAACTTTAGTAGCGTCGACTTCTTCTTCAACAACTTCTGCTTCCTTAGCGGATTTTTCTGTTTTAGTAGCCTTGCCGGAGAGCATGATCATGTTCTTCGCAACGACCTCAGAATAATTCTTCTTTACGCCATCTTTTTCATAGGTTCGATTGTTAACGCGGCCTTCGATGTAAACCTTATTTCCTTTTTTCAACCATTTTTCTGCAACCTCGCCTAAACCATTCCAGGCAGAGACGTTATGGAAGACAACATCTTCCTTTTTATCACCAGTTTTTTTATCTTTCCAGGAATAATTAGTGGCTAGACCAAATTGAGCTAATTTGCTGCCATTGATTTCTTTAATTTCCGGGTCTCTGGTCAGATTCCCGATTAATGTAACTTTGTTAAGATCCATTTTCTTCTTTAATTATTTATTTAATTAAAGGGTGTTTGGGTGTATTGTATTGAAAGATAGTTGTTGTTGGCCGAAACAAGGCATTTATTAGTAATAAGATGATGAGAAAGGTTCGGCGTCCGCATCAGCAAACCAATGCAACCCTTGTTCCGGTTTTTAATTTTCAAAAAAATAGAGGCGTCGCTTGATGCGAGACGCCTCTATTTCCTGACTGCATATTATCATGTCCCCTATTTACGTCAAGAGGGTTATTGTGGATATGTTGTAGTTTGACGGATCCTTAATTTCATTTTACCTTAAATTTACAAAAACGCCCACTTAATTTTTTGGCGTTTTTATTTATGGAAAAATCAAATGAACTGTTCTTAAACAAATTTCACACAAAATCAATGCGTGTCCAGGGCTGGGATTATTCTTCGCCCGCATATTATTTTTGTACCATCTGTATAAAAAATCGTGAACCATATTTCGGGCATATTAAAAATGATTTGATGTATTTATCGAAAATCGGAGATATTGTTTTATATAATTTATTGGAAACTCCGGATTATTTTCCATATGTTGTTCTTGATGATTTCATGATCATGCCCAATCATTTACATGTGATTATTCGAATTTTTTGGAACGATAATCCTTTATATTGGAAAACGAGTTATGATGGTGGTTTTTTGTGTTCGGATGGCAAAACAGGTGATGATGGTGGTTTTTTGTGTAGAGACGCGATTAATCGCGTCTCTACACAAAAAACATCGTTACCCAAAACACAAAAAACATCG
>JAHJKD010000012.1 GCA_018822435.1 Patescibacteria group bacterium
CTGTGCCCCAGGCTAACACGGATTATGTATTATTATGAATAATTAAATATAAAATTAACAAAAGTAAAATATCTTTTATATCGACCCATTTAGGGGGATAATTTCCGTGTCTACTAAATGGGGCCCAGTTCACTTAAGGGGTAGGATATTTAGTTTCTCTCCAAGAGGGTAGGACAGTTTTTTTGTGTTTGAATTTAGGCAGGTAGCGTCCGTTTGCGTCTTTGGTAGATAACCCCGCCGACAGCCAGGAAGATTATTGCCAGACCAACATTTACAAAGATAAGTATTGAAGTATTAGAAATATTTGGTTCTTTTTGAGCCTGAACTTTAGCCACGGTCACTTCATCTGAAGTTGTGCCATTCATAGAAGCTTTAGTAACAACTTCGTTTTCACCTTCAGGTAACTCTGATAATGGGACAGTCATGGTCCATTCACCAGTTTTGTTGACCTTGGAAATTTGGACAGCCCCACCGACATTTGCGGCGACCTGGGCTTCAGCGCCGGCTTTGGCCAATTTTTCATTTAGAGTTTCCGGGATGTCGAGCACGCCGCCGACTTCAATCACATTCTGATCATCCAGAACAGACGGCCGGCCGCATTGCTTGATGCAGAATTTGGTCACACCATCAATCATTTCACCGGTGAAGGCCACGCCTCTTAAGGTGATAGTGACCAAACCGTTTTCTAATGATTCTTGCAAAGCCTTTTCTAATTGAGCCTGTTCTTCCGGAGTTAATTCAACCAATTTTTCCGTGCCGAATTCAATCCACTTTCTGACATTCAACTTTTTAATATCTTCTTCTAATTGTTTTAATTCTTCTTCGGTTAATTCGTCTTCACGAGCAAGCAGGTCTTCAATAGCTTCTTCAGCTTCTTCAATGGAAAGCTCTTCTTCGGTCTCGGCTTCATCCAATTCTTCTTCAGCTTCTTCAATGGCTTCAACTTCCTCTTCTTCAATCACTTCTTCCGGTGTTTCAGATGGACCAGCCGGAGGAGCCACTGAGATAGGGGTGCCAACTGCGGTTGATTCGCCGCTGACATCAAAATCCCCAGAGGTTTTACCAGCGGGCAGGCCGTCTTTTTCCCAAGTGACAAATTCAACATTATGAGGGCCCGGGGCCAGAGCCACGAAGGGAGTATAAGCAAAATTATTTTCAGATGGAGTAAACTGTCCATTAAAGACATCGTCAATGTAAACCTTTACGGGCCAGCCAATGCAAGAGTTGCCAATTAATATTGGCTGATAAGAAGCGCCATCATTTTCAACTGTGCCAACAAAGTCGACGAAGCATGGTTTATAATAGACTAAAGTAAATTCATCAGTCCGGTTATGTTCTATACCGGCATCATCAATCAGCCGGAAGTAAACGCTGACCGGGCCGACTGGCTGGTCAACAAAGAAAGTGCGGCGGAAAGAGACCATGCCAGTACCGGCGGAACACCCTGTAATTTGAGCAACACCTTCTAAAACATAATCAGCTTGCTTAACATTTTTAGACCACATTTGGATAGTGACATCAGGACAATTTACACCAGAGAGGGGCAGATATGTACCGACTGTTGGCTTTGGATTAGTGGTCGTATTAGTCATGTTAGGGGCACGGTCAACACGGCGAGGTTCGAAACTGATATTATCATTAGCAGCAGTGGAGCCAAAGGCGACATTAGCCGGAGTTTTCACGGAAGTATTGCCGTTTGGTTTTCTCTTATCGCCTTTGAAAGTATTATTATCATTTTTTAAGAATTCATTGGTCGGGTCAACTTCAAAGTTTGTCTGATTATCTGAACCAATATTTTTAGACTCTAATTTTTGATCAACACCATCATCGTCTTCAATATATAGGCGGTTCTTGCCATTGCTGTCGTCATTGTCCATGTTAATTTCAATTTTTTCATCGTGGATGATCATTTTTGTGAGGAAGCCGTAACCATTATCCGGATTTGTGATAGTGACGTCCGGAGGATTTACCTGGCTGGCATAAGTAGTGAAAGTATAGCCGGCAGAAGTGGCTGTTTCTCCTAATGCGGTCTCTGATCTCACTTCAAAATGATAGGTTGTATTTGGAGATAGCCCAGTTAAATTGATTTGATGGGTTGTTACTCGAGTAGATGAGCTTGAACTCTGGCCGTAAGCAACTGTTTTACCATAATTTACTCTGGAATTAGCCAGCTTGTTTGAAGTCCAGTAAATTTCCGCAGTAGTAGCGCCGACATTTTTGGCAATAGGCACACCGATCTTGAAAGTCTTGCCTGATGGATTAGAAGAAATAATATAATCTTCAGTGGTAATGCCAGAAATATTCCCAATGGCATCAATACCCATGAATTTAATGGTCATATCGTCGTTGACATCAACATCACAAGTTTTTACGTATGAATCAGAACTAGTGGTAGGATTACTGCCATCAGTCGTGTAATAAATTATTGGGTTAGGATCATAGTCGTCAGTCGCATCCAGAGTGACAGTCAGGGGAATCAGATAAGTGCCGCCGCCAGGAATAGCGACAACGGTTGGAGGCGTTACATCTTTTCCACCAAACTTTGAAGTTGATCCATTTGTATTTGTAACCGTAGCTGTAAAATCATCGCCTGTGTCTAAAGTTATGCCATTAAAGACGACATCTGAAGCCGTGATTTTATTGCCTTTATAATTCTTGCCTTCGCCGCCGGCGTCAGTAAATAGTTCCACAATAGCCCCGGAATAGGGCGTGCTAACAGTGACATCATATGTGTCCGGCCCAGGATTATGAACAATATTTGAAATCACGGGCGCTTCAATATTTTCATTTGCACCAGCATCAAGCTCTATTCCCAGGATGGCATGATTATAAATTGAATTTTCTCCAATAGTAATTCTTTGTGGGGTTGCACTAGCTGCATCAAGTAAATAAATTCCATAAAAACCATTATTAGCAATGACATTATCTTTAATTACTCCATTATTACATGTGCCAGCCATCATCACTCCAGCGATACCATTGGCTAACGGAGTTGTGCCGTCGCTTTGCACTCCAATGTAATTATTTTCCGCCGTAATATCATTTCCTAAATTCACGAGAAATCCTTGTTGGGTATTTCCAGAAATAATATTACGATAATTTGCGTCAATGCCGCCAATGATCGTGCCATTGGAGATAACATTAAAGATGCCTGCCCCACTATTAGGAATAGCGTTTGTTCCGGTTATATCTGTTCCAATAAAATTGTTGGCGACTTGATTATTTGTACCACTAGCTATTTGTATGCCAGCATCACCGTTACCAGAAAACACATTGGCATCACCAGCAGCCGGAGGAAGAAAGGCCGGATCAAAACCTATGGTAGCATCGGTTTGATTATGGAAATCAAGGCCGTCGTCTCCATTAGGAATCGCTGCCGTACCAGCATCGTTCGTGCCAAATTTATTACTGACGACCATTAATCGGGAACCACCATCAATATTAACTCCGTCTAAAGCATTACCTGAAATAACATTATCTTTTATGGAAAAGTCGTCAGTATTAGTCATACGAACGCCATTATCTCCATTGGCAATAGCAGTGTCCCCATCTTTATCAGTTCCGATAAAATTTCCAGCTATACCAGAAAAAGCTGTGCCATTGATAAGACGGACGCCTTCTTGACGATTACCAGAAATAACATTACCACCGGCATTCAAGAAACCGTTGTCAATTTCTATGCCGCGGCCATTAACTCCGCCCTGGCCGTTTCCAAAATCCAATTCACCAGTGACATCAGTACCGATATAATTATGTCTCACCAAAAAAGTGCCGCCATTACCATATATGCCGTTCCAGCTATTGCCAGAAATTATATTGGGATCACCCGCCAGGGGACCGCCAATATCACAATTGCCACAGTTAATGGCGTAAATGCCCTCTTGGCCGTTGCCTTGCATGGCCGTACCGCCAGGATTAGTGCCGATATAATTTCCTTTAATGTTTAAGGCGGTGGGACTGTTAAGATAAATGCCTTTGGTGCCGTTATTGGAAATCGTATTGTCAGTTATATCGCCTGTCGTGCTATTCAAGAAATATACGCCTACCTGGCCATTGCCGCCAGAAAGGCCGGCGCTATCAACTCCGATCAGATTGTCATGGACATTCACGAACGTACTGCCAGAAGCAACGAGCAGCCCATATACAGTATTGTTATTAATATAATTATCATTAATTTCCACATTGTTGCTATTGTTATATACATAGATGCCATTTCCGGAATTGCCCAGATTATTCAAGCCATTTATATCCGTCCCAATGTAATTATTTTGAACCTGAATATTTGTGGCATTCAAATTAATAGCAGCCCCGTTACCTCCATTATTGGAAATCAGGTTTGAATCTTGATTCAGAGCTTTACTAAAGCCGCGGCTAGGACCGCCGACTGTGGCATTATTAGCAACCAGAAGTCCTGTACTGCCATTACCCATGGCGATCGTACCGTTAACATCAGTCCCGATCTTATTGCGCCTGATTATGGAAGCAGAATAAATGCTCGCTCCCTGGGTGCCGTTATTAGATAAGACATTATCTTCAAATGTGGTAAAGCTGGCGCCACCGCCTATGGACACGCCATAGCCTGTATTAGGCAAAGCAGCTATCCCGCCCTTATTAACACCGATATAATTTCCCTTCACAACCTGAGCGCCATCAAGATTAGAGTATAGGCCGTTGCCATTGCCGGAAATGACGCAATTCTCCACAGTTAAATTGGTCAGCCCCGGACCATCGCCCGTGCGAATGCCAAAAGTATTAGGAGAGGGATTATTCCCGTCAAATGTGCCGATAAAAATATTTGTTATGGTCGTGGAAGCATTATAAATATATATGCCTGCCTGGCTAGCATTGCCTATAGCCAGATTCTTGGACGGACCGCCTTCAATAATGGCATTGGATGCGCCTGTCCATATGCGTAAACCATATAAATTGGTGCTATTTGCGTCAATATTAAACCGGCCCGGAGCGCCGGCCGCAGTAATAGTAACGTCATTATTATTTATAGCAGGCAAATCAGACGCAAGAGTCAGCGTGCCAGCGACCGTAATATTGATGGTGTGCGGGCCAGGGCCGGCGCCGTTAACAACATTAATAATGTCCCTTAATGAGCCCGGACCTGCATCGTTCGTATTAGTGACGTTCCAAGAGGCTGCCTGAGCCGGTGCAGAAAGCTGGGTAATAGGAAAAATATGAGCCGTCACAAGCAATAAAATAAAAGCGGAAGCCAGTAAAACCATGAATCCGCCCGTAGCATAATAGCGCAGTCCGCTCTTATAATTTTTATGTTGTGAGTATGATTTTGTAAAAGTGCCCTTCTTAGAAGTAGAAGCTACGCGGGCAAACGATTTTTGAGAAGGAAATAAAGTCATGGCCACGGCCTGGGCCATGGTTTCCAAAACACAATAAAATAACAAAGGAATGAAAAGTAAAAACTTTGCAATCGGATTAGTTTGTTTGTCGTAGAACTTGTTCATCATTTTTTTACACCAATTTTCCATAAATTTTTCCATGAAAAAAATGCCAACCTCCGGCATTTCTAATAAATTTTCCTGTTAGGAAATTCATGGCTTTATTTTGGATTATTTTTATTTTTATTTTAAGCACTTTTGTTATGTTTAATAATATCATTTTTTCGACTAATTGTCAATAATTTGACAGGGAAAAGTGGCTTGGTATAATACTATTTGCAACACGATTGCCATTTAACAATTAATCTAAGAAAATGGAAAGAGACCAAGAGTTTGTCGAGTACGTTGTGAAAGCACTGGTTAACAACCCAGACGCAGTGCAGGCTGAACGAACAGTCGATGAAATGGGCGTATTGATCACCTTAAAGGTGGATCAGGCTGACCTGGGACAGGTTATCGGCCGACAAGGCCAGACCGCCAAGTCTATCAGAACTCTTTTAAGAGTTGTTGGTGCTAAGAACCAAGCCCGCGTGAACCTCAAAATTGAGGAACCAGAGGGCAGCCGGCCTCCAAAACGGGAAGCTCCTCGTGAAGAAGCTCCAGTAGAAGAAGCTGACACCAGCGCCATTGATGATCTTAAGATCTAAAACGTTCTTTTATAATGAATAGTCCCCCGCTAAGTTGCGGGGGCTATTTTTATTTACAAATTTATTGTTATAAGATAAGATTTAACCTAATAATTAATAAAATTCATATTTTATGGAACCAATAAAAGACAAGAAGAAAAAAAGTCCGGCCATGATGATTGTTATCATTATAGTGGTGGCTGTCTGTTTAATTGCGGTAATTAGTTTATTCTTATGGGCATACGGGCCCAAGCATTTTGTCAGTAAATATTTTGACCAAGTCCGGTCTGATCAGGAATTTGCATTAGAAGATGTATACGAAGAATTTATTTTAGAGGATTATGAAGATTATTATCAAGAGATAGAGGAAGAGTGGCGAGATGCGGATGAACTGGAATACCAAATTATTGAGGACGAGGCCTGGCGCCAAGAAATATCCGTAACTGAAGATGAAGAAGGCGATGAGATCGAAGAGGTGACTAAATTCAAACCGTTTTACCAATGGCTGGCTTCAAATTACCGCGTCTGGATCAGAATCAAGACTGAAGACGGTACGGAGACTTATGTCCTTGAATTCAAGCGCAAGACTGACAATGAATGGAGCATTTTAGGCAATATAACCAAGCCCTGGCAGATGTATGACATCTGGTATGAAGATGAATATGAGGATTACATGTCCTTTGATGAAGAAGAATGGGATGAAGACTTTTTTGAAGTGGACATGGGTGAAGCAACGGATGACGTAGTGGAAGTAACTGATGCTATTACCACAGATGAAGAGGAAGCCACTGAATAATTTACACCGCCCCCGGGGTAAACCCGGGGGCTTTTTATCTCTCACATGCAATTCGATATCATCACAATTTTTCCGGAAATATTCAACTCTTATTTTAATGAGAGTATTTTAAAGATCGCCCAGGAAAAGAAAAAAATTGAAATCAAAGTTCATAACCTGCGTGATTATACTTTGGACAAACATAAAAATACGGATGACACGCCTTATGGAGGGGGACCGGGCATGATCATGCAAGTGGAACCGATTGACAGGGCGATTCGTTGGATCACGAAAAACTCGAAAGACAAGAAAAACACGAAGGTAATTGCGCTTGATCCGGGAGGGAAGATGTTCACGCAGAAAGTTGCGACTAAATATGCACAAGATCTAGATAGGATTATTTTATTGTGCGGTCGGTATGAGGGGTTTGATGCCAGAGTTTACAAATTGGTAGACGAAAGACTATCAATTGGAGAATATGTTTTATCAGGCGGGGAACTGCCAGCCATGGTTGTAACAGAAGCCGTAACCAGATTATTGCCAGGCGTACTAGGACATGAACATTCTACTTTAGAAGAGTCATATTCAATGGGGCTGGATTATATTGAATATCCACAATATACCAGGCCGGAAGATTATAAGGGCGATAAAGTTCCGAAGATACTACTTTCCGGAGATCATGGCAAAATCAAGGAATGGCGGCAGAAACACAGAAAAAAAGGCTAATATTGGCAATTTTTTTATTGTTAATAACTTGTTAATAAAGATAAAGAAAAGGAGGTGTTGACAAAGAACTCAACTTATTATAAAATTCCTTTACTAAATCATTCGAAAATCTATAGCACCTTTTAAAAAACACTGAAATTAGCGGAGTAATAACTCCTTCGGGAAAGTATTACTTTGTTGGTTTCAGGGTTTTTATTTACCCTGTAAAAGTTCGTTGACAACCAGAATGTGATAAGAATTAATCCACTTCAATTCAATTCTTATTGGTTCTTTATAAGAACCAAATTCAACATATTTTTACAGTATTTTAAATGAGCTTGGCACCTTAGGGTGCCTCAAGTTTCTAAGTTTTTTACTTAGAGTTTGATCCTGGCTCAGGATGAACGCTGGCGGCGTGTTTTAGGCATGCAAGTCGAACGGTCTAATTTATTAGATAGTGGCAAACGGGTGCGTAAGACAGTGATAATCTACCTCGAGGTTTGGCATAACTTTGCGAAAGCGAAGCTAATACCGAATAGTCAAGGGGGGGCATAAGCTATTTCCCTTGTAAAGTTTTCGGACGCCTCGAGAGGAGTCTTTGGCCTATCAGCTTGTTGGTAAGGTAAAAGCTTACCAAGGCTATGACGGGTAGCGGGTGTGAGAGCATGACCCGCCTCACTGGGACTGAGACACTGCCCAGACTCCTACGGGAGGCTGCAGTCGAGAATCTTCCCCAATGCGCGAAAGCGTGAGGGAGCGACGCCGCGTGAATGAAGAAGCCCTTCGGGGTGTAAAATTCTTTTCTTTGGGAAAAATTTGTGATGGTACCAAAGGAATAAGGGGCCGCCAAACTCGTGCCAGCAGCGGCGGTAATACGAGTGCCCCGAGCGTTATCCGGAATTACTGGGCGTAAAGCGCTAAAAGGCGGTATGATAAGTCAGACGTTAAATCTCCGAGCTCAACTCGGAGCTGGTGTCTGAAACTGTCTTACTTGAGGACGGAAGAGGCAAGCGGAATGGCTGGTGTAGCAGTAAAATGCGTTAATATCAGCTAGAACACCAATGGCGAAGGCAGCTTGCTAGGACGTTCCTGACGCTAAATAGCGAAAGCGTGGGTAGCGAATGGGATTAGATACCCCAGTAGTCCACGCCCTAAACGATGGATGCTAGGTATTGGGGGCCCGACCCCCCCAGTATCGTTTTTCAAGCTAACGCATTAAGCATCCCGCCTGGGGAGTACGGCCGCAAGGCTAAAACTCAAAGGAATTGACGGGGACCCGCACAAGCGGTGGAGCATGTGGTTTAATTCGACGATAAGCGAGGAACCTTACCAGGGCTTGACATCCTGCGAATCCGCCAGAAATGGCAGAGTGCCTTCGGGAACGCAGTGACAGGTACTGCATGGTTGTCGTCAGCTCGTGTCGTGAGATGTACGGTTAAGTCCGGAAACGAGCGCAACCCCTATCCTATGTTAAATATTCATGGGAAACTGCCCTGGATAACAGGGAGGAAGGTGGGGATGACGTCAAATCAGCATGGTCCTTACGTCCTGGGCGACACACGTGCTACAATGGGCAATACAAAGGGAAGCCAAGCCGCAAGGTGGAGCAAATCCCATCAAAATTGTCCTCAGTTCGGATTGAGGTCTGAAACTCGACCTCATGAAGCTGGAATCGCTAGTAACCGTATATCAGCCACGGTACGGTGAATACGTTCTCGGGTCTTGTACACACCGCCCGTCACGCCAAGAGAGCCGGTAATACCCGAAGTTCCTTTTTCAAGGACCTAAGGTAGGATCGGTGATAGGGGCGAAGTCGTAACAAGGCATCCGTAGCGGAAGCTGTGGATGGATCACCTCCTTTCTAAGGAGATTTATTTCTTAGTATAGGTCGGTGGGTTAATTTCTTATCACATTTTGGTTGTCAAACCCCAGTACCACATCCGGTACCGGGTGAAAGCCCTGCTAGGCTTGCCCTTTACC
>JAHJKD010000013.1 GCA_018822435.1 Patescibacteria group bacterium
TCTTTTGCTGAAGGATTAAAACGCGTAGTCAGGCAAGACCCAGATGTAATTTTAGTAGGTGAAATGCGTGACCTGGAAACAATTGCGGCCGCTTTGACCCTGGCTGAAACCGGACATCTAGTTTTAGCTACTTTGCATACTAATTCCGCTGCCCAGACCATTGATCGTATTATCGATGTCTTCCCGCCTTTTCAGCAGCCCCAAATTAAAATGCAGCTTTCTATGGAATTACGCTCTGTTATTTCCCAACAGCTTTTGCCTAAACCAGACGGCGGTCGCGTGGCTGCCCGTGAAATCCTCCTTAACAATGATGCTGTGGCCAACCTCATCCGTGAAAATAAAGTTCCCCAAATATCATCAGTTATGCAAACAGGCTCGAAGCAAGGCATGGTCACAATGGACCAAGACCTGAAGCGCCTGATTGACGCTGGCTTTATTGACAAAGAAACAGCCGAGGCATATTCGTCCCGGCCCGTTTCTAAGAAATAATACCGCTCTTTAAAAAGACCCTCGCAACTTGGCGGGGGTTTTTTGGTGGGCTGTAGAGGATTTGAACCTCTGACCGTTCGCTTAAGAGGCGACTGCTCTACCAACTGAGCTAACAGCCCTAAATTTAGTATGTGCGCCTGGAGGGATTCGAACCCCCAGCCTCGTGGTCCGAAGCCACGCGCTCTATCCAGTTGAGCTACAGGCGCTTTTATACTATTTGGGTACCCAAGTAGGGTAGCAAAATGTTATAATTAAATCAATACCTATAAATTAAAACAAAAATATGAAAAAATTTATTCAATTCATGTCTAAGCACTTTGTTGTTCTCTATCTACTTATCGGTGTTTTGGCCGCCCTTTATGATATTCTCGTTCATGGCAAACCAGTGATTGAATCATTGTTAATGTACTTATTATTCATGGGCGTTGGTTTTATGGGCTGCGTGTCTTTTTTCTTGCATTGGCGCCGGGCCACGGCTGATAAAATCGCCGAAGGCATTGGCTGGCGAGCCGGCAGTCCTTTTCAAAAAGAAGTGGCTGCCGCTGACGGGGCTTTCGGAATTTTAGGCATTGCTTGTTTGTGGGTCCATGGCGGTTTTTGGACGGCCACTGTTTTTGGCGCTGCTTTCATGTTCTTCTTCATGGGCGTAGGCCATGTTCTGGATATAAAAAGAAATTCCAATCGCTCCCCCTTGAATGCGGGCAGCATTGTCTGGTTTGGCTTATTATTCCCCTTTGTATTAATCGGCCTTTGGACGCTTTGGAAGCTAGGGTATTAAAACTAAATAAACCAATATTAAAGCCCTCCATTTAGGAGGGCTTTATTGTAGACACGACAAGCTTTTATTTTTATTACTTCAAATAGTCCTTCAAAGCCTTTCCGGCTTTGAATTTTGGTACAGTCACGGCTGGAATCTGAATTTTTTCAGAAGGATTTTGCGGGTTAACGCCCATTCTGGCAGAACGTTGGCGGGCAGAAAAGGTGCCGAAACCCGTTAAGGTCACGTCATCGCCGCTTTTAATGGTTTCCATCACAGTCTCTTCAAAAGTATCCAAGACAGTTTCTACATCTTTTCGAGAAAGACTTGATTTATTAGATATAGTATTGATTAAATCTGCTTTATTCATATGTTTGCCTCCTAAAGGTTAATTTCTTCCTCAAGTATATTATACTTCGCATTCGCGGTCAACACGTTCAATGTGGACGGCTAATTTTGTTTTCGGATCTATGTCAATTAGCAGTGCATTGATCAAAACTTTTCCGTGTTTAGGCGGCTCAAAGTGCAAGGGCATCTGCGTTAAAAACTTTTTAATGACAGGCTCTTTTTCTCCTCCCAGAATCGCGTCTTGCGCGCCCACGAGACCTGCGTCCGAACAATAAGCCGTGCCTTTAGGCATAATATATTGGTCCGCCGTGGCCACATGCGTGTGCGTGCCCATCATAGCTGACACCCGGCCGTCCATATAAAAGCCCAGCGCCTCTTTTTCGCTAGTTGCCTCCGCATGAAAATCTACAAACACGCCGTCGTAGTCATCCTTGTGATACCCTTCCATGATTTTATCGATTTCTGCGAACGGATCATTTGATTGTACGTCTAAAAACACTTGGCCAATCAGATTTATTAACAATAATCTTTTTGATCCTTTTTCAAATAATATATGGCCTTTTCCTGGGTCGTGTTGGGGTAGGTTAGCGGGCCTCAGTATTTTTGCATCCTTTCTTTGTAAGTATTCAATGCCTGGTTCTTTATCATAAACATGATTGCCTGAAGTCATGAAATCAATTCCTATGTCCAACATCTCAATCACGGTCTGTCCGGTAAAGCCCAGGCCATGGGCCAGGTTTTCTCCGTTCGCTAAAACAAAATCCGGATCAATCTCCTTGACCATGTCTGGTAAAGTTTTGGCCAGGCCCTCGCGCCCGATTTTACCCACAATATCTCCAAAAAATAATATCTTCATATATTCAATTGTAGCACTTATATGTCTTTTCTCAAAAATTCTTTCATCAATCCATTCTCAGATTTTTCTAATTCAGCAAAAGGACCGTTAAAAATTGCCTGCCCCTTATTAATAAATAAAATGTTATCACCAATAAATTTTGCTTCCCGCTGATTATGCGTCACAAAAATCACGATCATGTTTTCTTCTGCCAAAACTTTCTTTAACCATTCTAGTAGATCATAGCGCAATATTGTATCAAGTTGGCCGAACGGCTCATCCAACAATAATGCCTGAGGCTTATAAATCATGGCTCTGGCAATAGCTGTGCGTTGCTGCTCTCCGCCGCTTACTTCCTGCGGCAATTTATTCTCCAGGCCCGGCAAGCCGAACTTATCAATAATATTTTTAGTTTTTTTGTTCCTCTCATCAATTTTAAGCCCCCTAATTTTTAAGGGATAAGAAATATTTTCCCAGATGGTTTGATGGGGAAAAAGGGCCAGGTCCTGCGTGACCATGCCCATATTTCTCTTTCGGGTCGGCACAAGCTTTAAATTCTTATCACCCAATAAAACATCTCCTTCAAATTCAAGCAATCCCGCGATTGTCTTTAATAAGGTCGTCTTTCCTGACCCTGACGGTCCCATCACAGCCAAAACCCGGCCTGGTTCTGCCACAAAACTGATCTGGTCCAATATTAAATTTTCGTCAATTTTAACGCTGACTTCTTTTACCTCTAAATCCATAAATAAATATTATCATTAAAAAAATAATTATTAAAACCAGGCTCATTCCGGCTGAGGCCGTTGTAAACCGATATGACCCCAGCAGTTGATAGCTAAGGCTCATGGCAGTTGGCTTTAAAAATGGCGCTAGCATGCTCGCTACAGCTATATCTCCCATTACCAAGACTATTCCCAAGGCCAGAGCCCGCTTAATGGCTGGTTTAAGAAATTTTACCACGGCTAAAATTTGCTGTTTTGGATTCGCGCCCATGATTTTTATCGACTCCATAAAAAAAGCTGGCCGGGCATTCCATAAAGTCATTAAAAAATAATATATTAACGGCACCAGCATAATGATATAAGCCAGGGCCATAGCGGCATAAGATTTGCCCCACCAAAAAAGAAAACCAACTCCGAGCATGACTGGTGAAACAGCCAGTAATACAATTAGCCAGCCGCTTGGTTTTTTTCTTAATATGAATAAGAGGCCAATTAACAAACTTATGCTCACGCTGAAAAATGCTACCAGTAAAGACCGGAGTAATGCCGGCAAAAAGCCTACGGTTAATAGATTTGAAAAATTACTAAAAATATTTCCTTTTATAAGTATGGCTATCAGCGGCAACAAAACAAACAAGCCCATAATTAATCTCAAGACCCAAATTAATAAAACATTTCTAGAAAAACTGCTTGCTCTTGGTTGGACTTTTTTCTCATAAATTATTTTAATATATTTTATAAA
>JAHJKD010000014.1 GCA_018822435.1 Patescibacteria group bacterium
CAATACTGAATTGATGTATGAAACCATCGGATCATTAGAATTATATAATACTCGCTTTAATTTCTTTTTAATGTCATCTTCAAATACAGATTATTGTGATTCCTGCTATTCTTCAAAAAATCTTTTTGGCTGCATCTCCCTAGGGAAAGAAGATAATTGTATTTTAAACAAGCAATATTCAGAGAAAGACTATAAAGATTTAAGAGAGAAGATTATTAAGCAGATGACTAAAGAAAAAGAATATGGTGAATTCTGGCCTATTAAGAATAGTCCTTTTTGCTACAACGAAACCGCTGCTCAAGACAATTTCCCTCTTGAAAAGAAAGATGCGATTGCTTTAGGTTATCCCTGGAAAGACGAAGAAGAAAATCATGTTGATAAAAATCTGCCTATTTGCGAATCCTGCGGCCATAATTTCAATATTATTGACCGGGAAAAGAAGTTTTATGCGGAAAAAGATCTAAATAATCCCACTAAATGTTTTAAATGCCGACATAGAGAAAGACTGGCTAAAAAGAATCCGCGCCATCTTTGGCACAGGCAATGCGAATGTACTAAACCGGACCATGATCATACTGGCCGCTGTCCCAATGAATTTGAAACGACTTATTCACCAAAAAGGAAGGAATTAGTTTATTGCGAAAATTGCTATAATAAGGAAATCTACTAAAGTGATGTAAGTGAGGAGTTGACATTGGCATTTTTAATTTTCGGCTATGATTAGCCGATTTTTTAATATTGAAAATAAAAATGTCAAAGCCTATTTGATTAAAAATATAAAATCTTTATAATAAACTGATATTAATAAAAAAAGAAAAGATGATCACAAAACAATGTAAACAATGCCAAAAAACATTCAAGCATTCAGATGAAGATCTGGAGTATTTTGAGAGAATAGGCATACCTCCTAATGATCTTTGTTTTCGCTGTACAAAAATAAAACAACTTTGCTGGCGTAATGAACGCGTTTTCTATCCTCGTAAATGTGATTGTTGTCAGGGAGACATGGTATCTTGCTTCCCGCCTGATGCCAAGCATCCGGTTTATTGCAATGACTGTTGGTGGTCAGATAAATTTGATCCTCTGAAATACGGCCAGGAATATACCTTTAATAAGCCTTTCTTTAAACAAATAGAAGAGTTAATAAATAAGACTCCGGTGGGAAATCTTTTTATAGACAATTCTGAAAATTCCAAATATACCAATCTGGCAACTAATAATAAGGATTGCTATATGGTGACGGCTTCTGATTATTGTGAAAACCTGGCTTATGCTAGCTATTCCTCCTATGACAAAGATTCAATTGACCTGACCGAAGTTAATAATTCTGAATTATGTTATGAAGGTATTGATCTGGAAAGATGTTATCAATGTCAGTATTGCCAATTCGTTAGAAACTGTAATGATTGTTATTTTTGTTATGATTTAAATGGCTGCCAGGATTGTCTTGGCTGTGTAAATCTGCGCAATCAAAAATATTCAATTTTCAATAAGCAATATTCTGAAGAAGATTATAAGAAAAAATTTAAAGAATTTGCCTTGCATACGAATAAAGGTGTAGCCAAATTTAAAAAGCTATTCAAAGAATTCAAAGATAAGCAGTTTTATATGTATTCCCATAATGTGAATATTGAAAATTCTACGGGCGACTATCTGATTAATACAAATAATTGCCGGAACTGCTACAATCTTCTTGATTGTGAAAATTGTACAAATTCTATTCATGGTGATAAATCCAAAGATTGCATGGATGCCATGGGCCTGACTAATACCGAACTAACTTATAATTCCATTGCCTGCCCGGGAAACAACAATTCGCAATTTTGTGCTGTGGTCTGGCCGGGGTCGTCAAATAATAAATATATTTATCTTTGCCGCACAGCTAATGATTGCTTTGGCTGCGTGTCTCTTCATAAACATCAGTACTGCATTTTAAATAAGCAATACACGGAAGAGGAATACAACAAGATGGTCCCTAAAATAATTGAGCACATGAAGAAGACGGGTGAGTGGGGCCAGTTTTTTCCCATGGAAATATCCCCTTGGGCCTACAACGAAACCGTCGGGCAAGACATGTTCCCGCTTTCTAAAGAACAAGCCAAAGTTTTTGGCGCCCGGTGGCAGGAAAACTTGCCTTATACGACCAATAAAGAAACTATGTCACTTGATGAAATTCCTGATGATATAAAAGAAGTTGATTTTAATAAACTTGAGAATGCTATTTTGGCTTGTGAAGAATGTGAGCGTAATTACAAACTTGTTAAACAAGAATTAGATTTCTATAAAAATATGTCTGTGCCTATCCCCAGGAGATGTCCGGACTGCCGCCATTTTTCTCGCATGAGATCACGGAACCTGATGGAATTATGGAAACGCCGTTGCGATTGCACCATTCCCACGCATGACCACGATGGTCGCTGCACCAGAGAATTTGAGACCACTTATAATCCTAACCGCAAAGAATTGATTTACTGCGAAAAATGTTTTAGTAAGGAAGTTTATTGAAAATTTATCGTGAATAACTCACACATATAAAATGTGGGGTATTCATTCATTAAGGGTAGTAACCCCACGTTTCACACGTGTGGGTTACGGACCAACAGGGAGAAATTCGGATAATTAGTTATCCCTATTTCCCCCTTTTGGTGCTAGAAAAGGAGAGGATGAAATGTCCCATCAAACCGCTTTGGCAATAGAACGACCGGCAATCGATCCTACCGAGGACGACTGCGAACTCAAGTCTGGTGATGAAGTCGAGGGTCCGATCCAGGACCAATCGCCTGCACCCCGACGCGAGAGTTTGATCCGTGGACGGAGAGAAGATTACACTCCATTGAATGACCCTAACGTCGTTTTCTAGTTAAACCCATAACCAGCACCAAAAATGGGGGAGGGGCGTGTGAGTATTATTTGTTGAATTTGTTAACACGTCTCCTCGTCTCTTTTTAATTACTATTTTTAATATGCCCAAAAAGCAGTGTAAAAATTGTAACAAAACATTCCCTATCCATGATAGGGACCTTGAGTTTTATAAAAGGATCGATGTGCCAGAGCCTACTTGGTGTCCGGATTGCCGTAACATGCGTCGCTCAGCTTTTCGACAAGAAAGAACTCTTTATAATAGAAAATGCGACCTTTGCAAGAAGGATGTTGTTTCTCTATATCCGGCTGACAGTGAATACACTATTTATTGTCATGATTGCTGGTGGTCAGACAAATGGGATCCTCTAGAATTCGGCCAGGAATATAATGAAAACAAAAGTTTTTTCAGGCAATTTGGTGATCTAATGAAGAAAGTTCCGCGGGTGGCCACGATCGGGGCTCATAACCAAAATTGCGAATTTGTTAATTACACCAATTATTCTAAAGATAGTTATTTGATTTACGGCTGTCACCAGGCAGAAAGATGTTTTTATTCTTGGCGCATACATCATAGTAAAGACTCTTTAGATTGCCTGCAAACGACAAAATCTGAACTTTGTTATTACGGAATTGATTTGGAAGATTCCTATAACACTCATTTTGCTTATCAAGTTAAAGGCTGCCAGGATTGCAGCTTTATTTTTGATTGCCGCGGATGTAAAAATTGTTTCATGTCTGCCAATTTAAGAAATAGTGAATATGTTTATAAAAATAAACAGCTTACTCGGGAAGAATATGAGAAAGCGATTTCTAAACATGATCTTAGCTCAAGAAAAGAACAGAAGAAGTTGTGGCAGGAGTTTAAAGAATTAATAGAGAAAAAAGCTATTCATCGTTCCGTAAATAGTATAAATTCAGAAAATATTACAGGCGATAATTTTATTAATGCCAAAAATTGCCATTATGCTTTTAATGTAAAGAACGGAGAAAATTCATCCTATTTTTTCTTTGGAGAAGATATTAAGGACTGTTATGACAGCACTTTTACTGGTTGGCCAGGCGAACTGATGTATGAAAATTTAAGTGGAGGCGTAAAAAATTATAATACGCATTTTGGAATAGTCTGCTGGAGCTGTAAAGATTCTTATTATTCAGATAATTGCCATCATTCCCAAAATATATTTGGTTGTTCTGGTTTGAAAAAAAATGAGTATTGTATTTTAAATAAGCAATACACAGAAGAGGAATATTTGGCATTAAAAGATAAGATCGTAAAAAAGATGAAGGGGGATAAGGAGTATGGAGAATTTTTCCCAGTTGAAATCTCTCCATTTGGATATAATGAAACCATGGCCCAAGAATTTTATCCTAAGAAAAAAGAAGAAGTAAAGAATCGAGGTTGGCAATGGCAGGAAGACCTGCCTGGAACAACTGGCCAGGAGACTCTAATAGAAATTCCTGATAATATTAAAGAGGTTAAAGAAAATATTTTAAAAGAAGTATTAGCTTGTGAAAAATGCCAGCACAATTATAAAATCATTAAACCAGAGTTAGATCTACTCAAGCAATTAAATCTAACAGTTTCTAAAATGTGCCCGAATTGCCGTCATGAAGAAAGGTGGAGCTTAAGAAATCCTTTCCATCTTTGGAATCGGCAATGTATGTGCACTCAACCTGATCATGGCCATCCCGGCAGATGTAAAAATACTTTTGAAACTTCCCATGATCCAGAGAAATTAGAAATAGTTTATTGCGAGCGGTGTTATAATAAAGAAATCTATTGATAATTTATATCTCAAAGGATGGAGCGAGGGGGAATCGAACCCCAGCGTCAAGATGGTAAGCCTGACTTCGGAACCATCCGAACCCGCCCCTCACTAACCACCCTTAAAGATATAAATTGTAAAATAACAAAAATAAAAAGCGCCCTATTAAGGACGCCGAGGACCGGATGATTCCAAATTGAACATCAGGCTTACCACCATCCAAATAATATCTTATTAAGAATAAATTGTCAATATAAAATGGGGAAAAAATCCTGCCAAAATTGCAATAAGACATTCCCTGTCCATGACCGGGACGTTGAGTTTTACAAGAGGATCGATGTGCCCGAGCCGACTTGGTGCCCAGATTGCCGCCAACAACGCCGCTTATCTTTTCGCAATCTGAAAAATCTTTATCTCAGAAAATGCGATTTTTCTGGTAAGCAGATAGTATCCAATTATTCCCCGGATAATCCATTTAAGGTTTATAAGCCCGATATATTCTGGTCTGATAAATGGGATGCGCTTGAATATGGCCAAGATTACGATTTCAACTGCGAATTTTTTGAACAATATAAAGATCTTCAGAAACAAGTGCCCAGATTATCATTATATAATAAAGGTTGTGAAAATAGTGATTTTACGAATCACTCTACGTATAATAAAAATTGTTACCTTTGTTTTAATTTAGCTTACTCGGAAAATTGCTTATACACATCTAATTTCGTCATCTATAGCAAAGACTGTGTTGATTGTTATGATATGCAGAAATCAGAATTATTATATGAATGTTTTAGAATTCGGGAATGTTATAATTCGGAGTATTTATTCCACTGTACCAAATGTTTTGACTCAAGTTTTTTGTATGATTGTAATGGCTGTAATAATTGTTTTATGTGTTACAACTTGAGGAATCAAGAATATTGTATTTTTAATAAAAAATATTCTAAACAAGAATATCAGGAAAAACTGGAAAAATTAAAACCACACTCATATGAAGATTGGCAAAAAAAGAGGCAAGAGTTTTTAGATCTGATTGCCAATAAAGCCATACATAAATATGCGCGCATTGAAAAAAGTGAAAATTGTACTGGTGATCAATTAGGCAATGATCGTAATGTGATCGATTCTTATGCTGGATTTGAATCTGAAAATAGTCGATATTGTTATGATTTTGGAGAAATAAAAGATTGTTGTGATGCTTATGAAACTTGGCGCGCAGAATTGCTTTACGAGACGCATGCATTCAATGAGAGCCAAAGATTAATTGGCTGTTCTATTGGAGTTGGCCTGACTGACAGTGCTTATTGTGAGTTCTGTTATAATTCTAAAAATTTATTCGGATGTATTAGTCTGCATAAAAAAGAAAATTGCATTTTAAATAAGCAATATAGTGAGAATGATTATAAGAGGTTAAAAGAAAAAATTATTGCTCACATGAAAAAGACAGGGGAATGGGGCGAATTCTTTCCTATGGATTTATCGCCTTTTGCCTATAACGAAACCGTAGCCCAAGAATATTATCCCTTGGATAAAGACCGCGTTAAAGCGCTAAGATTAGAGTGGAAAAAGCCAGAAGATAAAGTAGATGATCCTCAAGCCAAGAAATGTTCATCTTGTAATCGCAGTTTTAAAATTGTCCCCCAGGAAGCAGAATTTTATAAAAATAAAAAACTACCAGAACCAGAAAAATGTTTTGATTGCCGCTATAATGACAGGATTAGTTTGCGGGACGCGCGCCACATCTGGAAACGCCAATGCATGTGCACCCAGCCCGACCACGGTCACCAAGGCCGCTGCCCCAATGAATTCGAGACGACCTATTCCCCGGAGAGAAAAGAGCTGGTTTATTGTGAAGAGTGTTATAATAAAGAAATCTATTGAAAATTTATATCTCAAAGGATGGAGCGAGGGGGAATCGAACCCCAGCGATTAGAGTGATAAGTCTAACGTCGGAACCATCCGAACCCGCCCCTCACAGTCCACCCTTAAAGATATAAATATGAAAAAAAGAACAAAATAAAAGCGCCCCAAAATGGGACGCCGAGGTACAGATGGTTCCGACTTAACGTCAGACTTATCACCATTAAAAATATATCTCAGAATTATTAATATGTCAATTTAAAATGGGGAAAAAATCCTGCCAACAATGCAATAAATCATTTGTCATTACAGACAATGATTTTGAATTCTATAAAAAAATAGACGTGCCCGGCCCTACTTTATGTCCAGACTGCCGCCAACAACGAAGACTTTCCCATCGAACACGTAATTTTCATTTACGCGACTGTGATCTTTGTGGTAAGAAAACCATGTCTATGTATGCCCCAGAAATAAAGGGCAATAAATTTTTTTGTAATGAATGTTTTCAATCTGATAAATGGGACGCTTTAAATTATGGTCGTGATTTTGATTTTAGCCGGCCATTTTTTGAACAGTTCAATGAACTTTATAAGGAAGCGCCTAAGCATATTTCCAATACGATCCGCTCGGAAAATTCCGAATACATCATCAACGCCCATAAGTGCAAAAACTGCTATATGCTGGATGAAGTTGATTACGGGGAGAATTGCTTTTACGGCTACTGCCTGCAGTATTGCAGGGATTGCGTGGATTGCATTTATATAAACAAGTGCGAAATAGGATACGAATTAGTTAAATGCGAAAATTGCTATAATACTTTTTTTGCATTCAATTCCCATAATTGTACCGACTGCACTTTCATGGCTAATTGCCGCGGCTGCACTGACTGTCTTTTTTGCACGAACCTGCGCAATGCCAAGGAGCATCTCTTCAATAAGCCGGCCAGCAAAGACGAGATAAAAAAAGCACGGGAAAAATATTTTACAGGCAAATATGAAGATCTGCAAAAAGGAATCCAAGAATATCAGAATATGCTGAAAAAGATGATCGTGCCCCACCTGATCGGCGCCAAGAATGAAATTTCAACTGGAAATTATTTAGTTAATACAAAAAATTGTCTGGATAGTTATGGAATAGATAATTCAGAGAATTGCCGCTTTTGCACGGATATTCATTTTTCCAAGGATTGCTACGACATTCACATATATGTTTCTGAATTTTCCTACGAATGCCTTCATGCCGGGCCCGAGGGCTATCATCAGGTTGGCGCGCATTTATGCTGGTATGGGTCGGATATTTTTTATTGCGATGAATGCCATAACTGCCAGGACTGCCTGGGTTGTGCCAGCCTAAAAAAGAAGAAGCATTGCATTTTTAACAAGCAATATGAAAAAGGGGAGTATGAGAAATTACGCGATAAAATCATTGCTCATATGAAAGAGACCGGAGAGTGGGGAGAATATTTTCCCGCTAAATATTCACCACATAGTTATGATCAGACATATGCCCAGGAATTTTATCCCTTGAAAAAAGATGAGGCCGTCTTCCGGGGATTTAATTGGCTAGACCATAAGGAAAAGGAATTCCAGCCTGATCAAAAAGTATTAATATGCGAACAATCAGGAAAAAATTTCATAGCTACCAAAGCCGAACAAGATTTTTATAAAAAATATAGTTTGCCATGGCCGCGCATCGCTCCGGAAGTGAGAATCTCCAATAAATTCAAGCAGACCGGCCACCGCCGCCTCTGGCAGCGTCAATGCACGTGCACCCAGCCCGACCACGACCACCC
Organism: Patescibacteria group bacterium; assembly: GCA_018822435.1. GTDB lineage: Bacteria > Patescibacteriota > Patescibacteriia > UBA9570 > JAHJKD01 > JAHJKD01. Next base: position 8,281 of record JAHJKD010000014.1, read on the forward strand.
AGGCAGATGCCCAAATGAATTCGAAACGACTTATTCACCAGAAAGGAAGGAGTTAGTTTATTGCGAAAGTTGTTATAACAAAGAAATTTATTAGATTTTTATATCTCAAAGGATGGAGCGAGGGGGAATCGAACCCCGGCGTTTAGGGTGATAATCCTAACGGTAGAACCATCTGCACTCGCCCCTCGCCGGCCATCCTTAAAGATATAAAATATAAAAGAGAATAAACAAAAAGCGCCCCAAATGGGACGCCGAGATACAGATGGTTCTGAGTAATCGCTAGGATTATCACCTAATACTAATATATATCTTTTCTTGGTTTGAGTCAAGAAAAGACAAAAATCCACAAAAAATCAGCCTATTTTCGGTTAAAAGGCTGTTTTTTGTTGTTTTTCCTCTTGACAAAATAACCAATAGTTATTATGGTTATACGTCGACGCCAATGGGGCAAAGCCCCCGAAAGGGGGTCAGGAATTGTATTCACAAGATTTTTACAGATACTGGAGGGAAACCACATGAGTTCGCTTGTGATTCTGCGACAAGAGGAGAGAGTGGTTACCCCCAGGGGACCACGCAAGAAGGAGCGAGCCGTGACAAAGCTCGAGGATGCCCGAAGCCCGATTTTCCGGGTGCTCAGCTGGTATGTGTTCGGAAACGACATCTGTCGTCTCCAGCTGATCCTGACCGATCGCGCCATGGAGAAGGTGAAGATTTCCGGCCTGCAGCGGATTTTTCGGAATCCACATCTGACGGTCGGACCCTATGTCTTCACCGACGAGGACATGAGGATCATCCCCGATGAGAACGTGCTTTCGTTGCACGTCACTCTGACTCGGGAAGAACTCGAGAACATCACGCAACCGCTCCGTCTCACCCTGCGCTGGGAAGGCTTTGGTGAGCGCAAGCTCAACCATGATCCCAGCTAAACTGGGGAGTGACTTTCAGGGGTAGGAGCACAGCTTCGGCTGTCCTCCAGGCATTTATTTGCTTTTAGCATTACGCTATTACCCCTGAGCCTCCTTATGAATAGACATTTTCAATATTTGCCAACATTTGGTAAAATAAAACCATTAAACAAATAACTTTAAGTTTATGGTTCAACCCCTAGAAAAATCAAAAGCTGCTCCTAAACAGGAAAAGCTTAAGGAGTCTCCTGAAGATGTGGCTGATGTTTCTGAATTTCTTGAAGAAGATGAACCCAGCGTAAAAACTGATTCCCAATTATCCCGGGCAGACATGGAAGCTGCCGGTCTTCTGGCAGTTAAAAAAACAGATGACGAGGCCAAAACCACTCAAGATATTGAGGATTCAATCAAAACTTTGACTATGCATATTGAAGAGGGCGAATTATCACCGGATGATCTGGTTGATATTACTGACCGGATCCAGAAGCTTGAACATTCTGCCATAAAAGCGAAACATGAAGCCAGGCTTGAAAAAGCCGAAAAAAGCGGATCTGCATTACGGGCATATTTGGCTGATTTAAGCGATCGTGCCATAGTCAGAGAATCGAATCAACCGGCCAAATTGGTCCCCGGAAAAAGAATATCAATCGGCGATGACCTCATTACTGTTAAGCAAGAATTAGGTTCAGGTGCATTTGGTTCCGTTTTTGAAGTAATTGATTCTCTGGGAGAGACTAAAGCTGTAAAATTAACTACTGACGTCCTTGTGACTGATAAAAAACCTAACACCGCGGAGCTTGATTACCGTATTAGAGAAGGGTTGATCGGCCGGATAATGGCTGAAGGTGAAATCGTCAATAAAACAGAACAAGCCATGGTTAAATCCGGGGTCGAAGTAGCTATTGCCAAATTAAAACCGGAATTAAAGCGAAAAAAAATAAAAGACGACCTGGACCGTATTTCAGAAGAATTATTGGTCGCCGAAGACACCGAACAATTCCAGGAAATTCTTAACCAAAATAGAAATGATTATCCTCCTTATTTAGTTAAAGATTATTTTCGGGCCACCATTGGAAAAACCAGAAAAGTCCATTCTATTCCCAGGCCCTTTGGTGACCAATTAGTTGAGTCAATGGACAAAAATGGAAACAAACGAATCCAGATGGCTCTTTTAATGCAAAATATCGCTGCTGAAAATAAAAATCGTCAAGAAGATGAGCAAATAGATGATTTTCACAACCTTGAGACAGAACTATCAGAAGAAGATAAAGCCAAAGTCGGAATGGGAACAATTTTTGCCATTCGTAAAATTCATCAAAGGGGGATTGCCATGCGGGACATCAAGCCGGCTAATATCATGGTCGACCCCCTAGCCCCGGGCAACGTTAAAGTGTTTGATTTTGGTTTAAGCGCTTCAGAATATGATAAATCAATGATCACTGAGGGAGGGATTGTGGGTACACCAACATTTATGGCACCTGAAGCTGCGGCCGGAGAGACAAAGAACTTAAAGGCTCAAGACATATACTCACTTGGAATGACTTTGTATGAAGGATTCCACGGACGGGAAGGATTATATTTAGGCATGGATAGAAAAAAACCAAAAGAAAGGCCTTTAGCAATTGTATCTTATATAGTTAATAAGGGGACTCCTTTTGAAAATATAAATTTTTTAGATAATAAAATTAAAGATACAACCGAACCCTTTAAACGTGAATTACTTGGGCTTATAAAAGAAATGACTGAAGAGCGACCGGAAAGCAGGCCTGATATTGATCAAGTAGCTAAAAAATATCACGAAATATATTCAAAATATCAGGGTGATAAAGACGTTGAAGAAATACCTCTTGATTTAAATGGGGATGAAGATGAGATAGAATTGGATCCAGAAAAAACGATTGCTAAACCAAGAGTCGCCTAATATAAAAAGCCCCGCCAATGAGCGGGGTTTTTTAATAATTCTTTAGTTTCAATTCATATGTTATAATATAGATAGCATATTTTTAAATTCTTCATATGAAAAAACTAATATTTATTAGTGCCTTATTTCTTGGTCTAGCCGCTTTGCCAACAGGAGCCTTTGCCGCTGATTTTTACATTGATTTTGACAACGGCGACAACAACAACAATTGCGCCACTACATCTACGCCTTGTGAAACCTTTGATGCCGCCGCTTTAGGTGGTTCTATTGCTCCGGGTGACACTATCTATGCAACTGGTACTTACGACCTTACAACCGCGTCAGGAGCCGGTATCAGATATAATATTGACGGGGCAGATAATAACCCCATTACAATCACAGCGTGGCCAGGCGTGTCTATGCCCATTATTGACGGTACTGACCTTACAACCGCTTATTCCCTCTGGATTGATGCTGATTATGTGACCTGGGACGGATTTACGGTTGTAGGTGTAGAAACTGCTGATAATGATGTGGCGGTTTTTGTCGATGGCCAGGAAGAGATAACTGTTTCTAATAACATTATTTATGGCCCAAGCGCCGGTGTTTTTGATACTTATGGCGTAAATGCCCAAAACACAACTGGATTCATGCTTCTCAATAACACCATTTACAATGTCTATGATAATCAGGTCTGGATTGATGACGGTCACATAATAATTGACGGTAATAAATTTTATGACGTGGTGGGCAATAATTTCAGAGGACTTGCCTTAGACTCTATTTCTGAAATAACAGTCACAAACAATTTCTTTTATGATTTTGATTCAAATGGCGAAGGGTTGAGATGTGATGATATTTCCGGGTCTGAAATTATTAATAACACTTTTTATAACAATGATGAGAATGTCCAATTTTACGGTACCCTTGGAACAGATCATGAATTTAAAAATAATCTTCTCATAGGAACAAATACTACTCAATACGGAATAATGGACCGGACAGCCGCGGTTCAATATTTCAATCGGGTTGAATCAGATTATAATTTATTCTATATGGGCGCATCAGATGTTACGGCTGCCCGAACATTTCCTACTCTCAATACATATCCAACCTTAGCAAACTGGCAGGCATCCGGTTATGGCCAGGATGAAAATTCATTAGACAATGATCCTAAGATTGCCGGCTCTGGAGATTTACACCTGACAAATGAATCACCCGCGGTTGATGCCGGTGATAATGTTTCCGCTGAGTCAACTTATCTGAATCAGGACATCGACAAAGAACCCCGCCCATACGGACCTGCCTATGACATTGGCGCTGATGAAAGACCGGTTCTGGCTGTGGTCCCGCATACATTGAGCTGGGATCCGCTAGTTCTTAAAATGACCTTAGATTGGATGCAAGAAGTTGATTATGCAGTCACAAATTTCAATGTTAAATTCGGCACTGATTCAAATCTTGCCGGAGCTGATGTTTATTTAGCCGATAATAGCGGTGAATATTTAAAAGAAGGCCTAAAAGCGGCCAAAGTATATTACTATGCTGTCCAAGGCCAATATGAAACAGGCTACCAAACATATTATTCTGCCTGGTCCGGCATAAAAAAAGTTGTCACCAAACCTGTTAAGGTAAAAGATTTATGGAAGATAAATAAATATGAGAATGAGAAACGGGTAAAGATCAGATGGAAAATGCAGAAGCGGGCCACTAAATATCGGATCAAATTATATAAATATAAAAAATCCACCCAGACCTATCGCTATTTTCGCACTATTGTCAGAACCAAAGCAGAAACTCACTACAAGAAGAATGGCAAGCTATATAAGAACGGTGCTGCAAAGACCATAATTAAAAATCTAAAACCAGGTAAATACAAATTTAAAGTCAGAGCCGCCCGCATAGTAGATGACGTAAATTACAAAGGAAAGTATAGCCCCAAGACTAGATTCCAGCATTTTCCAGAATAAAAAACTGTGAATAAATAAAATAAAGTAAAGGGCATGTTTACATCGCCCTTTATTTTTTTACTTATCATTAGCCAAGGATTCAGTTGCCTGGGAAAAACGTAAAAAAGAATTTGACTAAAAGTATGGAAATTTATAGGCTGAATTCATGAATACCAAACAATGTAAACGATGTTCAAAAACTTATCAGATTACTGACAATGATCTTGAATTTTATAATAAGATAGAAGTGCCGGAGCCAACTCATTGTCCGAATTGCCGTTTGCAAAGGCGGCTGGCTTTTCGCAATGAGCGGTTTCTTTACCAGGATAAATGCGACCTATGTAAGAAAGACATACTTTCTGTTTATTCCGAAAATAAAAATATTCCTGTTTACTGTGACAAATGTTGGCGTTCAGAAAAATGGAATCCATTAGATTTTGGCCAGGACATAGACTTCAATCGTCCTTTTTTTGAACAATTATCAGAATTACAAAAAAAAGTTCCTCGTTTTAATCTTATTAAAGAAAATGTTGATAATTGCGAATATGCGAACGTTATTGGAGATTGCCGCAATTGTTATTTGATTTTTGGATCAATTGAGTGTGAGGATTGTTATTTTGGTGATCCTTATCATTGCAAGTCATGTGTTGATTCGCTAGCTCTCCGTAAAAGTGAAATGTGTTATGAATGCATTTCATCAGAAAAGCTTTATCATTGTCTTTATTGTCAGGATTGCTTTGATTCAGACGATCTTATGTTTTGCTATGACTGTCGCGGTTGTACAGATTGTATTGGCTGTGCCGGCTTACGCAACCAAAGCTATTATATTTTTAATAAGAAATATTCAAAAGAAGAGTACAAAAAAGAAAAGGCACGCATTAATCTTTGCGATCCACAAAGCTTTAATAGAATCCAAAAGCATTTTAATAATCAAAAATTAAAGCATGCTCGCAAATTTATGATGGGTGTTAATAATGAGGACGTCAGTGGGAATTATTTAAACGATTCAAAGCATGTTTATTATTCATTTAATGTGGAGAAGGCGGAAAATTCCAGATTTTTAGTGCAAATATATGACATAAAAGAAGCTTATGACGTAAATCATAACGAACACAGCGAAGTTGTTTATGAGATATCTGGCGCTTATCGAACTCAACGCAGTTTCTTCAATTTTTGGTGTTGGCTTTCTCATGATATTTATTATAGTGATACTTGTATTGGTAGCCACGAAATTTTTGGTAGTGTCAGTTTGAATCATAATAAATATTGTATTTTAAACAAGCAGTATTCAGAAAATGAATACAAGGAATTAAAAAACAAGCTCATTGAGCATATGAAAAAAACCGGGGAATGGGGTGAATTCCCTCCGGTAAAAAATTCTCTCTTTGGCTACAATGAAACTGTGGCCCAGGATTTTTTTCCAATCAAGGAAGAGCAGGTAAAGCAAAATAAATGGAAATGGCAAGGCAAGGATAAGGAAAATTATGAAACACAAACTTACCGCGTTCCACAGAATATTGAAAAAGTACCGGAAAAAATTAGTAAGGAAGTTCTTGCCTGTAATGACTGTAGTAAAAATTACCGCATTATTCCCCAAGAGTTAGAATTCTATAAACGTCAGGGGATACCCATTCCAAAATTATGTCCCCATTGCCGCCATACAAACAGGTTGAAAATGCGCACACCTTTTGCTCTCTGGCATCGCCAATGTATGTGTACGCAAAATTCACACAACCATCAGGGTCGCTGCCTTAATGAGTTTGAAACAAGCTATTCACCTGATGGTAAGGAATTAGTTTATTGCGGCGATTGTTATAATAAAGAAATATATTAAATGAACATCACCAAACAATGTAATAATTGCCAAAAAACTTTTCAGATCTCAGGACAAGATCAAGAATATTATAATAATCTAGACTTTCCTAATCCAAGCCATTGCCCGGATTGCCGCTGCCAGCGCCGCATGGCTACGCGCAATGAAAAGAACTTTTATCCAGATAAATGTGATTTATGTAATAAAAGTTTAATTAGCTTGTATTCACCCAATAAGGATTTAAAAATATACTGCCATGATTGCTGGTGGTCTGATAAATGGGACGCAACCGAACAGGGCATTGATTACAATCCTAAAAAATCATTTTTCGAACAATTCAAGCAACTTCAACAATTAGTCCCGCGGCCTAATGTCATGAAAGCTGGTGGAAATATTATTAATAGTGATTATTGTTCTTATATTGGTGATGCCAAAAATTGCTATTTGGTTTACGGTTCAATTTATGTCGAAGATTGTTTCTATGGCAATCCTTACTATTCTAAAAGTTGTGTAGACTCGCTCCTGATTCGGGAATGTGAATTATGCTACGAATGCATCACCAGCGAGCATCTTTATAATTGTGATTATTGCCAGGATTGTTTTGATTCTAATAATCTGCAATTCTGTTATGATTGCCGCGGGTGCACGGAATGCATTGGTTGCGCAGGATTACGCAATCAGGAATATTATATTTTTAACAAGAAATATTCAGAAGAAGAATACAAGAAAGAAAAAGCCAGAATTAATTTATGCAATCCAGAATCATTTGCGCGCGTATTAAATAATTTTGACAAACAAAAATTAAAACATCCGCGAAAATATATGATGGGCGTGAAGAATGAAAATGTGACCGGTAATTACATTAATGAATCAAAGAACGCCCGTTATTGTTTTGACGTCAAAAGAGCAGAGAACAGTAAGTATTTAGCTCAGACCATTGATCTTAAGGACTGCTATGATAATAACTACACGGAAAACAATGAGTTATGCAATGATTATATCGGATCCTGGAAAAATAATCACACATGTTTCTCTAATACCTGCTATCAATGCAATGATGTTTTATATTCAGAGCTTTGTTATTCATGCCATGATTTGGTCGGCTGTGTTGGCCTGCGCAACAAAGATCATTGCATTTTTAATAAGCCATATTCTAAATCTGATTATAAAAAAATAAAAGAGAGTATTATTAAAGAGATGAAGACCCGGGAAGAATGGGGAGAATTTTTTCCCATTGAAAAATCAATCGTGGCTTATAATGAATCAGTGGCTAATGAGTATTTTCCCTTGAAAGACGAGGACATTAAAGAAAGAGGATTTAGCTTTAAAGAAAAAGAAGAAAGAGACTATAAGGCCCAGAAATATCGGGTTCCGCAAAACATTGAAAAAGTTCCTGACTCAATAATAGATGAAGTTTTAGCATGTAAAGATTGTGGAAAAAATTATAAAGTGATCAAACCAGAGCTAGAGTTTTATCAAAATAAAAAACTTCCCATACCCAAGCAATGCCCTGATTGCCGGCATAAAAAACGAATGAATATGAGGCTGCCACGCTCTTTATGGCAACAGCAATGCATGTGCACACAAAATAATCATGATCATCAGGGCCGTTGTGCCAATGAATTCGAAACCTCTTATTCACCCGATGGAAAAGAGCTGGTTTATTGCGAGGAATGTTACAATAAAGAGATATACTGATTGTTACCGTTCCCGCCGAAGCCCGGAGGGCGAAGGTGGGAAATAAAGAAGTTTATTAAAATATTTGCTATAATATCTTCATAAGAAAATAAACTTCTGGAGGTATGAAAAAAATATTATTTACAACAGTGCTTTGTGGTCTGTTCATTTTTGCTTTGCCAGCTTTTGGCGCAGAATACTATATTGCGGCGAAAAATGGTAATGATGCGAATCCTGGTACAAAATCACAGCCTTGGAAAAGCTTAGACAGAATTAACAGCGTATCCGGAGGGGACACGGTTTATATTAAGGGAAAATTTACGACTGCGGGTACAGTTGTTTTAAACATACCTATCGCCGGTACGGCTGCAAACCCCACCATTGTCACAAATTGGCCTAATAAAAATCCAGGCATTCAGCTAATGGCCGGAACTACTGCAATTGGTATTAATGCAAACAATCTCACTTTTTCTGGGGTAGAATTTCATAACAATGGCAGTCTAGCTGTTGGTAGTTCGGGAGTTTCTGTCTATGGAGGAGTAACCGGAGCAATTGTAGAAAATTGCATTTTTCGGGATTCAAATATTGGAATTGCCGGACCTGGTGTTTCTGGAGCTAAAATTAAGGACCTGAAAGTCATTAACAATGAATTTTTCGACAATAATTATGGCAGTTTTATCGATTGGGGAGATAATCTCGAATTTGTCGCCAACACTTTTGGCAATAATTCCACAGGTGGTGTGTATAACCGCTATGGAAGCACTACTAATTTTATTAACAATTTTATTTATCAAAATAATATCGGAATTGTTGGGGGAGGAACCACTAATTTCCGAGTTGTCAATAATACCTTCTATGGCAATGCTGTCGGAGTCGGCACCGAAGGAGTGACAAATCCGCTCGTCAAGAATAATATTTTTTCATTTCAAACAGCCCTTGCCCAGCTCCATGCCGTTTCTACGAATGTTGTGTCAGATTATAATCTTTATCATGAAAATAAAAAAATCGGGCAGATATCAACTGCCCCGCCTTTGGTAAACAATATTTATACAACATTAGCCGAATGGAAAGCCGCTAATTTTGGCGAGCACGCTTTGTCAGGTAAGCCTAGATATTGGAGCAAAGACCCAATCACCTTTGATTTGCACATTAAAAAGAAATCAGATGCTAACAATGCTGGCCTGAATATGGCCAATTACACAACTGAAGACATTGATGATGAAGCCCGGCCTCATGGCTCCGCTTTTGATATCGGTGCAGATGAATTTTACGGCTATAAACCAGCCCGCGTTACGGGAGTGACCATTAAGGACGGGAATTATTACAAGAAAAAAGTTAAGTTGAAATGGGACAAGCAGGCAGACATGACCGGCTATACGATCAAGCTGTTCAGCCACAAAATGAAGGCTCTGCGGACTATTAAAATCAAAAAAAATAAAGCCAATAAATACATAAAAAAATTAGAACCCGGCAAGTCTTACCGGGTTAAGGTTCTGGCTAAGCGCACTATCCGCTACCGTACTTTCAAGAGTGCCAAGTTCAGCAAGTTATATAAGTTTCAGACAAATCAATAAAAAAAATGAAGGCGGCATCGCGATGCCCGCCTTCATTTTTTAGAATAATTTGGATAATCAAACAATCGGCTGCTCAAATTCTTCTTCTTCACCGATCTTATGTGTGTCCTCGTCCGTGCTATATAAGTTAGCGATAATTTTATCAACTTCTGCTTTTGGCGTGGCATATTTCTTGCGGCAGTAATCAATCACTTTTTGGGAGTTGTCTACTTTTGGTTTTTCAGCAATTGTTTTTGTCATGGCAGAAAATGGGGGGGTGACATGTCCTTCCACGGAAATCTTTACCAATATTTCCCGCACACCCAGATTAATAAAGTCATCCACGTTAAAAATAGGATGATATTCATTTGATAAAAAAGTTCCGTCGTCTGCACCCACCCGGAAGGAGATCATTGAGCCGACATTACCAAACACAGTCGATTTAATATCTTCTGGAACTTGGCCCAAATATTGATGAGAAAGTGTTAAATTCAATTTATATTTACGGGATTCGGATAAAATATTTTCAAAAGTCTCGGTGGCAAAGTTTTGGAACTCGTCAATGTACATATAACAATTCTGCCGTTCTGTTTCCGGCAGTTTAGCCTGGGCCATGGCAGTCTGATAAATACGGGTGATAAGCATGGCTCCGAGTAGGGCATTATTTTCTTCACCTAAACGGCCGCGGGACATTTCAATCAGCAAGACTTTTTTACCTTTAATGACGCTGTCAAAATCAATCTTATTTTCCGGCTGAGCCACGACATTTCTAATAATATGGTTAGACAAGAATTGGCCTAGGCGGTTAACCAGGGGAAGAATGGCTTCATTATCAAATTTTTCTGACCAGGAAGAAAACTCATTCGCCCAGAAATGCTTTACTACGCTATCTTGAATTTCTGGAATAACCATCTGCCGATATTTCCTATTGGTCAGCATTTTCATCATCCCGACGATAGTGGCATTTTTATAATCCAATAAAGCTAGAGTTGTATAGCGAAAGACATGTTCAATTTTAGGAGACCAGTCCGCTCCGAAGAACTTCTTGAATACTTCAATAAAGCCCTGAGTCATCTGTTGCTTCATGTCTATTTCTACTCCAGCCAGGGGATTGAAGGGCACAGGATATTCCAGATCAGTCGTATTGAAATAGATCACATCTTTCATGCGATGTTCAGGAATAAATTTAATAATATTTTGGATCAGGTCGCCATGGGGATCAAGCACAACCACGCCTTTGTTCATCTTGATGTCATCTGTAATCAAGCCCTCGAGCAACTTAGATTTTCCCGTGCCAGATTTACCAATAATATAGAGATGCCTGCGGCGATCTTCATATTTTATTCCAAATAATTTGTTTGATCCGCGAAAGTTTGTCCGGGCAAAGAAAGATGCTTCATTCGGGAGGCAATTCTGCGGTGTCGGTAAGTTGAAAGGCGGTTGCGCCCTTTTAGATAATATCCAGTCAATCGCTTGCATCTTTTGGGCCGGATCCGGGATATGAAACAGGGAAGCTAGTTCTTCCTCTGATAAAACTGTACCCTTTTCATATTTACGGTTCAGGTAGTTGCTTAAAAATGATTGGATGTCTTCTGTTTCCTGAAATACGATTTGGTTTTTTTCCGTAGAAAATTCATCAAATGATTTCATCACTTCTCCAAATTTTTCCCGGGCCACACGTTCTTTTCCATCGGGAAAGAAATATATGCAACGCATAGCCGCATGGAACTTGGGTATTTCAAGGACTTCACCGATTTGTTTTTTTTCCGCATAAAACAAGCCGGACTTTTCACCGCCAATTTCCTCATTGATCGGCTGAAACACGATCTGGTAAAAAACGGCATCTCCGGCCGGAACTGAAGCCAACATATTTAGAAATGATGACAAAGGATCTACCGGTTCTGACATTTTATAGGTCCGCAAAGAAAATTTTTCTTCCTGTTCCAGCTTCATGTTAAAACCAAAGGCATGACCGGGAATATTTTCCACATTCAGGAATTTTTCTACATGCAATACTTCAATATCTGGAAATAAGGAAAAAAACGAATTCATAACAGCTTCCGTCAGCTTGTTTGTAGTCGTAAAATAGAAATTTATCTTGTTTTGTACGGCCACAATTTCACAACTCATTATGTTATCCGGATTTTTTTCCCGTAGTAATAAAAAATAGATATTATGAAAAAGCCCCTGGAACTTCGATAAGTAATCCTCCATACTGGAGACCAGGGGAAATTTGATAAGTAATGTCTTTCTTTGGTTTTGATTTTTTTCTTGCATAGCTTTTTAATTATACCAGATTTTGATATAATCACAATATGTTTAAAGACAGGGCTGATGCCGGTAAACAACTGGTAAAAAAGCTTGAAAAATATAAAGATAATCCCGAAGTAATAGTCATTGCTATTCCTCGCGGTGGAGTTGCCACCGGATTTGAAGTCGCTAAAGCTTTACATCTTCCCCTTGATGTCGTAGTCACAAAAAAGATCGGCGCACCAAGCAATCCGGAATATGCTATTGGTTCTGTTAACCGGCATGGTGATGTTTTCTTCAATGAAGAAGTCGCCAGCACCATGGGCATTGACCAGGCCTGGCTAGATGCGGAATCTAACAAATTACAAATTGCGATTCAGGCAAAGCTTAATATGCTCAAAGCAGGGGAGCCTCCTGTTGATTTAAAAAATAAGATTGTGATATTAGTGGACGATGGCATTGCCACAGGGTACACAGCTTTAGCGGCCGCAAAATTTATTAAAGACGAAGGTGCCAAAAAAGTCATTATGGCCATGCCGGTTGTTCCGGCGGATAATATCCATAAATTTGATGATGCCGTAGATGAATTTATATATTTAAATGCCCCGCAACTTTTTATGGCTGTGGGGCAATTTTATGATGATTTTCAGCAGGTTGAGGACGCGGAGGCTAAAGAGTTATTAGAGGAAGCCAACAAATAAAATAATTGTCCTACCCCCTAAGGGGCAGGACAATTATTTTTTCTTAAGGAAGCTTCACATAAACCCGGGTAGCGTCTTCCAGTTTGGAAAATTTAATATCTTTTTCAGCGCCCTTATAAGCGCTGTTTATTTTTTTGCCAAGTCTGGTGGCAAATCTGTTATCTGAAACATACACAATTATTTCATCTTTTTTCTCCTCCATTTTCAGGATCTTGTCTTCTACGTCCTGGCTAGTTGATTTGATATTTTCATTTTTTATCAAATTCAATAACTCATTTTTTTGATCAGCATTAAAACCAGATATATATACAATACCTTCAGCCACACCTTCTTTACTTTGTTTGCAGGCTGGGCAAATTGCCTTTAATTCTTTTTCTCCTCTAATTTTATTTAATAGGTTTGGATCTTTCTGCCATTTCTTGCCAGAATAAACCGATAAGCATTTTTCACACCAAAGATTATTATAATGCAGGTGCTTCATGTTTTCTTTTGGTTTTTCATCCCGTCCTCCGCTTGAAGAAGTCACCATGCTATCTTTTCTGTTAATTTCTTGTCTTGTTTGATTTTTAGGGGTGTTTAAATTATTCTTGGCCATCTTTTGTCACTTAAAAATTATAAATTGATTATATCATATTAATCACCTTTAATAACAACCAGCGGTTTCATTTTAGCCACTTTTTTTGCTAAACCCGCTTCAGTTACTATGTTCACGACATTATCAATATCCTTATAAGCCAGGGGCGCCTCTTCAGCCAGACCGCGCATGCTAAACGATTTTACTAAAATGCCTTTTTCTTTTAAATCATCCTGCAGCCTTCGGCCATGGACCATTTTCTTGGCCTTCTGCCGGCTTATGGTCCGGCCGGCACCATGGCAAACTGACCCAAACGTTTCCTCTAAGGCTTTTTGAGTGCCTGCTAAAATATAAGAAGCCGTGCCCATGCTGCCCGGAATCAAAACTGGCTGATCTGGGAATGCCCGGGTGGCGCCTTTTCTGTGCATGATCATTTCTACGCCGTCATGCTCTTCTATTTTGGCAATATTATGGGCCACGTCATACACTAGATCTAATTCAGAATTAAAAACTTCCCGCCACACTTTTCTGGTCAGATGTGTTAGCATAGTCCGGTTGCACCAGGCATAATTTGCTCCGGCTGCCATTGCTTTTAAGTAATCCTGGCCAATAGGGGAGTTAAATTTTGCATAGATCAATTCCCGATCCGCTAGTTGCAGATTTTTCTCAACAATATATTTTTGTAATTTTTTTATATAATCTGTGGCAATTTGGTGGCCCAGGCCGCGTGAGCCAGTGTGTATCATGATTACAATCTGATTTTTTTCCAGGCCCCATTGTTTTGCGTAATTCTCATCCAATATCTCATCTATTCTTTGTACCTCAATAAAATGATTGCCTGAGCCCAATGTCCCGATCTGGTCTTTGCCCCTGGCCTTGGCCTGGTCAGAAACTTTGCTGGCATCGGCTTGTTCCATGCACCCGCCTTCTTCCATATGTTCAAGATCTTCTGGTCCGGCTAATTTTTTCTTCACGGCCCATTTAGCCCCGGTATTCAAGACCTCATCCAGTTCTGCACCGGTTACTTTAAGTTTGCCGCCCTTGCCTACGCCCGAAGGAATAGTTTTTAATAATTTCTCACCTAAGCCGTATAAATATTTTTCTACCTCATTAAAAGAAAGAGAAGACTTCAAAAGCCGCACTCCGCAATTAATATCATAGCCAACTCCGCCCGGTGATATGATCCCATCCGAAGATTTAAAAGCAGCCACCCCGCCGATAGGGAAGCCATAACCTTGGTGGATGTCAGGCATGGCTATAGAGTATTTTTGTATGCCTGGTAAAGTTGCCACATTAATGGCTTGTTCTAAAGATCGATCTTCCATGACTTTCTCTAACATCTCTTTATTCACATAGATTCGGCACGGCACATTCATGTCTTCCCGAAATGACTTGGGGATTTCATAAAGATAGCTCTCTATTTTTATTAAATCGTGTTTTTGCATATAGGTTGATACTACCGCGAATTTTCCGCGGGCGCGAATTATTTATTAATTATTCTGAATTATTCGATCGTGATTCGCGCCTGTATAAGATTCGCGGTAGTGCAGCTTATATATCAAATACGACCTCTGCCATCCAACCGTCTTTGGTTTTTTCTATATTAAGGTCGTTATAGGTACACGCTTTAACGTCTAGATCATTTTGTAAAACTTTTTTTCCCCACATCCGGCCAGTCACATTTGATCCCTCCACTCTTAGGTCATATTTGGCGTATATTTCATCGTTTATATCAGAAAGGGTAAGCAGTTCATTAAAAAAATCAACAAACATAGCTTGCTCGTCAACAGCTTTTACTATTACTCGTTTCTCAACATCTTTATCTTCCTCGTTCAAATCATGATTGATTTCAGAAAATAATCCAAAAGCCAAATTTGCCAACAACTCTTCCTTGGTTTTACCAAAGCCTCTTATTTTCAGGTCAGCTGTATGCTCAAGTATTTCATATCTTTTCATAAATTCATTATAACAAAAAAAGGGGGATTTTGGCCAAATTAGCACTCTCCTTGACAGAGTGCTAATTTTATGCTATGCTGTTTTTTGTGTTATTATTAATATAAAATATATAGAAAAAACATATGCAATTAGAAAAATTTACCGTAAAATCACAAGAAGCCATCCAAAACGCCCATGAACAAACCCAAGAATTCGGGCATCAACAAATAGAAACAATGCACCTGGCCCTGGCCTTACTTATGCAGGAAGACTCGCTTGTGAAGTCTGTCTTGGAAAGGTTAGATAAAGACCCGGTTAAAATAGCCGAACAATTAAAAGACGAATTGGCTAAAACGCCGAGAGCAGAGGCGCCTCAATCTGAAGGCGAGTCTCAGGTTTTTGTTTCTCAAAATTTAAACCGCGCCTTAGTTTTATCCCAGAAGAAAGCGGATAAAATGGGAGACGAATTCACATCAACTGAACATTTACTTTTAGGAGTATTAGATGTGGATAAAGATGTGGCCAAAATAATGGGCATTAATGAAAAACAAGTTGAAGCCATATTAAAAGAAGTCAGAGGCAGCCAGAAAGCTGATTCACCGACTCCAGAAGGAAAATATCAGGCATTAGAAAAATATACCCGCAATCTGACTAATCTGGCCAAAGAAGAAAAGCTTGATCCGATTATCGGCCGGGACGATGAAATCAGACGCGTTATGCAGGTCTTATCCCGTCGTACCAAGAACAACCCTGTTCTTATCGGCGAACCAGGCACAGGCAAGACTGCCATCGTTGAAGGCCTGGCTCAAAGAATAGTGGCCGGCGATGTTCCGGAAACTTTAAAGGACAAAGAAATTTTATCTCTTGATATTGGTTCACTTTTAGCGGGCACAAAATTCCGCGGTGAATTTGAAGAACGCTTCAAAGGCGTTATTAAAGAAGTAGAAGAAAAAGAAAACCGGGTAATCTTATTTATAGACGAATTACATACTATTGTGGGTGCTGGCGGCGGAGAAGGTTCTGTAGACGCTTCCAATATGCTTAAACCAGGCTTAGCCCGCGGTGCTTTACATACTATTGGTGCCACCACTCTTAAAGAGTATCAAAAATATATAGAAAAGGACGCGGCTTTAGAACGACGTTTTCAACCTGTGTTCGTCGGCGAGCCTTCTGTAGAAAATACTATTGCCATTCTTCGAGGCATTAAGGAAAAATATGAGGTTCATCATGGTGTGCGCATTACTGACGACGCTATTATTGCGGCTGCTAATCTTTCCCATCGCTATATTTCAGATAGATTTTTGCCAGATAAGGCAATTGATCTGATTGACGAAGCCACTTCTGCCCTGAGAATGGAAATAGACTCTATGCCGGAAGACCTGGATAAAATGAAGCGACGCATCCTTCAGATTGAAATTGAGAAAAAAGCTCTTAAAAAAGAAAAAACTGCCAAAGATAAAGTAAATGAATTAGATAAAGAACTGGCCGAGCTAAAAGAAAAATCCCAAAAATTAGAATTAACCTGGAAAAATGAAAAGGAAATTATTTCTAAGATTCAGGATTCAAAAACTCAAATTGATAAATTAAAAGGCGAAGCTGAAGTTAAGGAAAGAGAAGGCAGCTTAGAAGAAGTTGCCAAAATCCGCTACAGCGCTATCCCCGAGGAAGAAAAAAAGATCGAAGAGCTTAATACAAAGTTAAAAAATATTCAAAAAGACGGGGGATTACTCAGAGAAGAAGTGACCGAAGAAGATATTGCCAATGTTATTTCCCGTTGGACAGGCGTACCGGCTCAAAAAATGCTTGAGTCAGAATCTAAAAAATTGGCCCTGATGGAAGAAGTCTTAGCTCAACGCGTAATTGGCCAGGAACAGGCCGTTGAAGCCGTGTCTAACGCTGTCAGGCGTTCCAGGGCCGGCGTGTCTGAAGAAGGCAAGCCCATTGGGACATTTATGTTCCTTGGACCGACTGGCGTAGGTAAAACCGAATTAGCTAGAAGCTTAGCCGACTTTATGTTTAATGACGATGACGCGATAGTACGCATTGATATGTCTGAATATATGGAAAAGCATGCTGTCGCTCGTTTGATCGGCTCTCCCCCTGGTTATGTCGGTTATGATGAAGGCGGACAGCTAACTGAAGCGGTCAGACGCAGACCATATTCTGTTATCTTATTTGATGAAATAGAAAAGGCTCACCCCGAGGTTTTCAATGTCTTACTACAAATATTAGACGAAGGCCGTCTTACAGATGCAAAGGGGAGAACAGTAAATTTCAAGAATACTATTATTATCATGACTTCAAATATTGGCAGTAATACTATTCAAGAAGCAGGCGGTCAGATCACTGACAGTGTACGCAAAAAAGTTCTTGATTTAGTAAACCAATCTTTCAAGCCCGAATTTTTAAACCGCATCGATGAAATAATTATCTTTCATAGCCTGACTAAAGAACAGATCAGGGAAATAGTAAATCTACAATTAGTACTTGTCGAAAAACGCTTAGAAGATAAAAAGATCACGCTTAAGATCACTGAAAAAGCCAAAGAGCATATTGCCGAGATCGGCTATGATCCTGTTTATGGCGCGCGTCCTCTAAAACGCGTGATTCAAAACGAAGTCCTAGATGAACTTGCCATGCAGATCATTGAAGGCAAGATCAAAGAAAATTCTAAAGTGAAAGTAGATTTCAAAGGCGGTAAAATAACATTTGGAAAATAAATCTTAGATACAAGAAATCCCCGATTCATTTCGGGGATTTTTTATTTCAAGTGTCAAAATTGAGTCAACCCGCAGACATCTTAATAATATGTAAGTGTCTGCGGGCCCTCCTTTTTTTTGGCTTCCTCATGATTTTGGAAGCCACTTGTCGCCGAGCTTGGCACCCTCCGGAGCTAGGGCCACTTCCAGGCCGACCCAGCACACGGCCGGAGACGGGCCTTTCACTTGGACTTCTCGGAAAAAACGGTTGTGGTGTTTGCCTGCTTGGCACACAATCCCATACATGTCCGACTTGGGATTAATGTACACGAACAAGCCATTTTCAGACACTTTGCCCAGTTTCATTGGGTCCTCCTTTTGGTTTTCCCTATATTGATATCATGTATTCTTTATATAGACAACCCGATCAAATTATTTTACTTTTTGCGCAGAAGGAGATTTTCTCACTCTTTTCCATTTTTTCCAGAATTTCTTCATTTCATCAATATCAGTTTCCTGCCTGATTTTCTTGTCATATTTTTCTGCACCTTCAAAGGCTAGTTGAAAAAGATTCCTCATACAATCAGCTACTGGTTTGGATTTAATAATCACCGCAAATTTATCATCAAATGAGGCAATATTAGTTGTATCATCATAAATATTTATCTCCATCGGTAAAACCATTTCCCCTGGAATAAAATAACTTCTCCTTAAATGTTTCTGATCATTGAGCAAACATTCAGCCAGACTTGGTTTTGTTGCGGGAATAAGGCAGGTAGTTGAGATTTTTCTTTTTACCCGTTTTTCAAAGTATTCGGGAAAAGCATTTGGTAAAGCCACTGCCTGAGAATCAACGCACCCGTAACAATAGATGTTTTTATTTTTTATTTTAAGTGTGTCTTCAAAAGCTTCTACTAATCCATCTTGACCTTCTAAATATTCAATCTTTGGTTTAGATGATTTTACATCTTGCAGATTTTTAAGCAGGGGAATAACTTTCTTCATCTTTTCTTTCCTCTTCTTCAGTTCTTCCTCTTCCTTTTCCAATAATTTAATTATTCTATCTGGCTCGTAGGCTGTAAAATAATATGCATTTTTCTTTTTGATTTTGGTAATAAACCCTTTTTTATTCAATGAGTTTAAAATATCAAGGACGGTTGTTTTTGGAATTTCAGAAAATTTAGCAACAAAACTGGCTTTATTTGTGCCAGTTTCTAATAAAGTTAAATATACTTTAACTTCATTATTATTAAGCCCAATGCTCTTTAAATTTTTTTCCAACATATATTTATCTTAATTATTAAGGGATTTTGATGATAGCATATATCATATATGTGGAAAAGTCATCTATCGACGAAAAACGCCGTCATTAATTCGCCTTATTCTAAAGGAAAAATCGAAGTTTTCAGAAAAAATAACGGCTCCTCTTGTTTAATAATATTTGTATATTAAAATGAAGATAGATTTTATTTTAAGAAGAGCTATTTTACTGTGCTAAACTGTTAACTTTAGTCCTTAAAATAGCTCTCCTAAAAGATAACATCTTTCAATATATCAAGTTGATATTTTTACTACTCGATCAAATCCACCTAGATCCTTATATATAGTAATTTTAGCTTTGGGATAAACCTTATTTACATATTCAATAACTTTTTTCGCTTGTTTATAGCCGATTTCAAAAAACATCTGACCGCCAGGTTTCAGGTATTCTTTTGACTCATCTATTATCTTATAGAGACAGCTGTATTGTCCGTCGGGGCATAATAATGCCACTTGTGGTTCATATGCCAAACCTTTCTTACCTGCTTCTGTTTTAGTTAGATAAGGCGGATTTGATACAATCACATCTATCTTGCCTTTATATTTATTGGGAATTGCTTTTAAAGTATCACCTTTATAAAACTTTATAATTTTCGAGTCTTTCGTGTTTTCGTGATCCAAATGTAATCGTGCATTTTTCTTAGCCACACTTAAAGCCTTTTCAGAAATATCAGTTCCGATTATTTCTGCCTTAGGCAAATATTTTTTTAAAGTCACGGGAATGCATCCGGAACCAGTCCCAACATCTATTAATAATCCCTTTTTCACGTTATCAAGCACAGTTTCAATTAATAATTCTGTATCAGGGCGGGGGATTAAAACATTTTTATTTACAATAAAATCCATTTCAAAGAATTCTTTAAATCCTCTGATATACGCAACTGGCTCTCCCTTAAGTCGGCGAGCAATGTATTTTCTAAATCTTAATTCCTGATTTTTTGTTAACTTTTTATCAGAATGCGTAACTAAAAATTCTCTTGGTTTTTTTAAAGTAAAAGCCAGGAGAACTTCAGAGTCAAGGTAGGGAGTCTTTGCCCAAATGAGTGCTTGCTCGATTGTCATAATTTTTCCAGCGTAAGGCGCTGGTCCTCTTTTCTTAAAGCGATAATTATTTGTTCCAGGTTGCCATCAAGAATATTTTCAATCTCATGCCAATTTTGCTTTATGCGATGATCAGTGATTCTGTCTTGAGGATAGTTATAAGTCCTGATTTTTTCTGACCGGTCGCCAGATCCGATCTGGGAGCGGCGTTGGTCGCCTAATTCTTTTGCTTCTGCCTCTTCTTTCTCTTGAAGCAAGCGAGAGCGCAAAACTTTCATGGCTTTGGCTTTATTTTTATGCTGGGATTTTTCATCCTGGCACGTAACTACCAAGTTTGTCGGCAGATAAGTAATGCGCACAGCCGAATCAGTTGTGTTTACGGATTGTCCGCCATTACCAGAAGAACGATACACATCAATTCTTAAATCCTCGTCTTTAATATTAATATCAACTTCTTCCGCTTGAGGCAGGACAGCCACGGTCGCAGTTGAGGTGTGGACGCGTCCGGATTTTTCTGTTTCGGGAATACGCTGTACCCGATGTACGCCTGATTCATATTTCATATCCGCATACACGCTATCACCAATAATTTCAAAAACCACTTCCTTGTACCCGCCAATGCCAGTTCGTGAAGTATTCATTATATTTATTTGCCAGCCTTTGGTTTCAGCATATTTGGAATACATGCGGAATAAGTTAGCGGCAAATAATCCGGCTTCGTCTCCGCCCGCGCCAGCCCGGATTTCTACGATTACATCTTTGGGGTCATTCTGGTCTTTGGGGAGCAGGGCAAGTCTAATTTTTTCTTCATATTCTGAAATGTCTTTTTGGGCTTCGGCCATTTCTTCTTCGGCCATTTCTTTCATTTCTTCATCTTTCATCAAATCTTGGGCATCAGCTAAATTTTTCTGTGCTTTTTCAAGAGTTTCAAAAAGCACGACAGTTTCTTTAACCTCGTTATATTCCGCGTTCAGCTTTTTATACCTCATCTGGTCTTTGGCTGCTTCAGGGTTTTGCAGCTCAATTTCTAGAAGAGCTAACCGCTTTTTAAATTGATCTGATTTATCAGTCATGTATATATAATAAATACAAAATCCCCATATGCAAAATCGGGGATTTTATATTAAAGAATCTATTTGTCTTTTTTAGCAGTAGTTTTACCCGCCGGAGCTTTAGCGGAGGATGGTTTTTTGGCAGGAGTTTTTTTCTTAGCCGGAGATTTTTTCTTCGGAGCAGGGTTTTTTTTCGCTGCTTTAGCGGCTCTTTTCTTTTTCTTGCCTTTTACGCCAGTTTTCTTAATCGCTTCGGTCTTTTTAGCCTTGTCTTGGAATTTCTCCACGCGACGGGCCGTATCAACTAATTTAGCTTTACCGGTAAAATAAGGATGGCAAGCCGAACAAACTTCTACTGAAATTTCTTTCATTGTAGAGCCAGTTTTAAAGCTGTTACCGCAGGCGCAAGTAACTGTTGCTTCGTGATGTTCTGGATGTGTTTCTTTTTTCATACGAAGATTAAAATAACATAGTATTAATAATTTTGCAAGTAATCTATCATATTAAGGAAAAAATCCTTAATAATTTCCACTTTTTCGTCTTCTGAAATAAGCAGATTATATTCCCGGAAAGATACTTCAGGAGTTTCTGCGAAAAAATTTATAGCAAAGTCTCTTTTTTCTAATACATGCAGATCTGTCTTCAAGGTTTCAAAATCCGCGTCTTTTCGTTCTTCTAAAAATTCTTTCATTTTCTGCCGGTCTTCTTCGCTAATATAATCATTATAAAGAGCATTAGCTGTTGCCAGAGCTTCATCTTCTGAATAGGTTTCACCAAAAATCGTCAATTTATACACATTTATGCCATTTTCTTCAACTTGAGATTGAAAGTCTTTTATCTGGGCATTAATATCTAAGCTATCTGGAATAGGATATATTTTTATATTTTCCGGAAAAACTCCTAAATCTATTTTCGACTGGAAATCAGACATCATGCGCGGCGCGTATTGCCCGGTAAAATAAATATTATCTACTTTATTATTTGGTTCCTGAGAATAGACGACCAGTTTATCAATATATTCCTTATATTTATCTTCATTAAAAACATCAGAAGGAGTTGAAGTAACAACCATCACATGGGCTTCCTGAACTTGTTCTTCAACAGTGGTTTCTACGCCATTTTTTGTGCAACCTAAGCTAAAAAACAGCATTAAAATTGTGGAGAAAATAAGTATTTTTTTCATAACTTTGTAATGATACTATAACAATTGACTTAATTCAAGAAAAAATTTTAAACCCTGAATAAATTCAGGGCTTAAAATTTATAATATGGACTATATTAGGCCAAGCCCCGAATTTATTCGGGGTATTGGCTTGTTTCTTGACAATATTTATTAATTTATCTATTATATACTGGTTAATTAATAAGCATATCTCGGGCGTTAACTGTTTTCCTTGCCCTAAAATTGGGTCGAAACAGTTGTCGGGATAGAAGTTAAAAGGATAAAAATTATGAGTGAAGTATCTATGACTGACATGCTCAAGGCAGGAATGCACTTCGGGCACAAGTCATCAAAAAGGCATCCAAAAATGGATCCCTTTATTTTTGATGAAAAAAAAGGGATCTCTGTTATTGATTTGGAAAAAACTAAAGAGCAGTTGGAAAAAGCCGGTCAGGTTGCAGCTGATCTTGCCTCCCATGGAAAAATAATCCTTTTTGTGGGAACAAAAAGACAAGCCCAGGCCATTGTGAAAAAAGCAGCTGAGAATTGCGGCATGCCTTATATCACGGAAAGATGGATCGGCGGTTTGATTACAAATTATACCAGCGTGTCTCAAACCATGCGCAAACTTAGCCGTCTGAAAAAAGAAAAAGAAACCGGCGAACTAAATAAGTACACCAAAAAGGAACGGTTACAATTCACCCGTGAAATTGAAAAGCTGGATACCATTGTTGGTGGAATTGAATCTATGGACCGTGTGCCTGATGCTATATTCTTGGTCGGCGTCAAAGATGAAATTACTGCCCTAAGGGAAGCTGCTACGAAAAAAATACCTGTAATCGGTATTTGTGATACCAATACCAACCCGGACAAAGTCACTTATCCGATACCAGCCAATGACGATGCTGTGAAATCTCTGGAATATATCGTGAATTCGATTTCTCAGGCTATTTCCACAGCTCCTAAAGCGGCCCCACCAGAAGCCCCTAAAAAACCAATTAAGAATGAAGCAAAAGAAGTTAAAAAAGAAGTTAAAAAATAAATATATGGCAATATCATCTGCAGACATACAAAAATTAAGACAAGACACCGGTCTTGGCGTGATGGACTGTAAAAAGTTCCTTACTGACGCTGAAGGTGATTATGACAAGGCTTTAGAAATTGCCCGTAAAGCTGGCGAAAAAGTAGCTGCCAAAAAGGCTGACCGCGAAGCCGGCCAGGGCCTTATTGACGCTTATATTCATCCTGGTTCCCAGATGGGCGTTCTTATACAGGTCAACTGTGAAACCGACTTTGTGGCTCGCAACGAAGAATTTAAGGAAATGGTTCATGATCTGGCCATGCACATTGCCGCTTTTAATCCTTTGTATATCACCCCCGAAGATGTCCCTGAAGACACAGTTGAAAAAGAAAAAGAGATTTATAAAGAACAGCTATTGAACGAAGGCAAGCCGGAAAAAATGCTGGATAAGATCGTTGAAGGCAAACTGCAAAAATATTTTGAAGAAGTCTGCCTTCTGAACCAGCCTTACTTAAAGAACGAAAACCAGACTATTAAAGAATTTGTGGAAGAAAAAATCGGTAAGATCGGAGAAAATATCAATATAAAAAGATTTGAGAGATTTTCTCTCCAATAAAATATGATAAAAAAGGTCGCTGAAGTCCAATTTAATGCTTGGGAAAAACCCTATTATTTTTCAGTTGGAGAAAACACGGCCAAAGAGAGTGATTATGTTATTGTCGAAACTGAATTAGGCCGCGAAATAGGAAAAATTTTAAACTTCCAGGAAATAGAAGAGGACGATCTGGAAACTCCGTTAAAGCCGATTGTCAGAAGCGCAGAGCTAGAAGACCTGCAAGTTGTAAAAGAACACCAGGCCCGCAACAAAGAAGGCCTAAAAGTCTGTAAGCAACTTGTACGAAAATATAATTTACCAATGAAACTGGTTGATTGTGGTTTTTCCTTTGATGACACGCGCCTGACATTTGCTTTTACATCTGATACCCGTGTTGATTTTCGGGAATTGGTAAAAGACCTGACTCGTCAATTCCAGAAAAAGATCCGTCTCCAGCAGATCGGCATCCGCGACACTTTGAAGCAAGTCGGAGGCATCGGTCCATGCGGTCGAAATTTATGCTGCCATCGTTTTTTAGATGACCTAGGTAATATCAGTACAGACCTGGCTCGTGATCAGCAGATTGAGCAAAGAGGTTCAGACCGCCTGTCCGGTACATGCGGCCGTTTAAAATGTTGCCTTGCCTATGAAGCAGAAGGCTACAAAGATACCGCTAAAAATTTTCCTCCAGTCGGATCTAGCATTAAAACAAGCCAAGGCAGAGGCAAGGTCATTAATTGGAATATATTAAAACATTCAGTTGACGTGCGTATAGATGACAGTACAGTGATTGAAGAATTTCTCGGTTGTGAGCATGTCGGCTGTCCTGGGTGTAAAGCTAAAGATTGCGTAAAAAAACAATAATATGTGGTGGATTTATTTAATTTTTGGTGCTGTTATCGTCGGAAGCTTGGGCTTGCTGGCTTATTATTATATAAACAGGCGAAACAAGCTGGCTCAGCTTGATCTTGATGCTATGAAAAGCCATCGCCAGCAAAAAGTTAAGACTCAGGTTGTAGAAAACCGCATGGCTAGGAAATATTCTCAAGCCATTACTAAGATCGCGCCTACTTTTAAAAAGGCGGCCCAACCCATAAAAAAAATCGGAGGCAAATTAGCTGGCAAGATTTCTTCTTTAGAAAGAAAATACAAACAAGAAAAAAATGAAGCCCCCAAGACTATGGAACAAAAAGAAGTTGTCCGGCAGACTGTAAATCAGGTCTTAGCGGAAGGCCAGGCTTTGATGGAAAAAGAAGATTACGCCGGCGCGGAAAAGAAATATATAGAAGTATTATCAGAGGATTCAAAAAATATTGAAGCCTATAAAAAACTGGCTGATGTCTATTCGGCCCGGAAAGATTATACTCATGCTAAGGAGACCTTGGAATTCATTGCCGGCTTGAATCCCAAAGATGAAATGATCTGGCGCGCTTTAGGAGATGTGCACAATGCTGATGAAGATAAGGACAACGCTTTGAAATACTATCAAAAAGGGCTGGACCTGGCTCCTAATAACCCCAAGAACATTGTACTAGTTATTGAAACATCTTTGGACTTAAGCAGGAAAGATATTGCTATTCCGGCCATTGATAAATTAAAAGAAGTGAATCCTGATAATCAAAAACTGACTGAGTATTTAGAAAAACTTGAGAATTTATAATATTGTAATGCCGTTGTAGCTCAGTTGGTAGAGCATTCCCATGGTAAGGGAAAGGTCTGCGGTCCGAATCCGCACAACGGCTCACAAGCAACTGACTGCAAATAAAAAAACCGCATCGAATTGATGCGGTTTTTTATGTGTGATTTAAAAAGTATTTATACTTTTCTTACGTTCACAGCGGCTGGACCTTTGTCAGATTCCTCTGTTTCAAATTCAACAGTGTCGCCAGATTGTAAATCATCGTAGGAAACATCAACCAGAGAATTTGAGTGGAAAAAAAGATCTTTTTCCTGTCCTTCAACTGTAATGAATCCAAATCCCTTATCAGTAAGGGTTTTAATAGTTCCTGTCATAAATGTGATTTCTTTACTTTTATATTGTTTAATTAGAATTTTTAGAAGCTCGACTACACTTCACTTTTTTATTCTATTCTAAAATATTTTACATCATCAAAAAGGGTC
>JAHJKD010000015.1 GCA_018822435.1 Patescibacteria group bacterium
AATAATATTTTTTTTGATTTTTGTATTTTTTTATTGCGCAGGAACAAGATAATTATAAGCGTATATAGTATTATCCAAAATAAATAAATTATTTGAGGAAAAATCGTTATTCTAAAAATGCTGATAAAAGTAGTTTCAATACTAGGCGTGAATTCTGAGGCACCAGAGGAATAAAAATTTTCAAATCCTTGGGTTATCATTTTACTTTCCAAGAAAAAAAGTAAGCAATAGGATGAAAATGTAAAAATAAATCCAATAGCTAAAATAATTATGATGTAAAAACTTTTTTTCTTCATAAGAATTATGATTTACTAATATTTAAATTCATTATAGCATGATAATAAAAATCAAGACCAGTCTTCGTTTGACGAAAAATAAAACTCTAATATAATAAATTCAAAAAGTTCCATCTAAATGTTGAATAAAAATTTGTGAAAAGTAAAAGAAAGGCATTTATAATTAAAACCTACAGAAATTTTTTAGAGATAATTAGGGCAATTGTTGCTAGTGAAAGCGGAGCATTTCCTTTTGAGTCATTATGGGAGCCATATAGAAATAAAAAGAAAGATATTGACGAAAAATAATTAATAAGGTAATATATTTTTAGACATTAACTAGTATATATCTATACTAGTTTTTTTATTTTTAACTATCTAAAATACAAATATGGCTGAAAAACAGTCACAGGCATCGGAAATCTCCGCTGCTATCAAACAGATCTGCGAGGAAAAGAACATTCCTTACGAAGCTGTAATCGAAACTATAGAATCCGCCTTAGCGGTCGCTTATCGCAAGGAATACGGCCAAAAAGGTCAGGACATCAGAGTCGAATTCAATTCTACGGACGCTTCCACGAAAATTTTTGACGTGAAAACGGTCGTTGAAGATGCTTTGTTTGAAGAATATGAAAAAGAACGCGAAGAGCGTGAAAAGGCCGAAGCTGAAGGCAAGGAACTTCCAGAAAAAGAAGAACCTAAAAGAGAAGATAAAAAAAGCAAAGACAGAGACGGGAAAGGCAAGAAAGAAGGCGAAGAGGGAGAAGAAGATGAAAAAATAAAACGCTTTAATCCCAAAACAGACATTCCCTTAGCCGAAGCGCAAAAAGAATATCCTGATATTGAAGTTGACGACGAAATTAAAACCGAACTAGACCAGCCCGAAGGTTATGGCCGCATGGCTGCCCAAACTGCCAAGCAGGTTATTATCCAAAAGCTGAGAGAAGCCGAAAGAGAAACTCTTTACAATGCTTACAAAGACAAGGCCGGCGAAATTATCAATGCCATCGTCCAAAGGGTGGAAGGCCGTATGGTTTTTGTCGACCTTGGACAAGCTGTGGCTGTGTTGCCTCCAGGTGAACAGATCCATGGCGAAAATTACGCTCCAGGCCAGCGCATTAAGGTTCTTCTGTTATCAGTCGAGCGTACTTCTAAGGGCCCTGAAATAGTAGCATCTCGCGCCAATCCTGATCTAGTCAAAGAATTATTCCGGGCTGAAGTGCCAGAAATCAATGATGGCACCATTGAAATAAAAGCCATTGCTCGTGAAGCCGGATCCCGAACCAAGCTGGCCGTTATGGCCAATGACGACTCTATCGATCCGATCGGATCCTGTGTCGGCCAAAAAGGCACTCGCGTCCAGACTATCATTTCTGAATTAAGCGGGGAAAAAATCGACATTATTGAATGGGCAGATGATCCGGTAAAATTCATCATCAATGCTCTTTCCCCAGCTAAAATTCTCAATGTTGAATTAAAAGAAGGTAAGAACGAAAATGAAGAGCAAGAGGCTGCTGCCCGCGTGAATGAAGATCAGTTCTCTTTGGCTATTGGTAAGAATGGGCAGAATGTCCGTCTTGCCTCAAAGCTTTCTGGTTGGAAAATTGATGTAGTTAAGGAAGATGGCGAAGGAGACGAGGAACACGAAGATACGAAAGAAAAGAAAGAAAGCGAAGAAGAAGAGAAAGACAAGAAGAAAGACGATAAAAAAAAGGAGGATAAAAAGGAGGACAAAGAAGAAGAGAAAAAATAATTTTTACCCTTCGATACGCCCACTTCCTGCCTGTCGGCAGTCAGAGGCGTACCGAAGGGCGAAGGGCGGAGCGGAATAAATAAATAATAAATAATAACTAATAAGAATTATGTCACAAGAATTCATTGCCGCAGCAGTAGCTGTACTCGCGCTAGTAGTCGCTGGAGTACTTGCCTGGCGGGTGAAAAAACAAAAAGTGGAAAGCCAAGAAGCTGAAGAAATAGCTGGCGCCATTCATAAAGGGGCCATGGCTTTCCTGAACAAAGAGTATAAGATCCTTATCGTCTTTGTTATAATCGTCGCCGCCATTATCGGCTTCACTGGAATTGGTTGGATGACCTCACTGTGTTTCGTAATTGGTGCCCTCTTTTCCGCTATTGCCGGAAACATCGGCATGCGTATTGCTACTCTCGCTAATGTTCGTACGGCTGAAGCAGCCAAGAAGAGCCTTTTCAAAGGCTTGAAAGTTGCTTTCTCTTCTGGTTCAGTTATGGGCCTGTCTGTTACTGGTTTAGGCTTACTGGGAATTTCCGTACTTTATTATTTTATTGGGGACCCTGAAGTATTATACGGATTTGGTTTTGGTGCTTCTTCTGTGGCTCTGTTTGCTCGTGTTGGCGGCGGTATTTATACCAAGGCAGCTGACGTTGGGGCTGACTTAGTCGGAAAAGTTGAAGCTGGCATTCCTGAAGATGACCCTCGCAATCCTGCCACCATTGCTGATAACGTTGGTGACAACGTCGGTGATGTGGCTGGTATGGGCGCTGACTTATTTGAATCATATTGTGATTCTATTATTGCTGCCATGGTTCTTGGCGTACTTGGCGCGGTTGAATTTGGACCGCAGGCCATCTTCCTGCCTCTGTTCCTGGCGGCGGCTGGTATTATCGCTTCTCTGATCGGTAACATTGTTATCAACATGAGAAAAAGTGGTAAACCGCACAGCATCATGAATTCTGGAATTTATGTGGCTGCCGTCCTTATGGCCATTGGCGCTTACTTTATTATCCAAAGAACTGTTGAAAATCCGATGGGCGTTTTCGGAGCTGTGATTACTGGCCTGGTTGCCGGTATCGTTATTGGCCTAGTCACTGAATATTACACCTCTGATCATAGAAAACCGACTCAGGATGTGGCTAAAGCCGCTCAGACTGGTGCTGCGACTGGCATTATTTCTGGTTTTGCCCTGGGCATGATTTCAACTATTATTCCTGTCATCGCTGTCTGTCTGGCTATCTTTGCCGCTTATGAATTTGCTGGAATTTACGGCATTGCTATAGCGGCTGTCGGCATGCTTTCTACCCTTGGTATTACTCTGGCCACTGACTCTTATGGACCAGTTGCTGATAATGCTGCTGGTATCGCAGAAATGGCTGGCATGGGCCAGGAGGCTCGTGAAAGAGCCGAAGAACTGGATGCTGTTGGTAACACCACGGCTGCTATTGGTAAGGGTTTTGCCATTGGTTCAGCTGCTTTAACCGCTTTAGTATTGTTGGTTTCTTTTGGCCAGGTGGTCGACATTAGTATTGTTAACCTGCTTGAATATAAAGTTATCATTGGATTATTCCTTGGTGGCTTACTGCCATGTATTTTTGCCGCCCTGACCATGAAATCTGTAGGTAAGGCGGCTGCTGACATGGTGGATGAAGTTCGCCGTCAGTTTAAAGAAATCCCTGGCATCATGGAAGGAAAAAATAAGCCTGATTATCAGCGTTGCGTTTCAATTTCCACTTCTGCTGCTCTAAGAGAAATGATTATTCCTGGTGTTCTGGCTGTTCTTGCTCCGGCCGTAGTTGGATTTTTAATTGGTCCGGAAGCCTTAATTGGCTTACTCGCTGGCGCTTTGGTCACTGGTTTCTTGCTTGCTGTTATCATGGCTAATGCCGGTGGCTCCTGGGACAATGCTAAGAAGTTCGTTGAAGCCGGCAATCTTGGTGGCAAGGGTTCTGAAACCCACAAAGCCACAGTTATCGGTGATACTGTTGGCGATCCCTTTAAAGATACTTCTGGTCCGGCTCTGAATATTTTAATCAAGCTGATGGCCATCGTCGCTTTGGTCTTAGCACCAATTCTCTAATATAAACTCATGAAAGTAGATAAAAAAGAGCTCCCCAAAAAACAAATTGAGCTTCTGGTTGAACTGACTCCGGAAGAGCTGCAGCCTTATCTTGATCAGGCTGTCAAAAAGATTTCTGAGGACGTCGATATTCCTGGCTTTAGAAAAGGAAAAGTTCCCTTTGATGTTCTTAAAAAGAATGTTGGTGAAGCCACTATTTACGAAGAAGCTTTTTACCAAGCCGTAAACAAGACTTTACCCCAGATCGTAATTGACGAAAAGATTGATTTTATTGGCCAGCCTAAAGTTGACGCCGAAAAGATTGCTCCGGGCAACCCGCTTATTTATAAGGCGATTGTTACTTTAATGCCTGAAGTAAAACTTGGCGATTATAAAACTCTAAAATCAAAGAAACAGGAAGTAAAACCAGACAAAGAAAAAGTTGAAAACACTTTTGAAGACCTGAAAAAAATGCAGGCCAAAGAAAAAGTCGTTTTGCGTGCCGCCAAGAACGATGATAAAGTCGAAGTTGATTTTGAAATCAAGATGGCTGGCGTTCCGATTGAAGGTGGTTCCGGAAAAAACACGCCTATTATCATAGGTGAAAAGAAATTCATCCCTGGTTTTGAAGAAGCCATGCTGGGCATGAAAGCTGGTGATGAAAAGGATTTTAAAGTCTCTTTCCCTAAAGACTATTTTCAAAAGACTTTGGCTGGCCAAGAACATGACGCTCACATAAAGGTTTTAAACGTTTATGAGCGCAGCTTGCCGGAAATCGACGATGATTTTGCCAAGGCTCTGAATTTTCAGACTGTTGACGAGATGAAGAAAAAGATAGAAGAAAACATTGCCGCTGAAGTTCAGCAAAAAGAAGACGAACGCTTTGAGCTGGCTATTTTAGAAGAGATCATGGAAAAATCTGAGTTTGATGAATTTTCCGATGACCTTATCAATGCTGAAGTTGATAAAATGATGCACGAACTAAAGCATCAGGTCGAAGACTCTGGCGGCAAGTTCGAAGACTATCTGAAAAACCTTAAAAAAACAGAAGATGAAGTAAAAGAAGGTTTCAAACCTAAAGCGGAAAAACGTCTTAAAACTGCTTTAATTTCCCGCGAAGTCGCTCGGGCTGAATTGGTTAAAATTGAAGACGAAGAGATCGACTCCGAGCTGGAAAAGATCAAGCAAGTTTATGGTCAGATGCCGGAAATGCAAAAGCAGTTTGAAGCGCCTGAATATCGTAATTATATTGGCAACATGCTGACTAACCGTAAAGTCTTTGAAAAACTTGCTTCAATCGCTTCAGGCGACACTTCTAAAAATGAGGATAAGCCAGCTGAGAAGGAAGCAGAAAAAAAAGACGAGAAAAAATAACTCATAGACAAACAATAAAAAAACAGGTATATTATAAAAAAAGTAATATACCTGTTTTCATATGGAAAAAAGACCTCCTTCAACTAAAGAATACGCCATGGGCCTGGCAGTCAGAGCTGGAAATTTATTAATGAATGAATTTCGCTCCCTGGCACCAGAAGACATCCGCCTTAAATCAAAGCGTGAGTTGGTTACTAAGGCTGACATTAAAGTCAACAAGTTTTTAACTTCAAAAATAAAAAAAGCCTTTCCTACCCACTCCATTCTTTCTGAAGAAGAAGGCTTTAAGCAAAAGCAAAAATCAGAATTTTTATGGGTAATTGATCCTTTAGACGGCACCACCAACTACACTATGCGCATGACTTTCTTCTCTACCACCCTGGCCTTGTTGCAAAATGGTGAACCTGTAATCGGTATTATTTATGCTCCTTATACCAGAGAGCTTTTTGTGGCCGAGAAGGACAAAGGGGCTCAGAAGAATGAACAAAAAATGCAGGTCTCAGAACAAACCAAGCTAAATGATTCATTCCTTACTTTTGCTTATTCTCATCAGCCCAATTCCTTGGAAAGAGCCATTCGGGCTTATAAACATTTTGAATTTGAAACCCGGTCTATGCGTCATTTTGGATCTTCTTCCTTGGAATTAGCATTCGTAGCCGCCGGCCGGGTTGAAGGCCAAATTATATCTCCGCCTGTCCGTCTCTGGGATATTGCCGCTGGCGTATTAATGGTCAAAGAAGCGGGCGGTAAAGTTACTGATTTTCACGGCGATGAAAGACGGATTGCTTTCCGGGGGTTAGTTGCTTCCAATGGTAAAATTCATAATCAGATCTTAAAGGTATTAAAGGATAAGAAAATATAACATCAAAATAAATTATAAAATTTTGTAGAGACGCGATTAATCGCGTCTCTACAAAATTTTATAATTTATTTCTTAATCACATCACTCAATTTTTCTTCAACTGTTTCTTCCTCTTCTATTGGTTCTTCCTTTTTCCCCCGTTTAAATATATCGGCCACAGCTTGTGTGCCTTTTTTTATCGCTTGTTTGTCTAAAGCCTGGGCCCGGAAAAGTTTTACCACGTCATTCATCGGGTCAACCAGCAAAATATCATTACAGACTTTTTCTACTTCATCATAGCGGCCGGCATGCCACATATCCAGTAAATGGCCAAGCATCCTTTGGTTTGAAGGGGCCAGATAATAAGGCGACCGGGCTTTTGTTTCCATGAACACGAGATGGCCGGTTTTTGTCCGGAATAAAAAGATTACATACACGGTCAGGGCGATGAGCATCAAGAACACAACCCAGAGTTGTTGCCACTGAATAAAAAAGTTGAAAAACATATGGGCCCCGCAAGCAAAGATCAACCCTTTCATAATTTTCTGCTCGCGGTAAATGTCTTGCAGAGTTCCTTTGGTTAGCTTTTCTATTATTTTAGTTAGCCTTAATGTTTTTCCTAATATTTTCTCCTGCATCAAAATAGTCTCTGAGAATTTAGACACGCCATAATAATATCCAAAAATTGCCGAAAATAATACATGGCCTAAAGTCGAGAACATTGTCCTAAAAATAAACGTGCTCCAAAAGCCCTCAATCAGGCCTTCTGAAAGCAAGCCATAAAAATAAATAAAATTTTCTACAAAGGCAAAACCTAAAGCCGTAGTGACAGAGAAAACAATCGCAATATTTATTGTCTGAATAAGAAAATATCTCTTATCCATTATCCGGACGATCAAGTGTTTGATAATTTCTTCAATCCCCCCCATGAAAGCAAAGAAGATCAAGAAGATCGTAGCCGTTGAAGTAAAAGTAACCTCTAGAAAAGTGTTGATATTATAAGCCGGATCCATTAACCAGAAAGATTGCAGCCCAAATACAAGAATGACCGAGGCTCCCCCGAGCAGGAACGTAAAAAACAGGAATTTTTTCTTTTCCCTATGTCTAAGGAAATAAATCAAAAGCAGCCAGCCAAAGGCCGGTGCAAAAGAAAGTCCTAATGAAATCAAAAAACCGTATTGTTCTAGCATATATTAATTATAACAAAAACCCGCCCATTTGGGCAGGTTTTTTGTGGTTCACTCTGAGCGAGCTTGCGAGTCGAAGAGTGCCGGGGAAAGGACTCGAACCTTCACGGGTGTTAAGCCCAACGGATTTTAAGTCCGTCGCGTATACCAATTTCGCCACCCCGGCTATTTTTATATAAACCCCGCATAAAGCGAGGTTTTTTGAGCGGGTGAGCGGAATCGAACCGCCGTCTCATCCTTGGCAAGGACGTATAATAGCCATTATACGACACCCGCAAAATTTCAAATTTCAATAGATATTTTATCGTTATTTCAAAGACTTGTCAATCTCATTAATGAGGCGTGGACCGGATTCGAACCGGTGAATGATGGTTTTGCAAACCACTGCCTTACCACTTGGCTACCACGCCATGTCCCGCCATAGCTTTAGCGAAGGCGGACCGTGAACATAATATTAACAAAAATATTCTAATAAATCAAGATAAAAAATAACCCCGGGGCACAATATCCGGGGCTATTATAAATTCAAAAATATATCAAATTATAATACGTGCACAGTCGAATATTGCCGGCCAAATTGCATGGCTGAACCACGGTTATCAAACCAGATGTCAATCGTAGAGCAGCCCATGCGAGCGGCTAATCTGTCTTCCACTACAAATACCTTATCACCATATAATTCCGGAAATTTAACGCGTGTTCCAAATTCCAGACAGTTGGCGGCAATTGTGCCGTCATGCACACGAGCTCCAGAAGCAGTCACAAAAGGATTGCCGCTGGTTTGATCTGGTGTGGAAGAATAAGCAGTTAAGCTAACTTCCAGTACTTCTCTGGGCTGGCGAATGCCAACTTCAGGTAAATGGTTCTGGGGAATTGCTTGTTCATGGTATTCTATGGCATATTCCGGTTCATCCGCATGGCCAATTTCGCCTGGTACAAATACATTATATGCAATCGCCATAAACAGGGCGAAATAGAGCACTTTTCCACCATGTTTTGAGTTCCAATTTTTCAATTTTTTAACTAACATTAGATAAAAATGTTAATGATTATTTCCAATAAAAAATCCCCTCTAACATATATCGGGGTTTTGTATCGCGGCTATATTAGCGTATTTATCAATTTTTGTCAATGGTAGGTTAAAGTGCTAAACTTAAGCCATGAAAGAACAAGATTTTATGCGCCAAGCCATTGTTGAAGCACAAGAAGGCATTAAAAAAGGCAATGGTCCATTTGGAGCTGTAATTATTCAAGACGGGCAAGTAATTGCTAAGGCGCACAGCCAGGTTATCCAGGATAATGACCCAACTGCTCATGCTGAAGTGACTGCTATTCGAAAAGCCAGTAAAAAATTACGCACTCATGATCTTTCTAATATGACAATTTATTCTACGACCGAGCCTTGTCCCATGTGTTTCTCTGCTATTCATTGGGCCAATATAAAAATCATTGTTTATGGGGCTGATATTGATACTGCTAAGAAGTACGGTTTTAATGAATTGGAAATTTCCAATTATAAGATGAGGTCTTTAGGCAAGACCAAAGTAAATATAGAGGCGGACTTCATGCCGCGTGAATGTGAGAAATTATTCCATGACTGGAAAGAGTCCGGCAATGAGGCTTATTGATCAAAAAAAGTAGAGACGCAAAATTTTGCGTCTCTACTTTTTTTAATTCCCATCTATTTCTTTAAAATCTCAGGCCAGACTTTTTTAATTCTTTCTAAACCTTCTCTTAATCTCGCTTCTCCATTATTACCAAAAGAGAGTCTAATATACCCTTCACCGTAATTTCCAAAAGATGTACCAGCCAGGCAAGCTACATGAGCTTTATCAAACAAGATATCATACACTTCTTGTGATTTTCTGCCGGTCTCAGAAATGTCCGGGAATACATAAATCGCTCCGCCCGGAGTGTGGCATTTGCATCCTTCCAAAGTGTTTAATTCCGCTACCATTATATCTCTTCTCTTTTCCAGCTCTGCTTTCATTTTAGCCAGGTCAGCCAAGGCTTCATCATTCCATGCTTCTACCCCAGCCCATTGGGTAAAGTTCGGCGTGCAAGAAACTGTATTATTAATAAGATTGCCAAACACTTTCATATATTGTTGAGGTACATAACCATAGCCTAATCTCCAACCACTCATGGAGAATGTTTTTGTATAAGCATCCAATACCACCGTTCTTTCCGCCATGTCTGGGAAAGAAGCAATGCTTTCAAATTCGCCTTCAAAAACAAATTGAGAATATACTTCGTCAGAGAAAACCATAATATCTTTTTCCTTGGCTACTTCCGCAATGGCTTCTAAAGACTCATGGGTAAACACGCCACCAGTCGGATTCTGCGGTGAATTCACTATGATCAATTTTGTCTTGTCCGTCACTAGGCTCTTAAATTCTTCAATATCAAAATTAAAGTTCTTCTCGCCTAAGAGAGGCAGGGGCATGGCTTTGCCGCCAAAGAAATTGATCAATGATTCATAAGCCGGATAACCAGGATTAGGATAAAGGACCTCATCACCAGGATTAATAAAAGCCATGATCGTATAAAGGATCAGAGGCTTGCCACCGGGGGTAATGATCACATCTTCCGGAGTAACGTCTATTTTTCTGGTCTTGGCCAGCATTGGTGCCAACTTTTCCCTAAGTTCATATAAACCTTGAGATGGTAAATAATGAGTTTGGTTATCTTCCACTGCTTTAATGCAAGCATCCTTAATTGGTTTAGGGGTGTCGAAATCAGTGTCACCGATTTCCATGTGGATCATGTCCACGCCTTTTCTTTCTTCCTCCTTGGCCTTAGCTAAAACATTAAAAGCTTGTTCTGTACCAAGCCTTGAAATACGTTCTGCAAATTGCATATTTATTGTTTAATTTATTTTTTAAGTCCTACATATTATATAGGATTTTACTTTTTACGACAAATCTATGCTTAAATTAGCTAAAAAATAGCCAATACTCTTGATTTTTCCTGAGTTTTATGCTATTATTTTCGGTTCGAATTTGGGAAAACCGTAAATCTACCACTTATAGAAAGGAGGATCTTGTCATGCTCGACCGCAGACGAGACCGTCTACTCTGTAGCGTCTGACGCGCTACCCCATCGAACAGATGATTCGGAGCATGGGTGCTCTCCGGGATCAGGGGTAGGCGCGTCTTCGCGCCCACCACCCTTGAACCAGTGGAGCCAACCATGTACACCGACAACAGCGACATCACCACCCCCACCACCCGCCGCCGCATCGTCGAGGTCACCGACGACTTCCTGCGCCAGGGCCACTCCCGCAACCTGGGCCGCCGGACGCGGTCCCAGCGCGAGATCCTGCAGGCGTCCTTCCAGCATCTGCAGCAGCGGCTCCGGTGCTTCGACGTCCACCCGGCCGTGCCCGAGCCGGACCGGATCTTCATCCGGGCCTTCTGCTCGGCGGACGTGTCCCGCGACCTCGATCAGCTCGAGGAGTGGGTGTCCCAGGGCCGCGACCTGCTCGACCGCACCAAGACCGCGGTCAGCGAGTACCGCCGCCTCAAGGCCGAGGCCGAGGAGCGAGAGCTCTGGTGCAACCGGCTCGAGAACTTCCAGTTCCGCTTCGACCGCTACCAGCGGGAGAACAACTGGGAGGGCATCGCCAGCCTGTACCACGACGCCTACGAGCTCTACAAGCGCGGCCTGGAGCAGATCGAGACCCTCGCGGTCATCGACGAGATCTGCCGCGAGCTCGACTCGTTCGCGACCGAGCTCGCCCTGATGGACGAGTACGGCAACTGGTCCGACCGCTTCCTCGCGGCCGAGGTCAAGTACCGCGACTTCATCTACTACGCGCGGAACGGTCACGGTACGCCGCACCGGAAGGGGCCCGACCCCGACCGGCGACGCGACTGGCGCCGTGAGCAGCGACGCCTCAACTCCCGCTGGGGAGTGTGATGTCTCGAACCCCAAAGAACTGTCCCATGACGGACAGTTCT
>JAHJKD010000016.1 GCA_018822435.1 Patescibacteria group bacterium
ACTCTTTCCAGCGAACCTTTAGCATTAGTCAGATGCCTATCTAATACAGATATTTCTTCACCAAATTTTTCCGTGTCCCGGGCAATGGCCTGAAACATCTCCATCATTTTCTTACTGGCTTCCTCTATTTTCTTGCCCTGCATGCCTAGTAATATGACCTGCAGGAAATAAAACAAATTATCCGGAGAAACCATCACAACCTTTTTCTCTCGAGCCACTTCTTGTAATTCAAAATTCTTAATTATTTCATGATGAATTGCTTCAGAAGGAATATACATCATCGCAAAATCGACCGTACCTTCTTCCGGCAAGATATATTTACTACTTATGTCCTTTAGATGTTTTTTTACATCTCTCATGAAATCCTTCTTACTTCTGGCGCGATCATCTTCATTTTCTGCTTTAACCATTTTCTGAAAATTCTCAAGAGGAAATTTCGCATCAATACCAATTAAACCATGTTCCAGCTTCAAAACTGCATCAACTATTTGCCCGTCCTTGAACTTATATTGCATCTGATAGTAATTTTCCGGAAAATATTGTTCTAACATGTCTCGCAAGACTTGCTCCCCGATATTACCTCGGAGTTTCGGCGACTTTAAAAAATTCTGCAAGTCTGCCATATTCCTGCCCATCTCTTGCACGGCGCCAAGTTCCTTAGAAACCTGGCCGACTACTTTGGCCGCATTATCCAAGCGGTGGTTCAAATCTTTTTGCATGGACTGAATATTGCTATTTAGCATACTCATGCCCTGATCATCTTTCTTAGTCTCGGCTAAATCTTTAAATTTCTTATTAATTAGTAAATACACTAATAGAGTGGTTAAAAAAACCGTGGCAATAATGGTGATAATTATATAAATAAAATCCATATATTAAAATTTAAAAAATTCTTTAGCGTTTTTAGTTGTTTGTTCAGCTACTTCTTCAAATGTAATGCCTTTTAATTCCGCCACTTTCTTGGCAACGTATTCGACATAAACTGGCTCATTTGTTTTTCCCCGCACTGGCTCTGGTGATAAATACGGACAATCTGTTTCTAACATCAATCTGTCCAAGGGAATCCTCTTAGCCACATCTTGGACTGCCTCGGCTTTTTTTCTAAAAGTGCATATTCCAGTAAAGCTTATCATCAAACCGGCTTTCAAATATTTTTCGGCGATTTCCCAGTCTTCAGAAAAACAATGGATAACCGCTTTAACATCTTTATAATCATCCAAAACTTCTAATATTTCTCTATACGCAATCGCCTCGTCCCTTTCATCCCGGCAATGCACTGTCACCGGGTAATCATATTGTTTAGCCAATTCCAGATGCTGGGCAAAAACTTGTTTCTGCATTTTCATAATCTCATTCTCCCTATCCTTTGGTAACCGAAAAAAATCTAATCCAGTTTCCCCTATACCTACTGTTTTCTTGTCTTGAAGTAATTCTTCTAGTCTTTTCGGGTCAAAATTTTCGGGCTTTTCTTCATCCATATGATTCATGACATGCAAAGGATGAAAGCCTACCAGAGCATAAACTCCCTCTTTAAATTCATTGGCAATCTTTACGGCTTGTTCTGAAGTCTCCATTTGCGAGCCGACATTGATTGTCCAAATATTTTCCTTCATGGCCCTATTCAAAACATCGGCATAATCGGCATTAAAGGCTTTAAAATTTACATGGGCATGGGTATCGATCAGCATTTTATGAGAAAATATTAGCAATAAAAGTTACCGAATTAAATAAGGGAGCACCGAATCTGGACGCCATCACCCACTGCGTTGTTGTCTGGGCCAAAGCAGAATCAGATTGGGACACGAAATACATGAGTACCCCCACTACTCCAAAAACTAAAACAAGGAGCATGCCTACAAAGATCAGTTTTTTAACTGTCTTCAGAATTAAAAATAGAACGACGATCGCGATTAGAATTAGAACAATGTCAATGCCATTCATATGTGTAATTTATTGAATGCGCGGGAACAGGGGCTCAATCGAAGTAATTGTTTTCTGAGAAAAATGTTTTTTAATAGCGACTGATGTGCTTGGTAAAAACGGCTCTAATGCCAGAGATACATCCAGACAGGTTATTTTTAATTTAGTCAGAACTTTTGCCAATTTATCCATGTTTTTAATAGCGGCCAGCTCCCATGGTTTTTCTTCTTCAACAAAACTGTTCGCAGTGGAAATTAATTTCCAAACATATTCTAAAGCTTCATTAAATTTGAATTCTTCAATCAATGTATTTATTTTTTCCAGATCATATTCATTCTCCACTTCAACTTCAGGCAACTCCCCATCAAAAAATTTCTCGATCATATTAGCTACCCGGGAAGCTAAATTTCCCAGATCATTTGCCAAGTCTGCATTGTATCTTTTGATAAATCTTTCTCTGGAAAAATCTCCGTCATGCGTCGGTGAAATTTCACGCAATAAAAAATATCGAACTGCATCAATGCCAAATTCATCCACTAGAGCAACTGGGTCAATTACATTGCCAAGCGACTTAGAAATTTTCTGGCCTTCAACTGTAATATAACCATGAACAAAAATAGACTTAGGCAAAGGCAAACCAGCTGACATGAGCATGGCTGGCCAATATACAGCATGAAATCTCAAAATGCCTTTGCCGATCATATGTACATCCGCGGGCCAGAATTTCTTGAATAATTCACCGTCATCCGCATAGTCAAGCGCCGTAATATAGTTAGACAGGGCATCAAACCAGACATACATGACCTGCTCCTTATCGCCCGGAATAGGCACGCCCCAATCCTTGGCTCTTTCTTTAGATCGGGATATGGAAAAATCTTCCAGCCCTTGCCCTATAAAACTTAATACTTCATTTTTTCTATGCTCTGGGATTATTTTTATGTCGTCTTTTTCTATTAAAGTCTTAAGTTTTTGTTGATATTCAGATAATTTGAAAAAATAATTCTCTTCTTCAATCACGTCAGGCTTGGTCTTATGTTCCGGGCACATCCCGTCAACCAAATCTTTTTCCGGATAAAAACATTCACAACCCACGCAATAAAAGCCTTTGTATTTTTTCTTGTAAATATCATCTGGCCGGCAAGCCAGCCACAATTTTTGTGCACCCTTAAAATGTTTTTTATCAGTCGTCCTGATAAAATCGTCATTTGATATATCCAGAACATCTTTTAACTCCATAAAACTTTGAGAATGCTTGTCACAAAGTTCTTGTGTGGAAATCCCTTCTTTTTCTGCCGCTTGGACATTCTTAAGTGAATTCTCGTCTGACCCAGTCAGAAAATAAGTATCTTTGCCTATTATTCGATGATAACGGGCAATCACATCTGATTGAATCAATTCCAAGGCAAAGCCGATATGGGGCTTGGAATTTACATAAGGGATGGCTGTGGTTACGTAAAATTTATTGTTCATGCTTTTTTTGCTGCTACTTTTTTATTATTTTTACCTTCCCCTCCTTCTTCTTCCAAACTAAGGTCCTTTCTTTCTTTTTCCGCCACAAAATCTTTCAGGAATATACCAATAATGGTCGATGCTGGAATAGCTACTATCACACCAACTAACCCCGCTACCTGGGCCCCAACAAGCATGGCAAAAATGATAATAAGCGGATTTAAACCAACGGCTTTATGCATGACCTTTGGTACGATAATATGGTTTTCTAACTGTTGAATTACGATATATAAAATAATTACCAGCAAGGCTTTTACCGGTGAGTCCGCAAAGGCAAAAAACACAGCCGGAACAGCCGACAAGATCGGACCTACGATTGGAATGAATTCACCAATACCGGCAATAATAGCAAGGAGTAAGGCATATTGTACGCCTAATATCTTCAAACCGATGAAAGCAAGAGTGCCAATAATTAACATCAGTATTATCTGGCCCCAAAGCCAGGAACCAAGCTTCCTTTGAATCGTATGCATTTTCTGGATCAAATATGGCTGATATCTGATCGGAGCAATTATTTGTAAAAATTTTCTAATGCTGTTTTCATGAATAGTCATATAAAATGCGATCACTAAGACTGCGATTGCACCGATTAAAAGATTCAACACGCCAGCCGCCGCCGATACGACCGAACCGCTGAGAGAGCCTAAACTTTCTGTAATACTTCCCAGGGAATTCTGGATCGTCGTCTGCAGATCCAGGCCTTCTGCACTGGGAATAATAGCCATTACCTGGTCATAATAAGCCGGGAAATTCTCAGACAATTCCTTTATTTGTTCGACTAAGGGAGGAACCATCAAAAAACCGACAGCTGTTAATATTCCAGCGCCTAATAAATAAATCAAAAGTATACTGATGCCTCTGGGTATTTTCCATCTTTGCATGCGGTCAATCAACGGATCCATGGCCGAGGCAAACACCCAGGCGACAAAAACAATGCCCACCACTGTAATGATGTTGTATAAAAAGATCAGGAGTAAAAGCACAAAAACAATTTTTATTATTGTGTAGGTCGATATGTTTACCTGATAGGTTTTATTTTCCGCCATATTCTATTTATTTATTTTTAA
>JAHJKD010000003.1 GCA_018822435.1 Patescibacteria group bacterium
ATTTAAATTAATCTGATCCTGGTTGCAACTGGCACCTAGAAAGCCCAGAGGTAAAATGATGATTAAGCACAATAAAAATTTTTTCATTATAGTGAACTTAATAATATGACAAAAACAACACCGCCAATCAGGGAAAAGATAGTAGAATGGCTCCATTTTTTTTCACTTCGGCAACATGAAGAGGGGATGAGTTCGTCAGCGGAAATATAAACCATCAATCCGGCTGTGGCCGCAATGATAAAACCGATGAATTGGTCAGAAATATTTTGAAATACAAAATAGGCGATGATAAAACCAACAATTATGGGAATAGCAGTCGATGATGAAATTAAAAAGGCTTTTAATCTTTTTCCTGTGCAATAGTAATATGGCGCACTTGTGACAATGCCCTCTGGAATATTATGAACAGCAATGGCTAGGGCGATGGCAAAGGTGGCCTGAGTGCTTGAAATCGTACCAGAGGCAATGGCCATGCCCTCGGGCAGATTATGGAGAAATATTCCAAAAAGTAAATAAATAGAAGTTTTTTTAAGGCGGGTGCATTTTTTTTCCGGCTGGCAAAGTTCAGGGTGGATATGAGGAATTAATTTATCCAGCATATACATGACAATCGCGCCGATAATTATGCCCAAGGAACAGACCCAAACAGAAGAAAGATTAATGCTTTCGGGGACTAATTGGAGAAATGAGAGGGCTAACATGACTCCGGCGGCAAAGCTGAGCATGTTAAACATGAACAAGTCAGAAGGCTTTTTAATAACACCAATAGCAGACCCGATGATCGGGCCTGCTATGCTGATTAAGAGTATGTAGTAGATCGGCGCCATTTATTCTTCTTCCGGAAGAAGACCGGTACAGCGCCAGTTTATTTCTGCAGTTTTATCGTTCACGTTCACTACGCAAGCCGGGGAGCACCCCTCTTTTTCCACATCCAGGTCAATCCACCAGGTTCCTGTTATGTCATTGCACATGTATGTGCTTTTTAAAGTGCCTTCTTTCGTACATTCGGAAGCATCAGCGATTTTAACGGCTTCTTCATAAGTCATCCTGTTACCAGTTTCCGTGTCTTTACATTCTTCTGTTCCAATGGCTTCATTTAAGTTGGCTGGAGGCACGTTCACATCGGCTGTGTTTGTGTTTGTGGTAGTGCTCTCGCACATGGCACCCATAAACACCACCAAAGCCAGCACTCCGAAAATTAAACTCAATTTTTTCATGGTGATATTATTAATTGCTTATTGCTTTGAAATTTATTTTTTGAATTTCGTCCGGTTCTTGTTTTTTAGAATTTTTTTTATCATCTAATTGTTCGTCTTCCTTTTCCTTTATTGTTTCAGCTTCTTCAACAACGGCTTCAAGTTCTATGGTATTAGCGATATCATCGAAGGTATTGTACCATTTCTGAATTTCAATCGGGGCGATGCCTTGTTCGACAAAATTGTAAAACTGGTCTTGGCCAGTGGTTAACCAAACCTTGTCAGTTGGTTCACAATTAACCGGATCATTTTCGAAAAGCTGACGAACCTTGTCCATGAAATTAATTTTAGGGCCAGTTAGAGTGATAATGATCTGATTTTTATTGTTGTAAAAAATTAGATTTCTTTCAAACGTGACATCACAGAGCGCATCTTTGCTAAGAACCATGAATGATTTAGCCGCTTTATCACCACCGGCAATTTCTTTTACCATGAATGAATTTTCGTGCATTTCCGGAAAATCTTCGCCTGGTTCGCCGTCGTTTAAGGCATCACGGTCATCCCGGGCAGTTTTTTTATCGTAGCCGAACAGAGATGTTTCTGATTTTAAATCATCAATTGGGCGGCTGGCAACAGAGAGGGTCACCTTATTGCTTTCAGGATCAGGACTTCCTAGTTCAATGTCAGCGGGATAAAGAAAGCTGAATTCAGCTTTGCCTTCTGAATAAGTCTCCCAATCTTCAGTATTGACTTCTGAATCTGTGGTTGCGTTCGTGCCTGGAGATGCTTGTGTTGAAGCACTGGGATTTGGCACCACCTTTTGGGCAGGTTCTTTGAATTTATTGGCCGAAGAATTGGCAATAAATGAAACGACTAAGCCAAATATAATAACAAGACCCGCTACAATTAATAAGGTCCGCATGGAATTTAATTTTTTCCCTTTTGTCTTTTGCTTTTTTAGGATTATTCTTTCTTTTTTAGGCATAACGTGAAATCATTTTATCTTGAATTTTTTTATTTTTTAAAAGCAGTAATAGGAAGTTTGGAATTAACCTTCTTATTATACCTGATTTTTCAAATATTTTCATGTCTCTTTCTTGATGTTGTTTAATTTCCAGCAATTCTTCAATTTTTTCGGATTTATAGTCTTTATCTAAGATCATGCGGGCTGTTTCCTGGCCAGTCAGCATGGCTGGGTACATACCTTCGCCCGTGAAACCGGATGTAAAGCCCCCGGCTGCGCCAATCAGAAAAACATTATCAAATTTATAACCTTGATAATCATAATTAATTAGATGAGACTGATATTTTCCTTTGGATAC
The DNA here is from genome assembly GCA_018822435.1 of Patescibacteria group bacterium. Lineage (GTDB taxonomy): Bacteria > Patescibacteriota > Patescibacteriia > UBA9570 > JAHJKD01 > JAHJKD01. The sequence goes on from JAHJKD010000003.1 coordinate 2,519, forward strand.
ATCGATTTTCTTTTCTTTTAACCAAGTGCTAAAATTTTCTCTTAATACTTTAGGTTGCATATACCTGATATCGCAGGCACAACCAATAGAGTCAAACTCTTTATGCGGGAATATCCAGGCATAGCCGGAATGGAATGATTTTGTATTAAAAAATAATTCTAGGGCATTATATTTTTTTGGGACCAAATATTGAATGCCCATTAATAATTTTTTTGATTCCAGGCCCAAATAATTCCGGGTAATTGAAGAAGCACCGTCAGCTCCGATCAAATAATCAAAGCCGATCTCTTCTTTTTTATTTAGAATTACTGATTCTTTTTTGATTTCCGTCACTTGGGCATTTGTGCGGACTTCAATATTTTTTAATTGTGAAAGCATCCATTGGCCGAGGCGACCCCGATCAACCGTAAATATAAAATTGTTTTTTTCTTCAGCAGTTACTGATTTTGAGGGTGTATGGACAACCACTTTATTAGCGGCGAAATCTAGAGTTTTTTTGGGAATTTTTAAATACTCGATATCTTTTAAAGTGAGACCGCCAGCACAAACCTTGGGTCCGATTTCAGGTTTTTGTTCTAAAAGTAAAACAGATTTGCCGGAAGCCATCAGATGGCGAGCGCAGTTCAAGCCGCCAGGGCCGGCCCCGATAATAATTATGTCGTAGGCTTTCATTTGGTGTAAAATTTTACGTAATCGAATTTTGCTTCGGTCGGAAGTTCGTCTTCATTTAACAGTCCTGTTTTTGACTTGTCGTCTGATATCCATATGTTCATAATTACCCTCTGGTCTCCTTGGGGGATGTCTTTTTTTGTTTCGTAAAGCATTTCACCATCCACATACCATTTTATATGTCCCGGCTGCCATTCAATAATGTAATCATGAAAAGCTTCTGAGGCGTCAAAATTGAGTTTAATTATCTCTGAATTTTCATCTTTTATACTGGTCCAATTATTAAAATGGATTTCGTTTGTGTTATTTCCACGAAATTCAACATCGATTTCATTAAGGCCGTTTTGATCATCTTCATAAGTAAAAAATGCTGTGATTATACCGTCTCCCTTGGCCACTTTCATTCTAGTTTCGTAGCGGCCAAATGAATAATTTTCCCGGGAGCGGTATTCCGCTCCGGAATAGTCGCGGCTAGCCTGGGGTTCGCCAGTCAGCTTTAACCTTAAGATACCATCGTCAATGATTGCATTTTCAGGATTAAAGCGAGCCAGATTTTTGGCAAAAGTATGATTTGCCTTTTCCCACATATCATAATTTTCAGAATTGAAATTGTCTTCCCAGATTAAAACCCAGCCATAATCATCACTAGCAATAATAGCAGGATTGTTGCTACTACACCCGGCCAGCAAAAAGGGAATTATAATAAAAAAAATAAAATATTTTTTCATGGCAGTAATTTTAATATTGCATCAATTACGATTTGTGGCTGTTTGAATAAGATATCATGGTCACTTTCTTCAGCTACTAATAATTCAGAATTTGTTGACATAGCGGCCAGGTCTTCCTGCACGCTTATTTGGGCATCACGATATTCCTGATTTTCTGATTCAGATAGTTGGGGAATTTCAGCGATCTGGCCGGCCCGAATGATTATCAGGGGCGTGTCGCCAAAGTTTTCAATTTCCCGGGCTTGACGAGCAGAAAGATCCTGGGATTCCAATTCTTGGCGCATTGTTTCCCAATGTTGGGAACGGGCCAATTCGGCTTCGTATTCCTCTTTTATATCATTAGGAATATCTGCAGAAATAAATGGTGCATATTCTGCAATACTATCAATTCCAGCCAGCCGGATTAAACCGAATTTTGCAGCGGTTTGAAATAATTGAAAAATAGTATCAAGAGAAGAATTTAACTGAATAACCTGGTCAGGAGAACGGGCATCAAGATCTTCATGAGCAGAATCAACTAAAACCATACCCATAACTTCATTACCATGATTTTTTGTAAAAAGCCTGGCATTAAGGCCGCCCAAAGAATAACCGGCGATAATAAATGGTCCTTCAGTTTCATTTATTTGATGCATTAAAAGATGAAGTTCATCTGACATTTGTTGGGCAGTGCGCTCGATGCTGGAAGGTTCTGACCAGCCATAACCGGGCCGGTCAAAAGAGCATACTTTAGAATATTGAGATAATTCTGATTGTATATAGCGCCAGTCAAGTGTACTTCCACCCATACCGGACTCAAGGAGAATAATAGGAGAGCCTTCGCCAGTGCAGTATAAGTGCATGTCCTGCGAATTCACTTTGTATATTTCACCAGCGGGAGAAAATAATTCTTGGTCAGCTGCAACATTGCGTGACTCCATGAACCAGCCTATTAGTAATAAAAAAATTATCAAACCAAAAAGTATTGCGAGAATAATTCCAAAAATTTTTCCAAAACGGGACTTGTTTTTTTGCTTTTCTCTTTTTTTTAAATTTTCACCGCGATGCGACATATGATTATGGAGGCGGATTTAGCGAAATCCGCTTTCATTTTTTTAATTGATTATTTAGCGCAGTCTGCGGGACAGTTTTCCGGAGTTTCCGGACAAGGGCAACCGATGGCCATACAAACTATTTCTTGGCAGACGCCATCACCGCATAAGTCTTCACAGCTTTTCCCTTCGGGATTTTCCGGAGGGATGACCGGGGCTTGCTTTTCATTAGTGAAGCTCCGGCCGCTGTCGGTCATGCATTGTTCGGGATACGACTCCATGATCGGATATCCGGCCGCGGCGCACTCCTCGAAGCTATTGATATCCGCATCTTTGTCAGGAGCAGCAGCGCAGCCGGCCAGCACGATCGCTGACACGGCGGCCAGCAGTAATATTTTTTTCATAGATATTATTTGAAAGTTTTAAAATTTTTCACAAATTTTTTATCCAGCAAGACAATTCCCAAAGACATAAGTGCCAGGGTAATAATTCCGGCCAAGCCCACCATGCTTCCAAATAAAGGATTGGGATTGATTATAAAATATATGGTCATGCCGGCCATGCCATTGAGCATGCCATGAAAAGCGGCTGCGCCTAAAACAGTCCTGGTTTTATAGCGGGCGTAAATAAAAGGCAGGGTCAGGCCCGTGGTAAACAAGATCATCATGAGCGCACCCAACCAGGAATATCCGGGATAGTTGTAGCCTTGTAAAATTATGGGTGCGTGCCAGATACCCCAGATCACGCCAATCAATAAAGTTACTTTAATTAATCCAAGCTGCCGGAGTTCGTCTAATAATAATCCGCGCCAGCCCAGTTCCTCACCTAATGCAAAAATTAAATTAATTGAGAAACCAACGATGATTCCAGAAAAAATACTGCCAAAAAATAATAACAGGGGAGTAAAGGGAAGATTGTTAACATCAGTGGCTGCGTCTTGTCCGATCAGGCTGTTCACATCAGCCTCGTCGAGCATTTGTTGCATATTGGCTTTCATATCCGAATTTGAAAAACTTACCCGGCCAAATTCTTCCATACCGAGAACATTTCCAAATAAACCGGCGATATTAAAAGTGAGAAGCACGAGAGTGATCATTAGAATAATAGTCAGTATGATTCCCCAGAGATTAATATTTTTTAAAGTCAGACCATAATCAGACAGTTTTTTCTTATAAACCAGTTTTTGTAAAATAATTACAGCATAAGCAGGAGCAGGCATGAAAACAACCGCCAATACAACCATATAAACCAAAGACCCGAACTGTATATCAAGTAAGTACATGATCAAAGCTATTCCCCAGGAAATAAAAAAAGTAATGCCTAAAAACTGCAGGATTTTTTTCCAATTGATATTCATATTATGTATATTTTACCATTTTTTTAATTATTTGCCGAATTCATGGTAAACTTAAATATATAATTTTAAAAATAATAAAATGCAAAAAAAGAAGGATCTTGTAAATTGGGCAAAAGAAATAGACGCTTCGCTTATTGTGATTGATAAAAATAATATTATTATTGAAATGAACGACAAGGCCAAAGAGATTTTTAATGAAAAAAAGAATAAACTGATCGGAGATAAAGTTTTCAAATGCCACCCGCCTTTTGCCCTTAAAAGAATAAAAGCTCTAATAAAAAAGAGAGAGCCGGACGTTTATACTACTCAAACAAAGACGCAAAAAACTCTTGTTTACCATACGCCCTGGTATATAAATGGAAAATATATGGGTTTTATAGAATTGGAAGTTCCTATTCGCAGAGATATGCGCAATATTTTGCGTGGTGATTTTGGATATAAAGAATATTAACTGCACTTTCATCAACTAGGAGGGACCCACCATGATCCACCGGAGTATTGTAATTCTCGCGGCTTGGGCCTGTTTGGTCATAGCCATTCCCGCTCACACCCAGGACGAGGAGCCAGTCACGTTTGAGCGACTGGATAATGCAGGGTCGTTCAAAAGGAGCGACGGACGGATGTATTACTTCGTGCCGTTTGAAAGAAACGGAGCAATGCCTCTCATGTTCGCTAAGAAGATGCCAGATCTGGCCAACATGTATATGCTGGCGATGAGTGAGGCCTGGGGCTTGGCCAGCCTTGAAGATGTAGACGCGGTCATGGTGATGTGCGTGCAGTTTCCAGAAGTGCAAAAACATGCCGCCTGCATTTCGTTTTGGCAGCGGGATTCCCTTAAGGAGGGGGAGGAGTCCGCTGGTGTGGTGTTGGTTTCAGAGCCGTTGCCGGTTCTCTGAATCAGGGGTGCCTTGGAGACGTAAAAAACCTCCGAGGCGCCCCTTTGTCTTTTTATTTCTTGTAAAACTGCATCATTTTTCGCTGGGAGACGAGAAGACAGGCCCAAGCCGGGATCGAGAAGAATATGGAAAGCGCCGCTGACACGGATGCGTATAGGGCATTATGAGTAGCTATATCAGGACTTAAGAGATTTCCGGGCGGGGCGCCGATGCCGCAGGCGAACCACTGCCCGAAGAACAGGAACATGTACCCGAAAACGCTCCATATGGCGGCCGTGCGCAAAGGCCCGTCAGATAATTTATAGACTTTCATCCAGTTCCAGATGACCAGGATGAAAAGCACCATGCCGATGATGGCAAAGATCCCGAAATAGAGCCACATCCAGGTAGGATGGCTTAAAGGAAAATTCATTATGTTACCCTCCTTTCTTTATGTCCAAAAATTAAAGCACCAGTTACCATAAGGGCGGCGCCAAGAGGCGGCGTCAATAATTGAAAAAGTCCGAATGATTCATTATCCACCGAAAGCGGATAGGGCAAGGGGATCCCGGCCATTGCCCATAAGAAAGAGAAGGCCGTGTAAACGAACATGACAATGATTCCCAGAACGAAGATTGTTTTTCCCAATGTTGTTGCTGGCATAATTTTTAGAGTTTTTTATTAAAAAATTTATTTATTACCTATTAATTAAAATATTTCATATAACGTTCGTGTGTATGCGATGTTTTATTTCTTTTTATTTTTTGAAAGATCTTGAGCCGTTTCTTCCAATGCTGATTTAATTATTGATTGTAACTCTTTAAGATCACCCTGGTCAGCGTTTTGTAAAGCTTGAATATATTTTTTCCTTCCGGATTTAGTTTCCACTTTTAATTCCATTGGCGGTAAATTCAGATTCAAGAGAATAATATTAATTAACAACCGTCCCATACGGCCATTGTAATCCTGAAAAGGATGAATCCATAAAAATCTATGATGCGCCCAGGTAAGCAGTTCAATTAATTCATCAAGAAATTTTCCATCATCTATTTTGGGAAGATTTTCCATCCTGACTTTAATATCTTCACACAGATCAATCATTAATTGGGGCACTAAAAAAAATTTTGGCGGAGTGTGATCAGAAATGTTTACCTCAATTTTGCGGAATTTACCGCCAAATTCAGGAAATATCCAACTAAAACCGACTTGATGTACTTTTTTAAGAAAAGAGGGAGTAATGGGTATTTTGCCTGATTTATATTTTTCTAAAATAAAATCCCAGGCTTTTTTAATGCCTTCAATTTCAAGGGGTATTAATTTAGAGCGGGGAATAACGCCAAAAGCAGTTTGCTTGTAGCTCGTTTCGTCTTTTTTCTTCCCGGTCATAATTATTTGGATTTGCTAATGACTTTCTGGACCATCTTTCTCGTGGTAGTGGGGTTTTCTGTTTTAGTGGTTCGGTAAATCATTTTTTCTTCAAATGCACGAAAATTATCTTGCCGTTCCTGGGAGGAAGATTTCCTATATTTTTTAAGTAATTTAATGATATTTTGCTTGCTCATATATTTAAAGTATAGCAAAAATACTGAAAAAGTCAATTTCAAAAATTAAAATAAAAAGAAATAAAATATGGGTGAAGTGAGGAGGAGGTACGACGACGAACGGAACCGCATACACGCTGTTAAACGAAGTCAAGAAAAATCTATGTTATATAATTTATTATTTTATGAATTACATTGAGCTTCTTTTGATCATACAATTCATCTATTGAAATTAAGTTCTTACAATCCTGAATTCTATCAATATATAAAATAGCATCAAGGTGATCAATCTCATGTTGAACTAATCCTGCGAGTTTCCCTGAAAAATTGTACATACATTTTTTGCCTTGATTATTATACGCTTTGATAGTGATTTTTTTAAATCTTTTAACAAAGCTGCGCAAATAGAAAAAACTAAGGCATCCTTCACGGTTATTGATTAATGCTTTAGACTTTTGAATGATTTGCGGATTGATAAAAATATTAAACTTTTCTTGATGATATATAATTATTATACGAACAGGATACCCTAATTGTGGCGCACAGAGCCCATTCCCATGGGAAGATGATATTCTTTTTATTGCCTTCATTAATCTGATAATTTTACGAGATATCATCTGGACATCTTTTGATTGAATAGACTTAAGAGGTATCCTTTTAGATTTTTTCCGTAGGATAGGATTACCTAATTGAAGAATTTTTTTCATAGAAAGATTTTTCTCGATTTTGTTTAACGTTCCTGGCTATGCGATGTTGCGACCGAAGGGAGCAATATGGGTGAGCTCTCTCGAAAGAGAGCGAACCGCATAGCCAGTGTTATGTGTTGTAATTAAATTCAGCGAGCGAAGCGAGCTATATTATTGGGGTAATTTATTCTTCGAAAATTTTTTCAAAGAATTTAACACGAGATTGTTTTGGATTGGGTAATAACATAATTTCTCTTAGATTTTGTATTTTACCATCTCTGATGAGTTCGGATAATATATCTAATACGGTAGAATTCTGGCCAAATATAACTCCGCCCGGCTTACATACTCTAACCATTTCTTCCATGAGGGCATAGTTATAATCTGATTCCGGTGGAGTACCCTGCTTGGGACGAATGATAGTGTCGTCCATTCCATTGATCACCAAATTAGCTGAATCAGACGGTGCCGTGGCAAGAGTTAATAGCACATCGTCATTGATGTAGTAACCATTATCTAAATTCGGCATTCTGATGGATTCTGGATTTGCTGGCGGGAGTGTGTGTTTGGCCTTAGCATTTTTTGAATCAATACCGATATATTGACTTGCTCCAAATTCTTTGACTATGTTGCCAATAGAAAAATTCGCATCTTGTAAGACTCTTTCACCACAACCTAAGTCAATTAAGATTTGTCCATTTAGCTTTTGCTGTAGATATTCTTTAATTTTTTGTCGGACTTCTGGCGACGATTCCCCATAGGGACGACTCTCTTCGTCACCCAATCCTGCCCAGTAGTCAGCGAACTCGGTTTGATAACCTCCAAATTCTGTGTGCTCAATTATCTTGGTATATATAATGAGTCTGAGCTTTTCATCAAAATTTTCATCTTTATTCCAGTCCTCAGCTTTGCTAAGAGGCGGAATTAGATTTTGGATACGGAAAAAATTTCCGATATCAAATTGACTTTCTTGTTCTCTTCTTGGTCCTCTTTCAATGCTCATATTTCAAATAATAAATTGCCCCAATAATATACTTTTCTGCGACAGCAGAAAAGGAATTTAATTATTACACATAACGTTCCTGCGTATGCGATGTTTGCCAGTGGTATAATTGCACGAAGTGCTTACCACTGGCAAATATGGGTGGAGGCTTGCGGAGGTACGGAGCAAGCCGTAACCGCATACGCAGTGTTAGCTGATGTATTCCTTTTCTTTTCCGACGATAGTCGGTTGTTTTAAAAATTTTCAAATTTCTTTTTCCGTTTTGGGTGGTGGGCAGAGGGGAATTAAAGGGGTGAATGCCCGCCACCCAAAACACCTATTTCTGGTTTGAGGGAGGGGCAAGAGGGGAACAAAAGGGGTGAATTGCCCCGACCGAAAACTCTCTATTCTACTTGTCCAATCTCTTTTCTGTATAAACAGTAGTCACAATCTTTGTCTGCCTTTGGTATTTTGTCATTTTCCAAGCACTTCTTGATATCTTTTAATGTTTTCTCTACCCAATCGTCACTTCCGATGTATTCAATAAGGTGAATATCAAATTCTAGTTTTGCATCAAAGGCTTTTTCATCTGGTCGTCCTGTGCAGTATACAAAATAACCTGTATTTGACATTTTGAGACCGTTTTGGCGTAAGAGCCACTGATATACTTCCATTTGCCTCTTATAGCCGTCCTGCCAGTCTTTATCCAGCTCTGTGACAGCTTCTGATTTTGCAGTAGCCTTGTAGTCTACAACAATGTATTCCTTTGTTTTTGGATCAAGCCACAAATCATCAATTGCTCCGCTGACGATAAAACCTGTTGGCTTGTGTGTGCACTCAACGCCTTTAAAGTTTTCTCTCCAAATATCTAGCGATTCGTGGGCTATAGGAATAGCATTAATGCCGTATTGTTTTTGTATGGCGTGTTGTTCGCCGTTTGCTCGGTGTGCGTCAAATTCTGTTTTTAGGAGGTTGTCTACCGCGCTATTGAGTGAAAATGGATATCCGGGCGGTCGTTTCAATCCAAGTTTGTTATCCAAATAAAAACATTTTGGACATTGCTGGAATAAATCTATTTTTGAGCGTGAAAGACGCCAGCGTTTTCCGCCGTAGTTCCAGTCTGCTTTTCGTGGGATTGAGTAGTAGTCGGACATGAAATTTAATTATTAATTAATATTTATTCATCAAATCAGTTTCTTGGCCTTGCGATACATTTTTTTATATGAATTTTCATTCACTTTCCTCAAAAACAATTTAAGGTCATTTTTTGCAATGATTTTATCTCCAAAGTAATACGATAATATCCCACTTCCATAAAGCAAGGCTGGTTCTTTATTTTTTTGGTATTCATTATTCAAAAATTCTACTACCTCAAGTGGATTAAATCCCAGTCTTTCAACTGGAATTGAAACTAACTTCTCATAACATTTAAAAGCACTTTTATAATTTTTCTCTAATATCTTAAAAAAGGCTAAATCAACAATTGTAAGCGTAGAGCTGGGGTATTTTTGTTGAAGTTCAGTTACGACTTTTTGAGCTTCTGCAATTTTTCCTTGTTTATACAAAAATGTAGCTAAATTTGTTAGTGCAAAATGATTATTCACATCGAGTTTCAAAATTTTATTACAAAATTCAATGCCTTTATTAAAATCTTTTTTATTTAAACCAAATTCAACAACTAAAATTGTATAATCATCAATAAGGTGGATAGCTGTGCTTTGTATTAAATCATCATTCCTTTTAGCTAGACTGTTATACAAACGTTCTAATAGAGCGATACTCTTACCAATTTTTCCATAAATCTTTAGTGAAAGCGCTATTGTATATATTGATAAATCGAAGATATTGTTTGAAACGATTTGAATATCCTCAAATGAGTTATGTTCGATAATGTTCCAGTAATTTTTTCGTGCCATTCTCGACCTTAAATCTGCCAAAATCATTTTTCCTATTCTCTTTTCCTTATCATCTGGATGACCAAACGTAAAACTTAAATTTAATTTATTTATGTTGTTTCCATCTTTTTTTAGGTTATCAACTGTGAAATCTCCCCATATAATCAAATCAATGTCTTTTTTATTTCTAAATTTTTCTGCTTCTTCCTGATTTTTAAATTTTTTAATATCTGAAAAATCTTGAACAACTACATATTTATCTAAATCTTGTTCTTTTAGGACTTGATTTATGTTTTTCTTTATTTGTTTGAAATAACTTCCAGAGTTCAAACCTTCATCAAATTCTATAGAAAGAGCGATGTTAAAATTAGCTGGAAACCATTGGAGTTTTCTTGCTCTGAGCCAATTATATAATTGCTTACGATAAGTCCAACAGGCAGTCCCCAAGCCCCCTATTATTAGTAATATCAGCCCACTTATTATAGATTCAGTAATTTCCATAATTTATTTTCATTACATTTTTCGAATATATTGAATTGTTAAAACCAAAAATATATCATTTTACCAATTCACCACGAAAAGCTTTCCGGAACAGTGATTGTTGAATTTTATCAGTACGACTTTTAGCTTCTTTATATATATTTCTGGCTTCATTGACTTTACTTTTTATCATAGTTAGACGGTCAACAATCTTTTCTTGCTCCTCAATCGGCGGTAATGCTATTTGATATGTTTTAATATAATCAGTAGGAACACGAGCTTGACCCGCCGTCCCCGTCATATGTTGTTGCGCAATATGCCTAAAATAATCACTTCTTAAAATTGAATAAATGAATTTTGCATTTAGTCTGTCTGAGGGTCTAATGACATGAAATTCAGTAGTCCCAAACCCAATTCCATTAACCAAGTTATTAGCAATCGCTGATTTACCATTTTCCATACAAGGTGTGATTTTTGCAAACAAGACATCGCCATTCTTGAAATAAGTGTAACCTTTTCGTACTTTTCCAATTTTTCTTATTTCAGGTGTTTCAATTTTCCCTGTATGCTCGTTTACTGCAGCCATTGGCACAAAACTAACATCTGTATCATCAGAAATATCTTTGACTTCGCTTTTTTTGGGATTTATTTCAGCAATATCTTGTAATTCGACCATTTCCCAGCCTTCAGGTAGTACACTTTCATCATCTGGAATAAGCTTATGGAGTGCTGAAGACATTACGTTGGCTAAACGTATTTCAGCTTCAAAAAGTAATGACGTTGATTTTGTTAAAATACTTTTTGACTCGTTAAGTTTCATTAAAATCTCTTTTTGATTTGGAATTGGCGGAAGTGGAATTCGAAGATCTTTAATTATCGTTTGGCTTATATTTGATTGCGCCCCACCAAAACCCTTATCAATTAGGTTATCTTTTTCATTTATAAGATAAATTTTTAAAAAATCCTTTAAGATTTTACTTTCATCTGGAAAGAATGCACAAACGGCTTGGTTTGTTGTAGCTTCTATGCCAAGTTCAGCTGTTTGACCAATGTTTGCTCCGTACATAGCCATTAAAAAAGTTCCTTTGGGTAGAATCTTTACGTTACTTGATTTTAAAGCATCTTTTGTGATTTTTTCTTCTGTTTCAAAAATTATATTTTCTTTTAATTCACCTGATTTTACCCAAGAAATTTTACCATTTTTATAAAATTCTTTATTGTTTCTACTTGGAGTTCCACCACTGGTTGTCTTACAAACAGTTTTTAGTTCTACCATTTTCCAGCCAGCAGGAAGTTCTATTTCATTATTTTTCATAATATACATAGTTAATTATCCCAATTCCTTTTGTAAATCTTCTAATTTATCTATCGCTTCTTTTAAAAAGTTTACACTTTCTTCAATTAAAACATTTGGCTCAGGAAGATTTGAGGGGTCATCGAAACTTTCATCTTTAAGCCATTTTAAATCTAAATTAAAATTTCTTTTTTTCAAATCTTCAAATAGGAATTTCTTCCATCGTTCTGTTTCCTGGTCTCTATTTTGATATTTCTCAAGAAAATCATTAAAGTATTCAGATTTTAGCGGTTTCCTTTTGGAAATTTTTTCTACATTTGTACGCAAGTCGTAAAACCACAAATTTTCTGTTTTCTCTCCTGTCTTTTCAAAAAAGATAACATTGGTTTTAACCCCAGGCGTATATGGTGTGAATGTTCCGTTTGGTAATCTAATTATGGTATGTAGATTAAAATTTTCTAAAAGCATTTTTCGTATTTTTGTCCCTGCTCCTCCTTCAAATAGAACGTTGTCTGGCATTACCATCGCACACCGACCACCATTTTTTAAAATACTCATACAATGTTGTAGAAAGTTTAGTTGACGACTTTTGGTTACAACAAAAAAATCATCCCTACTATAAGAAACGCTGTTCGTTTTTTTGAAGGGCGGATTTGTAAGAATTACATCATACCCATCGCCATACTTTTCTTTCAAAGAATCACCATAGGTAATTTGACCTTCTATTTCATGTAGATAAAGATTCATTATACAAAGTCTTCTCGTTTCCCAAACAAATTCACCTCCTGAAATGGCTTCTTTTTGCAAAAAATCATATTCCTCTCTTTTTAAGCTCTTTTTTTCTTTTTCAAGCTCTTTAAAAATATACTCAAATGCTTCAATTAAGAATCCCCCCGTACCACAGGCAGGGTCATGGATTGTTTCATTGTGTTTAGGGTTTATACATTTAACGATTGTTCGAATCAGTTCACGAGGGGTAAAATACTGACCAGCGCCTTTCTGTTCTGCTGCATATTTTGCGAGCAACCCTTCGTAAGCTGCTCCTTTAACATCTATATCAATAGAAGACCACTCTTCATCGTCCAAAGCTCCAATTACTTTGTTTAGGCTAACAGGATTTCTAAATTTATTGTTTGATTGAGCAAAAATATCTCCAAGCACTCCGGCTTCTTTTCCAAGATTCTTCAAAACTACTTCATAATGCTCAATAAGAGCCATGCCACTATGATTCATTAAAGTTTGCCAACTGTATTCACTTGGTATACGAATACCTTTTTCATCAGCCATTTTGAGAAACAGCAAATATGTTAATTGTTCTATATAGTCACCATAATGCATACCTTCATCGTGAAGATTTCCTGCTAATGACCAAAGTTTTTGTACGATATCTGACATAGTATTTTAGTTATTACATTGGTTGTAAAATATGTTCATTTATACGCTCTAGGGTTTCATTCAATTTACCTTCAAAATCCCTATTTGCTTTTGAAAAGCCACCCTTTCTACTAAAAGGCAATGAACGAAAATCGCTAGACTCTACAATGATATTTGTTTCAAGGTGGATTTTTATATCATCAAGCCATTGTTGCTGTGGCTCAGTCTCGCCCTCAAGTAACATTATCTTAAATGCTTTTTCTATACGTTGTCGTGGTGTATATAATTTTGTATTCCACATGGCGTGTGAAACAAATGCATATAAGTCAGCTGGGGTTTTAGTATGAGTTGCAATTTCATTTGCGCGTCTTAAATTATCTTCTGTGAACCGTTCAGGTGTTTTTGCTAATTCATTTTTAAGCTCCTTGAAATGTTTCATTGAAAATTGTCTTGGTGAATTTAAAAGTATTTTAAGTGCCTCAATTGTCTTAGCATTTTGCTTAATATATTGCTTAAATGTTTCTAAGTAGTCTTTTGGTTTTAATTCTCTTCCGTCTGTAGTTCGAAAAATATATTCGGAGGTTGCAATTTCTGCCTTTTTTTCTTTAGAAATTATGAAACCTTGCCTGTAACGAGGGTAATTTTGTAAAAATTCAAGAAAATTAGGGTCTGACATTTGATTTAGAGCTTCTTCTTCTTGCTGAGCAAGCCTATCTTGAATACTTAATGAGAATTCTTGCAAGTTACCATCTGGTACTGCAAAGCGATTTTCAAGTTCTTTCCTCCCTTCTTCTGTTATATTCTTATCTACTCTTTGCAACTTCCTAGAAAGAGATTTCACGTTATCTTCAATATCTTTTCCATCACGAATTTCTTTAATGATTTCACCATAAGTCTTTCCAGCTTTCGTAATTGGTTGCATTATATCTCCGCCTTGCTCCTTCATGAAATCTATTACGCCAATAGCATCAAATACTGTGAAATGAGTTTTGTTAATATCTTTACAAAGCCGTGTGCCTCTACCAATCATTTGTTCGTAAAGAATTCGTGAACGAATAGGTCTTGCAATAAGCAAATTTTCAATTGCTGGCACATCAACACCAGTAGAAAGCATATCAACGGTGACAACTATCCGTGGTTTTTTTAGATTTCTAAATTTACGAATTAGCTCATTTGGCTTATCGACGGTATAAGTTATTTTTTGAACAACATCATCACCTTCACCTAATTCTTTTCTAAATAGCTTTACCAATTGATTTGCATGTCGCTCATTAACACTAAAAACTAAAGTTTTCTCATCTTTTCCAATATATTTACAGACTTCTTTAACAATTTTTCGGTTTCTATCTTCAACAGTCACTTTTCTCTCTAATCCGCTTGTATCAATATGCAAATCATCATCAAGAAGCTCATCTTTATGTTTTTTGGTTTTCCATTCCTCTATTGTAACTCCTTCTCCTTTTGAAAAAGATACTTCTTCTTTCATATCTATATCTGTTCGTATTCGTACTGCATCGAAATCTACTAAATATCCATCATCTACTGCCTTTAAATAGCCGTAAGAATACAGATCCTTTTCATCATGAACATCAAAATATGCTGCTGTGTGAGCTGCAGGCGTAGCAGTCAGTCCAAATTGATGTACATCAAAGTAATCCAAGACATATTTCCATTTATTATAAATCGATCGATGGCACTCATCAGATATAATTAAATCAAAAGAATCAATTGGAAAATTCTTGTTATATTCAATTGGACTATCATCCCCGTCAGCCCATTCATCTTCTGTTTTAACATCTACACCACTATCTCTGCCTTTAAGCATAGAATACAGTCTTTGTATGGTAGATACATAAACAAATGTATTTGATTTCTTTCTCTTTTTTAATTGTGATGGCTGTAATACCTCAGCATTATAATCAATTTTTTCACCATCTTCAGGCGTTGGTATCTTGTCACAATAGACAGAATATAAAGTATCAAATTTATTACCTTTTTCAGGTTCAAATGTTGAAAGAGCCGTTACTGTTTGATCTGCTAAACTTCTTCTATCAACCAAGAATAAAATTCTTTTAAAATATCCAGACTTCATTAAATGATACATTAAGGCTGAAGCTGCAAATGTTTTTCCCGTACCAGTTGCCATTGCAATAAGCCCCATTCGTTTATTGTTCAGCAATCTGTTAACAACATATTCTGCGGCTTCTTTTTGATAAAATCTTAAAGCACGGTCGCCGTAAACAGTTTTAATCTCTTCGTTTTGAAGATACTTTATTGCGTTATTTTTATCTTCGGAAAGTCTTTCTGTTAAACTTTCTGGTGTATGAAAACCTTCAACTGCTCGACTAAAACTAGGTGATTCTCTTAAATTTTGAAACCGTATATCTGTACCATTAGAGCTGTATACAAAAGGCACTTTGTAGCTGCCATACTTAGATTCAAAACCTTCTAAATCTTCTGCGTATCGTAAAGACTGGGTTAATACGCCATCAATTTGAGTTCCTTCCTTTTTTGCTTCAACTACACCTACAGGTTTACCATCAATTGTAAGTAAGTAATCAGCATCACCTGAGCTTGTAGGATATTCATAAATAGCCTCACAATCACTCCCTTTGATATCCGTTTTTCGCGAGACAACAGACCAGCCTGCTTTTTCAAGCAGTTTATCAATTTTTTCTGAACGTGTTTTTGATTCTTTAGGCATATTAAATTTCATTACATTGTTCTGATTGTTCTAACCCTGATTTTCAGGTGAACTTTTTTTCAAGAATGTTATTACGTCTTTCTTGTGATAGCGTCTTGGCTGCGTATCACTTGGACGAAAGGCTTTAAGTAGTCCTTTATCGTCCCAACGTCTTAATGTCATAAGAGAAACTTGTAGTATATCTGCAACTTCCCGAAGGGATAGTATTTCCGGCATATCCTTTAATTGGTCTACTAGGTTTTTCATAACAATAAAATTAAGAAGAATGCTTATTAAGTGATTGCTGTATTAAGAAAATGGCATAATCAATCTCCTCAGGCTCAGATAAGCTTACTTCTACATCTCCATTTCCCCAGCGTCCTAAATCCGTAACATCTTTTGCCATTCCTTTTGGGTCATCAAGTTCCTCAAATTTCATATTTAGAGAAAGTCTTAATCTGGTTTTTTGAGGGACAACATCTACAAAGTTTGTTGAAGTTTTGAAAGCTATGTAGAGCTTCATACATTCTTCTCTAATCTCTGGATTTAAAAGCATGATTCGCTCTTTTAATAGCTCGTAGAGAGTGAACATGTCGCCTTGTAGGTATTCATAATCTTCAATGTTGTAATCAGCTTCTTTTTCTGGTTGTAAGTCTTTTTTGTACTTCTCCAATATCTCATCAGATAAAACTGGAGCTTTCCAGATTTGCAGGGCTTCTTTGCTTAGAGTTTCGGCTCGTTGTTTAATCGTTTCTTCATTCCAAGTATCAAGGTCTATTAAATCTTTATTTAAACGCACAGAGCTTTCTTTAAATCCTTTCTGCATATCTCTTTTTTCTGTGAACGATTTATTACTCATATCAGAGTTGTACCCCGTAAGAGTAAGATTTCCGATAGTGTGCAAATACTCACTTTGGATTCTCTGGAAGTCCTCTCCAAGTGCTTCCTTCCATTGAGGGGTTAAGGTTTGAGGCATGATATGCTCAACGCTCAAATCATCAAGATTTACTCGCTCTTTATTGTTGTGGTGTTCAATTTTCTCGAAGAGATAACCGCTATTTCTGAAATTGTAAACATCTTTCTTGGCTAGCTCCTCCTTAAATTCACTATCCTTAGGAAGTCGGTGATAGCTCTCTCGTAGTATGAAATTAGCCATGAGGCTTTCAATGTAATTCTCTGGCTCGATTTCTTTGTAGAGGTTCGCAAAGGTCTTATTAAGGGAATTGGTAGGAATACCACAAATAGCACGTCTAAAGACGTAGCATTCAACCAGTTTGAGAACTTCAATGAAATCTTCCTTTGTGATTATGTTGTTTTCGTAATCATCATAAACACTCATCAGGAATGGGTAAGCTACCTCAACCTTTAGAGTTCTGATGTTGTTAATTATCTCGTTTATTTGATTGTCTTCTTCTTTGTTAAATTCAAGTTTGGCGTAGTACTTTGAAAACTTGTGGACGTCTGCCACTACCTCTTCAATTTCTCTTCCGAAAATATACTGCTTGTATGTTGTGTAAACTGAATCTAGGGTTGGGATTGAGCCTGTTTTGATAGTAAGGAAGCCACGCATGAAGTAGTCAAACTTTTCTTCATTTTGACCTTCGATAAAAAGGCTCTCCATTGGTAGCCAATACTTGGTGTAAATTTCTTTCTGATGGTCTGGCTCAAGCCCCATGAGAACATAATTCCTAATAAGGTCAGATTGAGACAAATCCAGTCCGGTAGAATTAAGACTTTCAAAAATAAGCTGAGGGTTGTCCTCTCTATCTAATGCAATATCAACAATGATAAGTTTTCGTATTCCTTTGAATAAATCATCAAGGTTAATGTTGCCTTTTTCTATTTGAGTAACAAAAAATAGGTAATTTTGGTAAATACGTTCGATTTCTTCATCTTTTGATATTTCTTCACCATCAACCAATTTTCTAAATACTTCTTTGTCATGTCGTGTAAGGCTTAGTTTAATTCGTTTATCATCTTTACTGTACTCATTCACAAGGAAAGAGTTCATGATTTGACGTTTTGTAACCTCGTATTTCTCCTCCGATTTCTTCAAGGCATTCACCATTGCCAAGAAAAGCAATGACAGGGTTGTCAGTCTCTGCTGTCCATCAATTACAAGAGCCTGATTTGTACCTGCGATGTTATACATGCCAGCGGCTACATAAACGACCGAACCTATAAAGTGAGCAGGAACTGTATCATCAGTCGAAACTCGCAAAATATCATTCCAAAGTTGCTTACATTGGATTAAATTCCAGCTATAGGTACGCTGATAAATGGGAATAATGAACTGCTGTTCTTTATTGATGAACGATATAAAATTGGTTTCTAATGCCTTCATAATTGAAATTTAATTAATTTTCTCAGGTTATACAAAGTATTACAAAGTTAGTATAACAATTCTAGTGTTTTTCACAAGAGAATGAAGGGAAGAGAAGAGCTGTATATTATAAAGAGTTGTTCCGCCGATAGGCGGAACTCCATATATTCCCCTCATTAAAAAAGCGTTTCCGTAGCGTAGCGGAGGAAACACCATATTTCCCCTTATAAATAAATCGTTTTCGGAGCAAAGCGGAGAAAACACCTTATATCCACTCTAAAAATAAAGAAAAAGAAATTTGAAAATTTTTTAAAACAATTGGGCGATAGCCCAGAAAAGAAAAGGAATATTTCAGCTAACGTTTCGGCATATACGATGTTGCACGGGTGTATAATAGCCGACAGGCTACACCCGTGCAATATGGGCGGAGCGACCATCGGGAGCGTAGCCGTATATGCCGTGTTATATGATGTAATTTATCAAAATTTTTTACTATTCTATTTTTAATATTTTGCAATCCACGAGATATGGCGACTTGAAATCTGTCATTTCGCCTGCTTTTTTGCCTGGAACAGGAAATAATCTTGCTGATAATGGCTTATCTAACTTAATTGCTAAAGTCGCCATATCGAGAAGTGTCGCTTCAATCTTTTCTGCTGGCGTGTCGCCTGGAATTGGAACTGTGTCTAAACCAACACCGCAAACTGCTGAATATAAAAGCAGGTTAGTAATGCCGTAGGTAGCTTCATTTGCTCTCGTTGCAAGTCCAAGGTCTTCGCATACTGGGAGCATAAGACCAGAATAGCCACATATCTTAACTGACAAACCTTTGAGTACACGAGTGACCAAAGCAGAAATTGTAAGTGTTCCTTGACTTCCAAATTTGCCAAAGCCGAGTTTTTCAAAAGCAAAAGCAATACTTTCATGCTCCTCAAGTCCTGGATTTAGTGAAGCATCAATACCATTATAGCCAATGCCAAAGTCTTTTGAAATCTGTTGAGCTAAATCGGCGACTTTCTTAGTTTCTTCTTCAAATATTGCTTTTAGGTTTTGCTCTGCTTCTATGAGATTGCTTGATTTTGAAAATGCCTTCACGGCTAAGTCTCCGCACTCCAAGCCAATACCGAAAGCGGTTTCTCCCTCGTGAAAACCGGTAGGAAAGAACGGAATACCTGGCTTACAATTTGCGGAGGCGCAGAATCTAAAATTGCCGTAACCGTTTTCGGTTTCCTCTGCAATTCGTTTGATAACTTGAGCTGCTATTTTGGCATTTTCAAAATCTATTCCACTTTCCTTGTCGCCGATTTTGGCGGAGCATGAAATTTGAGAGGTAACTTTATTAAATTCAGGAATGAGTTTAATTTTATCTGGCGTTTTTGCGTAGCCCATATTGAAAAAACTTACGTCGAGGCTTTGGCAAATTTGTTCTATTTTTTGAATCGCACTTACAATTTCTGCGTCTGAAAGACTACCAAGATATTCTTCCCATGAATTAGTGGCTATTCTGGTCGTCTGCACTTCATAACCTGCTTTTTCAAACACTTCCTTAGCTTTGCGATTGAATTCAGCAGTTTGTCTTATTTGATCTTCAATATCAGGTGATTGAAGCGACACGCCAGTTGTTATTGTTCTTATTTTCATGGTGCGAAATATTAAAAATTAAAAATTTTGATAAATTATTTCATATAACGTTTCGGCATAGCCGAAGTTTGACGGGTGTAAAATACGCCGAAGGTGTACACCCGTCAAATTTGGGTGAGCGAGCGTTAAAAATAAAATTGTTTTTATTCGTTTAGAATAATAACTTGTATGTTACTCCTTCTTTCCATTGTGGATTTTCCCATTCTTTGAAATCAAAATTTTCACATAGATTTCGCATAGGAGAATTTTTAAAAGCGGTTTCTGTAACAACTCCTGTAGCTTTTTTGTTTTTTGCGTGTTCAATACATCTACCCATCAGTTTTTTTCCTATACCAAGCTTTTGAAAATATGGATCAACGAGTATTTCACGGATGAAAAAGAAATTGTCTTCCCACCAACCTCTGTCTATAGAACAAAAAGCCACAAATTCAGCTCCTTTCTTTGCGATAAGATAAAGGCTATCTTTTAGCTGAAAGTGTTTTTTTAGTGAATCTATTGTGGCTTTGTCGTAGGTATAATTGAAAGATTTTTTATTACGTAAAAAATCAATTTCTTTTTCATTTTTCATCTCTGTAATTTTGATTTCATCCATAGAATTAAAACAATTTTATTTAGCTCGCGAACCGGCTATGCCGTGTTAGCTGAAGTTAATTATTTTTCCCATTTTAAGTATGCCCTAATATTTAAGGCAATTAGGATTATGCAAACAATTACTCCAGGCCAGATTTGAGCCATGTAGTTGACTATGATCCACGCTATATTCGCAGCAATATAGATTATGAACGCATATCTTTTTTTATTGCCAATTAGGTAAACAAAAAGGAGTGAGCCTGTCATAGCTATCCAGTCTATACCATAGTAATTGCCAATTATATGTTCCATATAGAAAAATAATTAATTTCAGCTAACTGGTTATTATACGAAGTGTTTTCATATAATATGCATGATTTAGGGTGTTATGCGGCTATTGCGGAGAAGGGAAGATTGCTGTAATATTTTAAATAACATCCTAAAAACATCTTCTAATATACTTAAAATTCATCAATTATGCAAGATTACCTCAAAAAGGCAAAGGAAGAGCTTTTGGTTCGGAATTATAGCCAAAAGACTATTAAAAGTTATACTTCTTGTTTGCGGAACTATTTTGAATATTTAGATTCTGTTGGTTTTGATTTGGGAGTGGTGGACAGGGAAGTGATAAAAAAATTCTTATTAAAGAAAAAGGGGAAAGGGTATTCACCACAAACTTTGAATCTTTTTCTCAATGCGATTAAATTTTTTTATAGAGAAATTATTAAATCACAGGAGGAAATTGATTTGAAGTTTTCCAAACGGTCGCAGAAATTGCCGGTGGTGCTATCGCGCAATGAAATCCAGCTCATCCTAGATGAGGTCGCTAATTCCAAACATAAGCTGCTGATCGGGTTGACTTATGGGGCAGGCTTAAGGGTGAGTGAAGTCATAAATTTGAAGGTCAGGGACATTGACTTGGAGAGAGGAGTAATTGCTGTCCGAGCCGGGAAAGGGGATAAGGATAGGATCACGGTTTTGCCTGAAAAATTATCGTCTGAAATAATGGCTAGGATAAGGGGAAGGAGTGGGCCGGAGTTTGTTTTTGTCAGTGAACGGGGCGGACGGTTGACAGCAAGAACAGCACAGAAAGTATTTGAAAATGCTTTGCGGAAGGCAGGGATCCAAAAAGATGCCACTTTTCATTCATTGCGCCATAGTTTTGCGACTCATTTACTAGAGAGCGGGACGGACATCAGATATGTGCAGACATTGTTGGGACATCGCAATATTCGGACCACGCAAATTTATACCCAGGTGAGCACGGCTAATATCAGGGCCATTGCCAGCCCGCTATAAAGTTCACTACGTTTGACAGATCATTTATTTAAATTTAAAATAATAGTCCTATGAAAAATGAAATCACAAAAAAATTAAAAGAACACGACAAGCTGTTTGCTAAAATTGACAAACGGTTTGACGGACATGATAAGCGCTTTGACGAACATGACAGGCAATTAGAAGCAATAGCGAAGTCAGTAGGAAAAAATACTCAAGACATGGGAGATATAAAACAAGATATTAGCGGCATAAGAAAGGAAATGGCTACAAAAAAGGATATTGAGAAGATTTCAAACACTCTTGATAAGTTAGTTGGTTTTGCAAAAAAGAAAGATGAGGAAATGACCTTTATGGGTGAGCGGGTGACTAGGGTAGAAAAAGATGTCAAACATATTAAGCCGCTTGTGGGCCTGAGTAATTAAATAAAACAATTATTTATCCCAAGCCCCGAATTTATTCGGGATATTGGGTTTTTTGTTTGCAGTGGATTTATTATTAGAAATTTGGTATGATATAGTCCAAAATATTTTATGAAAAGAGCCTTATTTATAGGAAGATTCCAGCCTTTCCACAACGGCCACCTCTCGGTTGTCAAAGCAATTGATAGTGATATTGACGAGGTAATTGTCGGGGTGGGATCCAGCCAATATTCTGATACTGAAGAAAATCCCTGTAGCTTTGAACAAAGGGAAAAGATGATAAAGAAAGTTCTGGATAAAGAATTGGAAAAACCGTTTCAGATTATTTCCGTGCCAGATATTCATGACGAGAAGAATTGGGTCAAGCATGTCGTGAATATTGTGCCGGATTTTGATGTTGTTTACACGGGTAATGATTGGGTGAGGGGATTATTTGATCAAGCGGGCCGGGAGACCAGGCCAGTGCAAGAAGAGATTGAAATTTCTGGGACTGAATTGAGGAAGATGATTAAAGAAGATGATGAGAAGTGGAAGCAGTATGTGCCAAAAGAAATAATTGAAGATATAAAAAAATGAAGCGTCCGCTCAAAGTCATATTAGGAACAAATGCCCTGGTTATTTTAGCCGGTGCTTTGCTGACTCCTATTTGGGCAATTTACGTGGAAGGTATCGGCGGAGATATACTGACGGCCGGTTTTGCTTATGCCATATTTTTAATTGTGGCTGGCGTAGTGATAGTTGTTTTCGGAAAGCTTGAAGACAAGATCAAAAGAAAAGATCTTGTTGTAGTGGTTTCATACGCAATCATGGGAGTCGGATTTTTTTGTTATTTATTGGTTAAAAGTCCCTGGCAATTATTTATTGTCCAGGCGATTATTGGTTTAGGAGAAGCAATTTATATACCTGCTCTCAATGCATTATATGATAGATTTATTGAAGAAAAAAAAGCCGCTTCCCAATGGGGGTCCTGGGATGGCATGATATATATAGTGGCTGGCGTGGCGGCAATTTCCGGGGCGGTAATAGCGGATTATTTGGGTTTTTCTATGCTTTTTATTGCCATGGGATGCTTTTGCCTTCTAAGTGCTCTTGGTATGCTAATTTTACCAAAAAATAAATTTCAAAAATGGAGCAAGCGGAAGTCATAGAAAAAATAAATAAGCTGAAAAAGGAGAAGAACGCGGTCTTGTTAGTGCATAATTATCAGCGGCCGGAAATATATGAGGTGGCTGATTTTATGGGAGATTCTTTGGAGCTGGCCCGGGAAGCAAGCAAGACTAATGCGGAGATAATAATTTTTTGCGGAGTAGATTTTATGGCGGAGTCAGCCAAGATCCTAAATCCGGATAAATTAGTATTATTACCCACGCTTGAGGCAAGATGTCCGATGGCCGCGCAAGTTGATATCCCTACTTTAAAGAAAATGCAGGCGGAATATCCGGACGCAGCTACGGTCGGTTATGTAAATACGACCGCAGCTACAAAAGCGCATTGCGATGTGTGCTGTACTTCGGCTAATGCTGTAAAAGTTGTTAAAACTTTACCAAATAAGAAAATCATTTTTTTACCAGACGAAAATCTAGCTAATTATGTAGCTTGGCAAGCGCCCGAAAAAAAGATAATTCCCTGGCCCGGTTTTTGTTATGTTCATTCTAAAATAATGGTCAAGCAGGTCAGAGAAGCGAAAAAAAATCATCCTCAGGCTAAATTAGTCGTCCATCCAGAATGTCCGATTGAAGTCTGCAAAGAAGCTGATGTGGTGACAAGCACGACCGGGATGTCAGTTTATGTGGGCGAAGACGACGGAGAAGAATATATTATCGTGACAGAGCAGGGCATGGTTAATCGCCTGAAACGCGATTATCCCGGAAAAACTTTTTATTCCGTGGGCGGCATTTGCATCCAAATGAAAAAAAATAATTTAGAAAATATTTTAAACAGCCTGGAAAAAGAAATGCACGTGGTGGAAGTTGATGAAAAAATAGCAGAAAAAGCCAAACAGGCTTTAGATAGAATGCTGGCTATCAAATAACTACACGAGGGCGCGCATAAATAATTAAAAAATCTATGGAAAAAAATAAAAAAATTGAAAAAATCTTTATTCAGAAAGAAAAATTGAGCTTAAAAGATAAGGCGTATAAAAAATGTGTGGAACGGTATACAGTTGATGTATTGGATGAAGATGTGGGCAAGAAAGGCGATATTACATCAGCTCATATTTTAAAAGGAGTAAAAAAGAAAAAAGCTGATGCTGTTATAAAAGCGCATGAAAAGGGAATCGTAGCGGGCGTGGAAGAAATGGAATGGTTTTTAAAGCAGAATAAATTAAAAACTAAAGTTTTTAAGAGAGATGGAGAGAAGGCTAGTAAAGGGGATAAGATATTGAAAATATCTGGTAAGCCAAAAGACATTTTAAAAACGGAAAGAGTGGTGTTGAATGTGATCAGCCGGATGAGCGGTATTGCCACAGAATGCGCTAAATTACGCGTTTACACAAAAGGAAAAGTTGTGCCGTGCCCGACCAGAAAAACATTATGGTCTTTAATGGATAAAAAGGCTTGTGTGGTGGGCGGCGGCGGTTCGCATCGGCTGGGATTATGGAATTTTATTTTAATAAAAGATAATCATCTTGATTTACTTAATAATGATATGAAAAAGGCTTTGGCTCCGTTGCAAAAATCAAAGAGAGTAGTTGAAGTTGAAGTTAGCGATAAAGGCCAGGCTTTGGAAGCGGCTGGATATAATCCTGATATTATAATGTTTGATAATTGGAAGCCAAAGAAAATTAAGAAAATGATAAATAAGATAGACAGGGAATATAAAGAGAATGAGATTATTTTCGAAGCTTCAGGCGGCATAACAAGAGATAATATCAAGAAATATGTCCAAGCCGGAGTGGATGTTATTTCTCTGGGATATATTACGCATTCTGCCAAGAGCATGGATTTTAGTTTAGACTTTATTTAATATATGAAATATAAAACAGATTTTTTAGTAATCGGGTCGGGCATTGCCGGGCTTAATTTTGCCTTAAAAGCGGCCAAGCATGGCAAAGTAGCTGTAGTCACGAAAAAAGAATTAATGGAAAGTAATTCTAACTATGCCCAAGGCGGGATTGCCGCTGTTTTAGATCCGGTTGATAATTTTAAATCGCATGTGGAGGACACTTATAATGCCGGCGGAAAAATCGGAGACAAAAAAGCGATCGAGATCATGATCAAAGAGGCGCCGCAAAAAATAGATGAGTTGATCGACTTAGGCGTTGGCTTTAACAGGATCCAGGGAAAGCTGGACCTGGCCCAGGAAGGCGGGCACTCCAGAAGGCGGATCGTCCACGCCAAGGATGCGACCGGCCGGGAAATTGAAAGAGCCTTGGTTTTCAATATCCGCCATAATTCCAATATTGAAGTTTTTGAAGCTAATATCGTGGTTGATCTGATCGTCAAGAACGGAAAGTGCCTCGGGGCGTATGCTTTGGATACGGATGAAAAAAAAATTAATTCTTTCTTTGCCAAAGCGACTGTTCTGGCCACCGGGGGAGCGGGCCGGGTTTTTAAAAACAGCTCTAATCCAAAAATTGCGACCGGCGACGGCCTGGCCATGGCTTATCGGGCCGGGGCTGAACTCCAGGATCTGGAATTCGTCCAGTTCCATCCGACCGCGCTTAATAAAAAAGGGTATCCCCATTATTTAATATCAGAAGCGATCCGGGGCGAAGGAGGAAAATTATTAAATTCGAAGAGAAAAAGGTTTGTCAAAGAATTGGCGCCCAGAGATATTGTGAGCCGGGCCATTGTAGAAGAAGAAAAAACCGGACCAGTATATTTGGATGTTCGCCATTTAGGCGAAGATGAAATAAAAAGAAGATTTCCCGGGATCTATGATCAGCTCTGGTGGTATGGCATTTTTATGGAAAAAGACCTTATCCCGGTGGCGCCGGCCGCGCATTTCAATTGCGGCGGGGTAGTGACTGATTTGAACGGAAAAACCGGCATTGAAGGGCTTTATGCTTTTGGTGAAGTGGCCCGCACAGGCGTGCATGGCGGCAATCGCCTGGCTTCAAATGCCTTGCTGGAGTGCATGGTTTTTTCCGGCCGGGCATTGAAAGCTGCTAAAAATTTCATACAAGGGAAAAGAATTATTGAATCAGCTGTTCCTAGATTGAAAATAATTAATATTAATGATAGGACCGGAAAATTAAGGAGGCGCATGCAAGCTATTATGTGGGAAAATGTTGGAGTTGTAAGAAATAGGCAGGATTTGGCAAAAACTATTGGAAAATTGGAAAAAATTGAGGAAGAAACCGGAACTTTATATAAAAAAGGCGTAAATGCGCAGATAATAGAGCTACGGAACATGATTGAAGTGGCAAAATTAATAGCAGAATCAGCTTATTTACGGGAAAAAAGCGTGGGTACGCATCATATTGCTAAAAACTAGATATCGTCGTATAATAATACTGCTCTTTTTAGGGTAATATTAAGAAAAATTAATAAACACATATGATTAAAAAGGTCCTATTACTAGGGGGAATTTTTGCATTATTTATAATGCTTGTGCCAATGGCAGGTGAAGCTATTATTATTAAAGATTATGACTGGCGCACTAAAGCAGCTGAAGGCTTTAATGATGATGAAAATGCTTCTTTAATGAAGATGGCTAAGAGAAATGATAAGTTATTTGTTTCTACCTATAATGCCACTACAGGCACAGAAATTTGGAGAACAGACGATAATTTCAATTGGGCACAGATTAATACAGATGGTTTTGGCGACTCTCAAAACACTTATGTTAGTGCCATGATAATCTGGAAAAATCGGTTATGGGTGGCTACTTACAACGAAGACACAGGAACAGAATTATGGAAATGGCAAAAAGGTGAATGGAAAAAGAAAAATAAAGATGGATTTGGCAGTACTCATAATGTCGCTGTAACTGCTTTGCTAGGATTTCGGGGAAAATTATATGCTTTTGTAAAAAAGGACAATGGAAAAGATGTGGTTGTCTTCCGAGCTAAATATCCAAAAAAATCAACCTGGAAAAGAGCCGGTGGATTTGGATTAGTGGAGGGGGAGATGGCTTTAGCTGAGGTGGTAACCACGAATAAAGTAAATAAAGAAATGTATGCAGGCGGAGACGGCAGTTATGTTTATAAGAGTGCGAATGGAAAAGACTGGGAAGTAATTAATTCTAATACTCCGGATGAAACCGGCTGGGGCGCTGTTGGCAATGTCCAGATCAGCTCTATGGCTGCGAAAAATGGGAAAATGTTTGTAGGAACTAAAAATCCGACTAAAGGTGTTCAGCTTTGGAGATATGACAACGGTGTTTGGCAGCAAAGAGGCGGTAATGGCCTTGGTGACCCGGAAAATTCAGATATTACTGATATGTACGTAAAAAAAGGGAAAAAATCAGGTAAATATTATTTATATGCTGGCATTGAAAATGACAATGGTTTGAAAGTTTTTCGAACCAAAGGCGGTAAGAAATGGTATCAGCTCAATTCTAATGATGGATTTGGCAATATGAGCAATACTACTCCTCATGATCTACAGTTTTATAGTAAAATGTTGTTTGTGACTGTAAATAATCTTATTTACGCGACAGATTTTTCTACTAATTAATTACTCGGGAAAAAATTATTGAATAATGGCTAAAACCGAATACGAAGCAGTTATTGGCCTGGAAATCCATATCCAGATCAATACGAAATCAAAAATGTTCTGCGGCTCTGATAATGCAGAAGTAGAAGAGCCGAATGTTAATGTTTGCCCGATTTGCATGGGGCATCCCGGAACATTGCCGGTTGTTAATGACGAAGCCATAAAAAAGGGCCTGGCCATGGCCCTTGCTTTGAATTGTAAGATTAATCAGGACAGTAAATTTGATAGAAAGCAATATTTTTACCCTGATTTGCCCAAAGGTTATCAGATTTCCCAATATGATTTACCTTTGGCAGAAAAGGGCTATTTAGAAATATATCCGGACAATATTACGCCTATGCAGGTGAAGATTGAGAGACTGCACTTGGAGGAAGATACAGCTAAGATTTTTCACACTAAAGACGGCGTGCAACTTGATTTTAACAGAGCGGGCAGTCCGCTCATGGAAATAGTTACTGAACCTGATTTTGATGACCCGGCTGAAGCTAAATTGTTTTTACAAGATTTACAAATCATTGCCCGATATCTGGATGTTTCAGATGCGGACATGGAAAAAGGCCATTTACGTTGTGATGCCAATATTTCTATACGCGAAAAAGGGGATAAAGCACTATACCCAAAGACGGAAATTAAAAATTTGAATTCTTTTCGGGCAGTTGAAAATGCTTTGAATTTTGAGATTAAAAGACAAACCCGGCTTTGGGAGGATAATGAAGCGCCAGACAAACAGGAAACCAGAGGTTGGAATGATAAAAAGAAAGAGACCGTTCCGCAAAGAGCAAAAGAAGGTTTAGCTGACTATCGATATTTTCCAGAGCCAGACATACCCCCACTGGTATTTGAAAAGAAAGATATTCAGAAAATAGAAGATTACATGCCTGCCCTGCCTCATGTGAGGCGAGAAAGATTTATGCAGGAGTATGGATTATCATATGTTAATGCCAGAATTGTGACTAACAATCCCAAAATTGCGGATTACTTTGAAGATTCCATGTCTGAATTGCAAGCGTGGCTATATTCTTTGGATAATACCGAAGGTTCAGATGAAGAAATTTGGACGAAATACGGTGACAAAGTGACAAAAATGCTATTAAGCACTTTAACTACTGAAGTTTTTGGATTATTAAAGGAAAATAATCAAGATTTTATAGATTTAAAGATAACCCCAGAGAACATTGCTGAACTCATAACTTTAAAATGGGAAAATAAACTTAATAGCGCCAATGCAAAGAAGGTCCTACGAGTAATGTTTGATAAAGGCAGCGATCCTTCCCAAGTCATGGAAGAGGAAGATTTAGAACAAGTGCAGGATGTTGGAGAAATTGATGCTATTTGCGATCGAATTATCAAAAATAATCCGGATCCAGCGGAAGATTTTAAAAATGGCAAGGAAAAATCACTCATGTTTTTAGTAGGGCAAGCCATGAAAGAATCTAAGGGCAAAGCAAATCCACAAATGCTCATGGATATTTTCCACAAAAAGCTTGACAATAAATGAAAAAAGCGCTAATATTATCTTTAATATGCGCAAGATACGATATGTAGACAACAAATTACCAATATCTTTTAAGGTCCCTCACTTAATCCATGGGGGATTTTTTTATGCTTATGAAAAATCATAAATCTGCCAAACTAGTTCTTGAAGATGGGTCCGAATTTGAAGGGAAGTCATTTGGTTGCAATATTAGCAATGATGGAGAAGTGGTTTTTAACACCGGCATGGTCGGATATCCAGAAAGCCTGACCGATCCTTCTTATGCCGGGCAAATATTAGTCTGTACATATCCTCTGATCGGGAATTATGGCGTGCCTAAAGGGAAAGACAAATTTGAATCAGATGGAATTAAAGTCAGGGGATTAATTGTATCTGAATATATTGATGAATATAGCCATTGGCAAGCAGAAAAATCATTGGGAGAGTGGCTTAAAGAAGAAAAGATTCCCGCGATTTTTGGGATAGATACAAGAGCGTTGACGAAAAAGTTGAGAACAAAAGGGGTTATGTTAGGCCAGATTGTGATTAATGGAAAAAAGATGGAAAAGATAGAAGATCCAAATTTAAGAAATCTAGCCGCTGAAGTCTGCATAAAAAAACCAAAAATAAACGGCAGAGGAAAAAAGACAGTATTACTGCTTGATTGCGGAGTTAAAGAGAATATTATTAGGTCTCTTGTTAAAAGAGGAGTCAAAGTAAAACAAGTGCCCTGGAATTATGATTTTTCTCAAGAAAAATATGATGGCATTCTTTTATCTAACGGACCAGGCGATCCCATGATGTGTACCACCACTATTCTAAACATAAAAAAAGCTTTAACAGAAAATAAGCCAATATTTGGAATTTGTTTAGGTAATCAGATAATGGCTCTGGCCTCTGGAGCAAAGACGTACAAGCTTAAATTCGGGCACAGAGCACAAAATCAGCCTTGCCTGATGGAAGGCACGCAAAGATGTTATCTGACTACGCAAAATCATGGATTTGCGGTTAGGGAGAAGACCTTAGGAAATGAGTGGAAGATCTGGTTCCGGAATGCTAATGACAATACAGTTGAGGGCATCAGACATAAGAAAAAACCTTTTATGGCCGTCCAGTTCCATCCGGAATCAACGCCAGGCCCGGAAGATACAGAATTTTTATTTGATGAATTTGTAAAACAACTATGAGCAAAGAGATGAAAAAAGTAATCATCTTAGGATCAGGCGGCCTTAAAATTGGCCAGGCCGGAGAATTTGATTATTCTGGGAGCCAGGCAATTAAATCTTTGAAAGAGGATGGGATTAAGACGGTTTTAGTTAATCCAAATATTGCTACAGTCCAGACTAGCGAAAACATGGCTGATAAAGTTTATTTTTTACCAGTTGAATTTAGTTTTGTAGAAAGGATTATTAAGAAAGAAAAACCAGATGGAATTTTACTGGGCTTTGGCGGGCAAACAGCTTTGAATGTTGGTCTGGAGCTGGATGAGAAAGGAGTCCTGCATCGAAATAATGTAAAAGTATTAGGCACATCCTGCGATACAATTCGGGCAACTGAAGACAGGGAAATATTTATAAAGAAGTTGAATGAAATTGATGTGAAGGTGGCTCGGAGTCAGGCTGTTAAATCAACTGAAGAAGGCCTGGAAGCCGGTGAAAAAATTGGTTTTCCTCTCATGATCCGGGCAGCATATTCTTTGGGAGGACTGGGCTCGGGAATTATTAAAAATAAGACAGAGCTAAAGAAGAGATTGAATGAATTATTTAAACAAGCACCTCAAGTACTACTAGAAGAAAGTTTATTAGGATGGAAAGAAGTTGAATACGAAGTAGTGAGGGATAAAGAAAACAATTGCGTGACTGTTTGTAATATGGAAAATCTGGACCCAATGGGAATCCATACGGGCGAGAGCATTGTGGTAGCACCTTCTCAAACGTTAAATAATGCTGAATATCATGGTTTAAGAACAGTCGCCCAAAAAGTAGTCAGGCATTTAGAAATAATAGGTGAGTGTAATATTCAATATGCAACTAAAGGTGGGGATTACAGAGTAATCGAAGTAAATGCACGGCTTTCAAGGAGTTCGGCCTTAGCATCAAAGGCAACCGGGTATCCGCTGGCTTGGGTGGCAGCCAAGCTTTCACTAGGCAAATCGCTGCCTGAAGTGGTTAATTCAGTCACTAAATCAACGCAAGCTTGCTTTGAGCCGGCGCTTGATTATGTGGCCTTAAAGATTCCCAGATGGGATCTGAAAAAATTTAAAAGAGTAGAAAATAGAATATCTTCAGAAATGAAAAGCGTGGGAGAAGTCATGGCTCTGGGGCGCAGTTTTGAAGAAGTTCTGCAAAAAGCTTTGCGCATGCTTAATGTAAACGCGGCTGGCCTGACTGGAGACGTTCCCCAAGTGGACGACCTAAAAAAGGAAATTAAATTTGCCACGGATAAGCGGATCTTTGCTTTAGCAAAAGCTTTTCAAGCGAACATGTCTGTAAATGACGTAAATAAGCTATCACAGATTGACCCTTGGTTTTTAGATAGGATTAAAAATATCGCTAAATTTAAAATAAAGCTTGATAAAGGAACTTTACTGGAAGCTAAGAAATTGGGATTTTCTGATGAACAAATTGCCAGACAAACTGGGAAAACTTCAGATGCTGTGAGAAAATTAAGAAAAAATTTCAAAATAATACCTGTAGTAAAACAAATAGATACGCTGGCCGGCGAGTTTCCGGCGAAGACAAATTATTTATATATGACTTATCATGGTACGGAGAATGATATTAAAAGAGGGAAAAATGAAGTAATGGTTTTAGGCAGCGGGCCATATCATATTGGGTCTAGCGTTGAATTTGATTGGTCTTGCGTCCAAGCTGTTCAGGCCAGTGCAGAGCTAGGATATAAAACCGTTATGATAAATTGCAATCCAGAAACTGTGTCCACGGATTATGATATTTGCGATCGCTTGTATTTTGAAGAGCTGACTTTAGAAAGAGTTTTAGATATTCATGATGTGGAAAAACCCGAGGGAGTGATTATTTCCATGGGCGGCCAAGTGCCTAATAATCTGGCTAGTGATTTAGATAAAAACAGGGTTAGAATTTTTGGAACTTCTGCCAGAGATATTGACCGGGCGGAAAATAGGCATAAATTTTCACAATTGTTAGATGACATGGGCCTTGATCAGCCAGAGTGGCGGGAACTTACATCGAAAGCAGAAGCAAAGAAATTTGCCGATAAGGTAGGCTACCCGGTCTTAATCAGGCCGTCTTATGTTCTTTCCGGGGCAGCCATGAACGTCGCTTTTGACGGGGTGAATCTGGATGATTATCTGGAAAAGGCGGCTGAAGTGTCTAAAAAATATCCAGTGGTTATTTCTAAATTCGTTGAAGGGGCCAGAGAAATCGAAATAGATGGTGTAGCCCAGGACGGCGATTTAAAAATATATGCTTTATCAGAGCATATCGAAAAAGCAGGTGTTCATTCTGGTGATGCCCATGTCGTCCTGCCTCCACAGAAAACTTATCTAGAAACTATCCGCCGGGCAAAAAAGAGGACAAAGGCAGTGATCAGCGCTTTAAATATCACGGGTCCGTTTAATATTCAGTTTTTGGCAAAAAATAATCAGATCAGGATAATAGAATTAAATTTAAGAGCCTCAAGAAGCCTGCCTTTTGTTTCTAAGGTGACAAAATATAATTTTGCCAAACTGGCGACCAAAGCCATGCTTGGCGAGGATATTTCCGGAGACTACAATACCTTGGATTTAAACTATGTCGGGGTGAAGTCACCGCAGTTTTCATATAGCCGCTTAAAAGGAGCTGATCCGGTTCTTTACGTAGAAATGGGGTCGACCGGAGAAGTGGCGGCTTTTGGAGAGGGTTATCAGGAAGCAGTCATGAAATCTATATTAGCGACCGGATTCAAGCTTCCGGAAAAAAATATTTTACTTAGCATTGGAAAACAGGAAAATAAAGAGGATTTATTGAAATTTATCAAGAGGTTGGAAGATAAAAGATATAAGATATATGCGACAGAGCACACTTCAGACTTTTTAACAGAAAATAAAGTACATAACCAAAAAGTTTATAAGATACAGACAAATAAAAAACCCAATGTTCAGGAATTACTTGAAAAGGGTAAGATTGATCTGATAATCAATATTCCGACTAAATATAACAGGGCAGAAATTAGTGATGGTTATCTGATTAGAAGGTTGGCAACTGACCATAACATTTCATTGATAAATGACCAACAAATAGCCAAGATTTTCATAAATGGACTTTGTAATCTGGACTTAAAAAATATGCCCATAAAAAGTTGGGATGAATACGAAAATCTGGTATAATAAGGATATAAAAACTAAAAAAATAATATGGATTTTAAAGGAAAAGACATCATCTCTATCCCGGATATTTCCAAGCAGGAAATAGACCATGTTTTGGCTATAGCTGCCAAAATGAAGAAAAAGCCAAACCCGAGTTTATTAAAAGACAAAGTATTGGCCAGTTTGTTTTATGAACCATCTACCCGGACAAGATTAAGTTTTGAAACAGCCGCAGAAAGACTGGGTATGCGTGTTATCGGATTTGCTGAAGCAGGCGTATCTTCTTCAGGCAAGAAAGGGGAATCCCTTCATGATTCAATTAAGAATATCGGCTTATATGCCGATGTAATCGCCATGCGGCATCCGGCTGAAGGAAGCGCCCGCCTGGCTTCTGAAGCAACTGATAAACCAATTCTTAACGGCGGTGACGGAGCTAATCAGCATCCTACCCAAACATTATTGGATCTTTTCACAATTAAGGAAACTCAGAAAAAACTATCTGGTTTGGATATTGCCATTGTAGGAGATCTGAAATTCGGACGGACAACCCACTCGCTGGCCCAAGCCCTGGCATATTATAATCCGCGTCTTTACTTTGTAGCGCCGGAAGCTCTGCAAATGCCGGATCATATTCTGAAGTTTTTAAAGAAAAATAAAGTAAAATTCTCCCAACATGAGAAAATTGAAAATGTTATTAATAAAGTAGATATTCTTTATATGACCAGGATCCAGAAAGAAAGATTTCCTGATCCTTTGGAATATGAAAGGGTAAAGAATGTGTATGTATTGACCGAGGATATGTTGGAAGGTGTAAAGCCAAATATGAAAGTCATGCATCCCTTACCTCGCGTTGATGAAATTGAACCAAGCGTAGATAAAACCAAACATGCTTATTACTTCCAACAAGCAGAAAATGGTTTGTATGTGCGTCAAGGTTTACTCGGCTTAGTATTAGGAAAATTAAAATAATTCTTCGATAAAATCAGAATAAATAATATAAATATATGGCAAATAAACAACCAGAAAGACCATTTAAGGTCTACACAATTAAAGAAGGTACGGTCATTGACCACATTCCGCGCGGCCGGGCAATTGAAATTCTCAGGATGTTAAAATTAGTTGATAGCGGAAATTTCGTGACCATGGGATCAAATTTTAAATCTAAGAAAAAAGGATATAAAGACATAATTAAAATTGAAGGAAAAGAGCTAACTCCGGAAGAAGTAAATCAAGTAGCTTTGCTCGCACCAAAAGCGACCATTAATATTATCAGGGACTATAAGATCGTTGATAAATTTGTCGTGGAATTACCCGAAGTTTTTGAAGACATGGTGAAATGTCCGAATCCGAAGTGCATAACCAATATGGATCCGCAAAATGCCAAATTTATTCCTACTTTTGAAGGCAAGGAAATGCTTTTACAATGCGTTTACTGTGAAAAATTATTTAAACCAGAAGAATTAAATGAATACGTTAAGTGAGAAAGATCTGCAGGAATGGTTAGAAACTGAATCCTGGGATAAGGTAAAAAATAAAGTAGAAAAAGCTGGCCATATTTTATTGCCGGCCATGATTGATTCTCATGTGCATTTTCGCATTCCTGGCGGAGATTATAAAGAAGACTGGGAATGGGGGAGTAAAGCGGCTATTGCCGGCGGTATTTGCGGTGTTTGCGATATGCCGAATACAAATCCGCCCATTATTACCAAAGAAGTCCTGGATAAGAAAATAGACCGGGTAAAAAAAGAAGAAGTCGATGGTTTTAAAGACTTTCATTATTTAGGCGTTTATGGCAATCGTGAGCCTGATTTGAGAGCTAAAGATGAAGTCGTGGCCCTGAAAGTTTATACTGGTTCGTCTACTGGAGATTTATTAGTAGAAACCGAAAAAGGACTGGAAAAAGTTTTTAAAGAATGGCCAGGCGTAATTGCTGTACATGCAGAAGATGAGAAAATTATTCAGGAAAATATAGCCCGATATGCCGATCTTAACGAACCGATCAAACATTCCAAAATTCGCAGCCCGGAAGCGGCTGTCAGCGGCATCAAAAAAGTTTTAAAGTTTGTTAAAAAATTTAATCGGGCGACATATTTTTGCCATGTTTCTACAGAAACCGAGCTAGAAGTTTTAGTTGCGGCCAAAGAACAAGGTCTGCCGATATATATTGAAGTAACTCCGCATCACTTATATTTGGATGAAAGCGCTTACGATGAGTGGGGAAATTTTGTGAAAATAAATCCGCCTTTACGGACAAAGAAAGACAATGAAGCATTATGGCTGGCAGTTTCCAGCGGAATTGTGGATGTGATCGCGTCTGATCATGCTCCGCATCTACCTGAAGAAAAAGCACTTGATTATGCCAATGCTCCGGCCGGCGTACCTGGTGTGGGCCAAATATTGCCTCTTATGCTCAATGCTGTGAGTGAAGGCAGATTAAGTCTAGAAAGATTAATTGAATGCATGCATGACAACCCCAAGAAAATATTCGGCTTAAAGGGCTTGAAAAATTGCGGAGTTGTTGTCGACCTAAAGCAAGAAAATAAAATTTTAAAAGAAGGTCTTGGCACAAAATGCGGATGGAGTCCTTACGAAGGCATGACCTTAAAAGGCTGGCCTGAATGGACAATCATTGACGGCCAAGCCATGGATATGAAAGTAAATCAATTAAAAGATATATAAACAATGAGACATTTAATTTCACTCAAAGATTACACAGCAGGCGAGATTACAGAAATAATCGAGCTGGCTGAAAAAATCAAAGCCAACCAAAAAGATTATTGGCAAGCATTAGACCACATGACTTTGATCATGCTTTTTCAAAAATCATCAACCCGCACGCGCCTTTCTTTTGAGGAAGGCATGACCCAACTAGGAGGCCATGGAATTTTTCTAGATCAAAAGACTTCGCAATTTGCCCTGACTGATTTTAGGGATGAGATCCAGGCAGTGATGCGGTTTGGCGACATGTTGATGTTCCGGGCCATGAAAGTAGAAGATGTGGAAAAAGCCGCTTCTTTGAATGCGGTTCCAGTTATTGATGCGTGTTCAGAGAAATATCATCCTTGTCAGGCTTTATCTGACTTGCTGACAATGTCGGAAAAATCCGGAGGTTTGGGCAATATCAAAAAGGTTGCCTGGTTAGGCATTGAAAACAATGTTTCAAATACGCTCATGCTGGCTTGCGCTAAGCTGGGAATAGAAGTATCGATAATAGCTCCAAAAGTTAATGAACCGAGCATAGATGAAGAACTAAATAAAATGGCTGAAGACACAGGTAAGGTCACAAGAACTCTTGATTTAGAAGAAGGCTTAAAAGATGCGGATTTTGTCCATACTGACACCTGGATGGATATGGAGTTTTTTGAAGAAGGAAGGGTGAAACCAGATTTTAAAGAAGAATATGAAGTCAGGATTGATTTGTTTAAGCCATATCAGTTGTCCGGAGAATTAATAGATAAATATTGTCCAGAGGCCAAGATCATGCATTGCATGCCTTGTCATATTGGATATGAAATATCAAGATCAGCCATGGACCATGGAAACGCGGTAATAATTGATCAGGCCGAAAACAGACTGCATGCCCAAAAAGCTATAATGCTATGGTTAAATGACCACCGTTAAATTTTTAAACAAACAATTCAACGGCCCACTGGTTTTAGCATCAGGCGTTTTAGGCGTGAACGCTTCTTCTTGGGGCAATGTGAATAAGCACGGAGCTGGAGGGATTACAATTAAGTCTTGCTCACTACAACCAAGAGAGGGCCATCCCAATCCGACCATGACAGGCACAAAGCATTATTTTATTAATGCGGTTGGTCTTTCTAATCCTGGTGTGGAAGAGGTTGTAAAAGAAGTTGAGGTTTTTAGAAAAACTAATAAGACGCCTTTAATAGGCAGTGTGTTTGCCGGATGCGTGGAAGATTTTGGGAAATGCGCTAAAGCTTTGGCAGAATCTGCAGTCGATTTTATTGAAATAGATATTTCATGCCCCAATGTAAAACATGAGTTTGGTGAGCCGTATGCTTTTTCTCCGGATGCCACAAAAAAAATTACTGCTGAAGTAAGAAAGCAAGTAAAAAAGCCAATCATCATAAAATTATCAGCTGATGCGCCCGATATAGTAGCTGTGGGCAAAGCGGCTGAAAAAGCCGGAGCTGACGCCTTGTGTGCCATCAACACGATGTCTGGCATGGCTATTAACGCGGAAATGGCCGCCCCTGTGCTCTCTAATGTCCAGGGCGGCGTATCTGGACCGGCGATCAAGCCCATGGCCCTGAAAGCAGTCTGGGACCTTTATGAAAATGTAAAAATTCCGATTATTGGAACGGGCGGAGTAACCTATGGGGTTGATGCAATAGAAATGCTCATGGCCGGCGCAAGTTTAGTTGGAGTTGGTTCGGCCGTGTATTTTAGAAAAATTGATGCTTTTAAACTGATCAATGAAGAGATCGAAGACTTTATGAAGAAAAATAATTACAAGACCATTAAGTCAATGATTGGGGCGGCGCATAAATGAGTGAAATAAAAGTATATAAAATAAGGAAAGTCAAAGATGAAACACCTTTCATGAAGACTTTTACGTTTGTTGGAGACCTAGGAGCAAAACCTGGCCAGTTTGTAATGGTTTGGATCCCGGGTGTTGATCAGAAGCCGTTTGGAATTTCCCGGCAAACTAAAAATGAATTTGATGTGTCTGTTTTAGTGCGGGGTAAGTTTACTAAAGCGATGTTCAAACTTGAAGCAGGGGATAAATGCGGAATATCCGGACCATTTGGAACAAGTTTCAGTTTAGTTAAGAATAAAAAAGTAGCAGTAGTCGGTGGTGGATGTGGCATGGCGCCCCTTGGTTTCTTAATTGATGAGCTTAAAAAAAATAAATGTAAAGTGACCATTTATAACGGTGCTCGGTCAATTGATAATGTCATGTTTGTAAATAGGTTTAAGGATTCACAATTTTGCACAGGTGATGCTACTCTTGGGCATGAAGGCTATGCGACTGATTTATTGGAAGGACAAATTGGCAAACTTAATCCGGTTATGGTTTATTCCTGCGGTCCGGAAATGATGATGCAGGTGGTTTGTGAAATTTGTTCGGAAAATAAGGTGCCATGTGAAGTTTCCATGGAAAGATACATGAAATGCGGATTTGGTGTTTGCGGTCAATGCGTAATGGATCCATTAGGGATTCGTATGTGCACAGAAGGTCCGGTGATATCTTGCGAACTTACTAAAAAATTGGCTGAGTTTGGAAATTACTACCGGGATAAATCAGGTAAAAAAGTAAATTTTTAATTTAAAATATGGATAAAAAAGAATTGATTTTAAAACTGGCAGATATTAATGCCATTAAATTTGGAGAGTTCACATTAAAATCAGGCATTCAGTCGCCGATTTATATTGATCTGCGCGTGATCGTATCTTTCCCTGAAGTTTTAAGGGCAGTATCTGATGAGATGTGGAAGAAAGTTGAAGACCTGGATTTTGACATGGTTTGCGGCGTGCCTTATACGGCCTTGCCTATTGCTACGGCTATTTCCTTAGATCATGATATACCTATGGTAATGCGAAGAAAAGAAGTGAAGAAATATGGCACGAAGCAGGCTATAGAAGGAATATTTGAACCAGGCCAGACTTGCCTGATTGTGGAAGACTTGGTAACTTCAGGTTCAAGCGTGTTTGAGACAATAGAACCGCTTGAGGCGCAAGACATCAAAGTGAGAGATGTCGTTGTGCTATTAGACCGCGAACAAGGCGGCCGGCAGAATTTGGCGGAAAAAAATTATAATTTGCATTCTGTAATCACTATGCAGGAATTGCTGGATACGCTTTTAGAAGCCAATAAGATCGGGGAGGCCATGCATGATAAAGTCATGGAATTTATTAAACAAAGTCAAACGTAATAATAATTCAAAATTTTGTAGAGACGCGATTAATCGCGTCTCTACAAAATTTAAAAATAATAAATATGAAGTACGAAGATAGAATTACAACCACAACAAACCCAACAGCGAAAAGATTATTTGAATTGATGGTAGAAAAAGAAACAAATTTATCTGTGGCAGCGGATTTGACATCAAGCCGGGAGATTCTGGATTTGCTGGATAAAATCGGACCGGAAATTTGCGTGGCTAAATTACACGTGGATATTATTACTGATTTTACCCCGGAATTTATTGATAAGCTGATGGCGCTAAAAGAGAAACATAACTTTTTAATATTTGAAGATCGCAAGTTTGCTGATATTGGCAATACTGTGAAAATGCAATACAGTGGCGGTGTTTATCATATAGTAGACTGGGCGGATATTACTAATGCTCATACCGTGCCTGGTCCGGGAATAATAGAAGGCATGAAAGAGGTGGGATTGCCAAAAGGCCGAGGTTTATTATTACTGGCAGAAATGACACCAGAAGGTACGTTAGCTAAGGGCAAATACACAAAAGAGTCTATTAAAATGGCGCAAGAGAACGAAGATTTTGTAATTGGATTCATTACCACCAAGAAACTGATTAATGATCCGAAATTCATTAATTTTACTCCTGGAGTTAAGTTTGGCGGTGGCGGAGACGCCCTTAAACAGCAGTATAATACCCCGGAAAAGGCCATAAAAGGCGGTTCTGACGTGTTAATTGTAGGAAGGGGCATATATCAAGCTGATAACCCTCAAGAAGAGGCTAAGAAATATAAGGAAGAAGCCTGGAAAGCTTATTTAGATTCTACCAGCTAGAGAAAATGATTCAGCTTTAGTAATTTTAATGTCAATAAACCGGCCGGCCAAGCGTCGGTTTTTTGGTGCTTTAAACCGCACAGTGACCATGCCTTCAGTGCGGCCGAGCCAATGGTCTTTGGAATATTTTTCCACTAATATTTTTTGGATCGTGCCGACTAATTTTTTGTTATGATCCAGGGCGGTTTTCATGAGGATTGAAGTTAGCTGTTTTTCTCTGCGTTTTTTTTCTAGCTGGGAAACATTATCTTTAAGTTGAGAGGCGGCCGTGCCGGGACGGACGGAAAATTGGGCTGTGAAAGCCATATTGAATTTTAATTCTTTGAATAACTTAGCTGTGTCTTCAAATTGTTTTTTAGTTTCACCGGGAAAACCTACTATGACATCAGTAGATATGGATACATCAGGAATTTCTTGCCTAATTTTTTTATATAGATTTTTATATTGAGCCACAGTATAAGGCCGGTTCATTTTTTTTAAAACAGCATTGCTACCAGACTGGACTGGTAAATTTATTTGATTACAAACGTTTGGATATTTAGCAATCACTTCAATTAGTTCGTCAGAGAAATCTTTTGGATGCGGAGAAGTAAATCTGATCCAGGGGCGGGAATAGGGATTACCGCTTTCAGTTAATTTTGCGATTTTTTCAAGCAGGGTAGGGAAGTCTATTTCTGTTTTTTTATCCAAACCGTAAGAATTCACATTTTCTCCTAAAAGTGTAATTTCTTTATAGCCTTTTTTAATCAAGTTTTTCACTTCTGCGATAATGTCTTTTGATGGCCGTGATTTTTCTCGTCCACGTGTATAAGGAACGGCACAATAAGTGCAGTAATTATTACACCCAGTAGAAATAGGCACATAAGCCTGATATTTAGAGATATAATCAGGATCGATTTTTAAATAGTTTTTTGGAAATTTAATATCAGTTTGTTCAAGAAATTTTGGAATTTTATTAATTTCCTGAAGATCGATAATAAGATCGAATTTTGGCTTGAATTTTTGGATATCATGATCCAAAACGCAGCCGGTCAATATGGCAATAAGTTCGCCTTTTTTTTGTCGCTTAGCCCACCAGCGGAATTTTCCGTAAACCCGGTCTATGGCAGATTGACGCACCGAGCAGGCAACCACGACGATCAGGTCGGCTAATTTATCGTCATCAGTTTTTTTATATCCTAAGGACTTAAGAATTTTTTCAATTCTTTCTGCATCGGATTTGTTCATTTGGCAGCCTAAAGGCCATATCCAATATTTCATGGCTTCAAGTATTTGAGAATATTGGATAGTAGTTTTTTATCAAATATTGAGGGAATAATATTTGCAGCCGAGGGATTCTGGACAGTGGCGGAAATGGCCTCAGCGCATTTTAATTTATGCTGGGTCGTGATTTTTTTGAATTTATATTCAAGGGCGGCCCGGAACATGCCGGGAAAGACGAGGGCATTATTTATCTGGTTGGGAAAGTCGGAACGGCCCGTAGCGATAATATACGCGCCAGCTTTTTTGGCTAAATCTGGCATGATTTCCGGCACCGGATTGGCCATGGCAAAAATGATCGGCTTGTCAGCCATGGTTTTAATATGATGCGGCTTTAATATTCCTGGTGCAGATACGCCGATAAAGACATCAGCATTTTGAATGGCGTCATCCAGCTTACCTTTAATTCCAGATTTATTTGATTTTTTGACAGCTAATTTTTGATATTTATTCATATGGTGGGCGACTGATGTTTCCAGAATGCCGAATTTATCAATTAATATGATATCGGCAGGTTTTTTTAGTGAAAGCAAGTTAAAAATTGCCAGTCCGGCCGCACCAGCGCCGTTTATCACTATTTTTACCTCACTCCATTTTTTACCGGTTAATTTGAGGGCATTGATAAGACCGGCCAGGGCAGCAATAGCTGTGCCGTGCTGGTCGTCGTGGAATACGGGAATATCAATCAATTTTTCCAAAGCATTTTCAACTTCAATGCATCTTGGCGCAGAAATGTCTTCTATGTTGATGCCAGCAAAAGTAGGTGATATATGGACTATTGTATCAATTATTTCTTTTACGTTCTGTGTGTTTAGAAGAATAGGATACGCATCGATAT
Source organism: Patescibacteria group bacterium (assembly GCA_018822435.1). GTDB lineage: Bacteria > Patescibacteriota > Patescibacteriia > UBA9570 > JAHJKD01 > JAHJKD01. Next base: position 44,634 of record JAHJKD010000003.1, read on the forward strand.
TAGCAAACTTTTTAAACAAATTCGCTTTGCCCTCCATTACTGGCAAGCCGGCTTCTGCGCCAATGTTTCCCAGGCCGAGAACGGCGGATCCGTCTGTGACAATGGCAATAGTATTAGGACGGTTAGTATAATCGTCTATTTTATTTTTATTTTTTTTAATCTCTTTACACGGAGCAGCCACACCAGGCGTGTAATACAAGGAAAGGTCCTCTTTTGTGCGTAAGGGGACCTTGTTTTTTATCTCAATTTTTCCTTGATATTTTTTATGCAAGCTTAGAGCTTTTTGATCCAATTTCATCTTTTAATCTTTTTATAAATTTGGCTTTTGACATTTTAACAACTTCTTTTTTCCCACGGATACGGACATGCAGATCTTTTGACTCCATTTCTTTGTCACCAATTACCAACATATAAGGAATTTTTTGTTTTTCCGCCAGCCTGATTTTATTGCCGACAGTTTCGTTTTCCAATTGCAATTCAACTCTCAAGCCGTCCGCTTCAAATTCTTTGGCTAGTTTTTCACAGAATTTATTATGATCAGATCCGACTGAGGCGATGGAAATATGCACTGGCGCCAGCCAAAGCGGGAAGTCACCGGCATAATTTTCAATTAAAATGCCCAAGAACCTTTCTATGCCTCCAAGGACAGTACGATGGATCATTAATGGCCGTTCTTTTTTGCCTTTTTTGTTTATATATTCTATGTCGAATCTTTCTGTCAAATTGAAGTCAACCTGGATGGTGCCTGTCTGCCATGTGCGCCCGAGGGCATCGGCATTATGAAAATCTATTTTAGGGCCATAAAAAGCGCCGTCACCCGCATTGATTTTATAATCAACTTTTAATTCTTTCAGAACTTCTTCCATTTGTTTTTCCATTTTTTCCCAGGCTAATTTTTCACCAATGAATTTTTTTGGCCGAGTGGAAAGCTCTACATGATATTCTAGCTCAAAAACTTCATATATCTCTTTATATAATTTAAACATGGATTTTAATTCAGCCTTTAATTGAGATGGTTCCAGATAAATATGAGCGTCATCTTGAGTGAATTGCCTGACTCGAAATAATCCGGCCAGGACCCCGGATTTTTCATGGCGATGGACTAACCCTAGTTCAGCAATGCGCAAAGGAAATTCTCGGTAAGAATGGGATTTTTCTTTATAAAATAATAAACCACCGGGACAGTTCATGGGTTTGATGCCCCAAGTCTGGCCTTCCACTTCAGTGAAATACATATTTTCTTTATAGTTATCAAGATGGCCGGAAATTTTCCAAAGTTCTGACGTTAAAATTTGTGGGGTACGAATTTCTTTGTAACCAGCTCCATGATGCACTTGACGCCAATATTTGATTATTTCTTCCCAGATAGTCATGCCTTTGGGATGTATAAAGACCATGCCTGGGGCTTCTGGATGAAAAGAGAATAAATCCAGTTCTTTGCCGATTTTGCGATGGTCTCTTTTTTCCGCTTCTTCTATTTTTTCTAAATAATCATCTAGTTGTTCTTTGTTTTCAAAACCGACACCGTAAATGCGTTGGAGCATTTTATTCTTTTCATCACCGCGCCAATAAGCGCCGGCAATTTTGGTGAGCTTAAATGCTTTAAAAGGGATTTCTTTAGAAGATCTTACATGAGGACCGGCACATAGATCAATAAATTCTCCTGATGCATAAAAAGTGACTTTTTTTTCACCATCTTTTTTCAAGCCTTCTATCAGTTCTTTCTTATAAGGCTGGCCTTTAACTTTCTTCAATGCATCAGTAATGGTTGCTTCTTCTTTTTTGAATTCAATGTTCCGGGCAATCGATTTTTTCATCTGTTTTTCTATTTTTTTGAGGTCCTGAGGGACAAGAGGGCGATCCAGTTCAAAATCATAATAAAAGCCATTTTCAATAGTAGGACCAATACCGAGCTTGGCTTCTGGAAACTGTTTTAAAACAGCGTCAGCCATTACATGGGATAAGGAATGGCGTATTTTTTCCAGTTGTTTTTCGTTATTGTCTTTCATATATTTTTAGATTTTGTAGTGGCACAGCGTGCTGTGCCACTACAAAATAATAATTTGATTAAGTTTGGAGATCTCGAATTTCAAAATCAATCTGGTTTTCCATGAGTGGTGATGTCTGTACCCAGAAAGGAGAGAAGTCAACTTCCACCTGATCGATTTCAGCAAAGTTGTTAAAATATTTTTTTATGGAATTTTTTGTTTTATTGGTGATATTGCTTTTATCTAAAATTGAATTTTTTCCATTAATTTGTTTGGTGCCGTGGACTGTAATTTTAATAACAGCATTTTTACCATCTTCGTCTATGCTTAAGACGGCATATTCGATGTTGTCCATGGCTGGAGATGTTACAAGGGTAGTACCAAGGTCTAAATTTTCTTCTAATTTTTTCGTGGCTACTTCCAGGAATTTTTTTTCATTGAAACTTATATTGGAGACTTTAATTTTTTCATAAACTTCTAATGAACTGACTTCATCACCAACTTCATGGCTGACATCTGACTCTACTATTCTTTTTTCAACAGTATTTTCTTTTATATTATCTGGATGTTCCGCTTCAGCCTTTAAATTTTCAATGGCTTCATCAGCTAGCTGCTTAGATAATTCTTCGGATGCTTTTTTAATATCATCTTCAGTAACAATAGCAACTTCCGTCGTGCCGCCTGTCATGGCTTGAGTGCTTTCTCCATAAATAGATTGTTTTTTTGCGGCGTTAAGAGCGACTACTTCGAATGTGGACGGGCCAATATCTCCTTCAGTGCCTGTGACGTCAGCCAAGACATTAACATCAACACTGCCGCCAGCCGGAGCATTTATATTTTCCTGAGTTCGGAAAAGGACGCCCTCCTTGGAAAGTAGGCGAGTGGTGGCCACCATAGGCTGATCAGCGGAATAGTTATTGAAAATCGTTACAATTCCACTTGCTCTGCCCTCACCCTCTATAATAGTAGTTTCTTTGAAGCCGGTATAAATTTTTGTGCCTTCTACTTCAGTTTCTGATATTTCACCATCCAGATCGTTAAGAGTGACCTGAAAAGAGGCGGTTTCTTCAATTTGAGCCGGGTAAATAATAATTTTAGTCTGAGCAAAGGCAAAATAGCCGACAAAAAGCACAAGAACAATACTGAGGCTGATAAAACCCCAGACTATTTTATTGTATTTTTTACTAATTTTACCCTTTTTTAACATATGAAAATTATACCAGAATTACCGAATCTTGGCCAAGCAAACGATTTATGTCAGAAATTACGTCCTGGGATGATCTAATATTTGTATTTATCTCTTTTCCATCAACATTTAAATATACGGCGTAATTCCCCTTATTTTTAATAAGTAAATTGCGTATTTCGTTAAAAAGCTGTTTTTTTACTCGGCTAGGCATAGTAATAAGTAATTTTGTGGCCATGGCCTGATCAGGATTAAATATGTCAGCCTGTTCCACAATTAGTTTAAGATCTCCTTCTTTGGCATCTAATTTGCCTTTTAGTTCGAGAATATTACCACTTTCCCAATAAGCCGGATATTCTTCTAAAGTCTTTGGGAAAACTATGGCTTCTATTTCTTTATACTGATCCTCAATTGTAACAAATAACATAGGATCGCCTTTGCGCGTAAATATTTTTTTACTGGTGGTAACGACCGCGATAATATTAATGGACTCGTCGCCCAGATATTTAGGCAATTCAGAAAAAGGTATGGATCGATCTGCCAATATTTCCTTGTACTCGTTAAGGGGATGGTCAGAAATATAAAGGCCAAGTAATTCTTTTTCCCAGCCTAATTTAATTTTTGACTCAACTTCAGGCGCCTCTGCTAATCGAAGTTTAGGCAGATTATCAACCGGGAACTGGCCAAATAAATTTGTCTGGCCAGAAGCAGCTTCGTCTTTGGCGTTTTTAGAAAAGGCCAGTAAAGATTCGATATTCGATAACATCATATTTCTTTCGCCGAATTCGTCCAGGGCGCCGGTTTTTATTAATGATTCTAAAGATTTTTTATTCAAATCTTTGTCTTGTACCCTGGTAAGAAAGTCTTCTAAGTTATTGTAGGGGCCATTTTCTCTTCTTTCTGCAATTATAACTGATATTACATTGGCACCGACATTTTTAATGGCTGATAATCCAAAACGGATGCGGGGATTTTTTTCCTGCAGGCTTTCTTTAACAACCGTGAATGTAGAGAAAGATTCATTGATAGAGGGCGGCATTACATTAATGCCCATATCTTCAGTCTCTGAAACTTCAATCGCGATACGATCTGTATCACCATGATCACTGGTGAGTAAGGCAGCCATGAATTGGGCGGGATAATTTGCTTTTAGATAAGCGGTCTGGTAAGCGATCATGGCATAGCAGGCACCATGAGAACGGTTAAAGCCGTAGCCGGCAAATGGTTCAATAAATTCAAAAACTTTTTCTGCGACTTTTTTTGAAACACCGTTCTTGACTGAGCCAGCAATAAATTTTTCTTTTTGTTCGGCCAGCAGTTTTGGAATTTTTTTAGCCACCGCTTTTCTAAGTACGTCAGCCTCACCCAAAGAGTAACCAGCCAGATCCTGCGCAATTTTCATGACCTGTTCCTGATAAATGGCGACGCCAAAGGTTTTTTCCAAAATTGGTTTTAAGGAGGGATGCAGATAATAAGTTTGTTTCAGACCTTTTTTGCCTTTGATGTAATCAGGGATCCATTCCATAGGACCAGGACGATAAAGGGAAACCATCGCAATAATATCTTCGAAATCGGTCGGTTTGAGGTCTCTTAAATATCTTTTCATGCCAGATGATTCCAACTGAAATACTCCGGTAGTAGCCGCTTTTTGAAGCAACTCAAAGGTCAATTTATCCTCAAGTGGAATTTGATCTATGTCGATTTTTTCACCAATAGTTTTTTCCACGATGCTCAAAGTGTTTTCAATGATAGTTAGGTTTTTTAAACCTAAAAAGTCCATCTTGAGAAGACCAAGGTCTTCAACCGGATGAAGTGAGTACTGGGTAGTAATAGCCTGATCATCCTGAGAAGGGTATTGCAGAGGGACTAGTTTAGTCAGGGGTTCTTTTGTAATAACAACTCCGCAAGCGTGGGTGGAAGAATGCCTGGCTACGCCCTCTAATTTTTTAGATAAATCTAAAAGTCTGGTGGCGTCTGGATCGTCTCTATATATTTCTTTTAATTCAGGGACTTTTTTTAAGGCTTGATCAAGGGTGGTGAACATCGGAATTAATTTGGCAATCTGGTCACAATAGCTATAGGAAACGCCAAGGACACGGCCAACATCTCTTACGGCTGCGCGGGCAGCCATGGTTCCGAATGTTATTATCTGGGCGACTTTGTCTTTGCCATATTTTGATTCTACATAACGGATAACTTCGTCGCGCCGGGTATCAGCAAAATCAAGATCGATATCAGGCATGGAAACTCTTTCCGGATTCAAGAACCTCTCAAATAAAAGCTCATATTTTATCGGATCAATATTAGTGATACCGGTTAGGAAAGCAACAATAGAGCCGGCGGCTGAGCCACGGCCCGGCCCGACCACAATGCCTTGTTCTTTGGCCCAGTTTACAAAGTCAGCGACGATCAGAAAGTAAGAAGCAAAGCCTGTATTTTTAATAACATCAAGTTCATAGTCCATCCTTTTTTTTATTTCATCCGTGATATTTTGGCCGTATCTTTTTTCCAAGCCCTTAAAACAAATATTACGAAGTTGTTCATCCGGGGTAATGCCTTCAGGTAATTCAAAGTGGGGGAGCTGGATCTTGCCAAGTTCGATTTCCAGATTGCATTTGTCGGCAACCTCCTCCGTGTTTTTAACAGCGTCAGGCATATCCTTGAACCATTCTTCCATTTCTTTTTTAGTCTTCATGGAAAAATCTTCACCCACCATTGACAGACGATCCTTGTCGTCCAGTTTTTTCTTGGTCTGGATGCAGACAAGGGCATCCTGGGCAGCGTCATCTTCTGGATCAAGATAATGGACATCGTTGGTAGCAATAAGTTTCAGATCCATTTCTTCGGCTAGTTCTTTTAAGATTGAATTTACTTTTTCTTGCTTATCAATTGATGGGTTATGCTGAACTTCCAAATAGAAATCTTCTTTAGGAAAAACTTCTAAATATTTATTGATTGCTTCCCTGGCTTTTTCTTTGCCATGAGCAATAATAGTTTTTGGTATTTCACCTTGAAGACAAGCCGTGGATGCAATTAGTCCTTCAGAGTGTTCTTTTAATATTTCCAGGTCAATACGCGGTTTATAATAAAACCCCTCAAGGTGCGCAATCGTGCTTAGTTTAAGGAGGTTTTCATAACCAGTTTGATTTTTGGCAAGGAGAATTAGATGAAACGGTCCTTCATCGACTTTCGGACGTTTGTTATGAAGCCCGTTCGGAGCCACATAAGCTTCTATGCCGATGATAGGTTTTATGCCGGCATCTTTACAGGCTTCATAAAATTCAATGATGCCGTACATGACGCCATGGTCAGTCAGGGCTAAAGACTTCATGCGGTTTTTTTTGGCACGCTTGACCAGCTCGTCTATCTTGGACAGGCCGTCCAATAAACTGTAGTGGCTATGGGTGTGAAGATGGGTAAAATTCATGAAAAAATAATTTGAGTGTTTAAATATTTTACTAGATTTACTGGTTTTTGGCAAGATGAAAAAAGCATGATATAATGAGGTAAATTAAAAAAAATTAAATTACTAATTATGCCTCCAACAAAACCGAGAAAGCCAGTCGAACCAAAAAAATGCGGACACAATTGGGTCTGGATTGTTCTCTATATGGTAATTGTTTTGGCCATTATTTTAGGCGGAACAAAAATTGCCTTGGTACAGTACAATTATGACAAAGCCATGGACGACGGCACCTATCAAGCCGTATTCCTGACAAACGGCCAAGTTTACTTTGGTCAGCTAGAAAGTTTAGGTTTTGGCACTATGCAGCTTAAAGACGTTTATTACTTGCAGGTTAGTGAAGATGAAGAAGCAGAAGCAGAAGCAGAAGCAGCCAACCAAAATTTTACGTTAGTAAAATTGGGCGATGAATTGCATGGACCGACCTCTGATATGGTGATAAATAAGAAACAGATCTTATTCTGGGAAAATTTAAGGCAAGACTCTCCTGTATTAGAGACTATTCAAGGCGGAGGACAATAAAATATTAGATTAATAAAAAGTAGAGACGTAAAATTTTACGTCTCTACTTTTTGATTTAAAGAAAGAATTTATTTTTCTTTTTTATCCTGAACAAATTCAACGATGCTTTTAACTTCTTTGGCCACAAAAGCAATGGAATTTGCAGAAGAAGAAACTTTGTCCTTAATACTGTTGATGGCTTCTTCGAGTTCGGCTAGTTTTTCCCGAACTTCAGTGAGAATCTCATTGGACTGTTTCATTACTTGGGCCAAATAGTACATAATCCAGACTAGAAAACCCGTAAATACTAAGGCGCAAATAGAAACAGTCAGATACAAAATGTTATGAGCTTGATCAAGCATATATTTATTTTAATTTTAACTCCTGGGAAAATTATACCATAGTTTACTTCAAAGGCCAAATATTGTATTATATAGAATATGGCTGATAAAATGGGTAATACACAATTTAAATTTGGTTATTGGTGGGTTAACAATAAGACCAAAATTCAAAAATATATTAAATATTTACTATTTGTAATTGTCGGGATTTTAAGTGTGATTTTTCTTTTATATCTACTTCAGTATATTGTTAATTTCAATCAAGCAAACCAGTATATGTCACAAATATCCGGCCAGGAGGTTAATTACGGGGGAACTTCTCAGCCTTCTGCGATTGAACAGGGAAATTCATATAGCTTTTCTGCTGGTAAGGATAAAGCCGATTTAATGGGATTCATAACAAACCCGAATCCGGATTGGTCGGCTAAAACTCTCTTTTATACCTTTACAGGCAGTGGCGGAACGACCCAACCAGTCGAATCATTCATTTTACCCGGAGAAACGAAAACATTAACTGATTTAGGAGTCCCAAATTCAGGTACAGGGACAAGTAAACCAAAAATAGTTATTTCAGATATAAAATGGCTAAAAGCAAAAACTGACATGCCGGAATTGATTTTTGAATTCAATGACCTTAAATATCAAACTGCAGAACCTGTCTCCGGTGATGATTCAGCCGGATCAATCGTGTCTGGAACAGTAATAAATAAAAGTGCTTTCGGATTCTATGAAACAAAAGTTACAGTAGTGTTAACTTATAGCAATGCTCCGGTTGGCGTGGGAGTTACCAGAATTAATGATTTCAAATCTTTTGAAGAAAGACCCATCGAATTAAGGTTCCCTGACCGTTATCCCATCGGTGTTGACATGGAACCTGAAATTGAGGTAAACATATTGGACGAGGATAACCTCATTTATCCCGGCCAATAAATTATGGGTTTAAAACAATATTTTAGCTTAATTAAGCAATATGATTGGTGGATTTTCGGCCTTGTTTTGTTATTGATTACTTTTGGCTTAGTTATCATATATTCTATTGGCACAAACGCTGAAATTCCCGATTTGAGCCGTTTTAATAAACAGCTTATTTTTTTTGGCATTGGTTTCATTGCCATGATTTTGTTTAGTCTGGTTGATTATCGGATGTTGTCTTCTTATGCTTATGTTTTTTATATAGTCGGGTTTATTATATTAGTTTTATTATTAATTTTTGGAACGACTATTCGCGGAACAACAGGTTGGTTCGTACTCGGAGGAATCAGCATACAGCCGGTGGAATTTGTGAAGTTATTGTTTGTAATATTTATGGCGCGATTTTTTTCAGACAAAGCCCTGCAAATGGATCAATGGAAAAATATCGGCCTGTCCGCCGTATTTACAGGTAGTATGGTTGGTTTGGTTATGCTGCAACCTGATTTAGGTTCGGCGTTAATATTTATTGCGATTTGGCTGGGCTTATTATTGATGCAGAAAGTCAAGTGGTATAAATTAGTGATTATATTTTTAATTCTTATAATGATTGCGACTTCAGGCTGGCTTTTTTTCTTGGAAGATTATCAAAAGCAAAGGATCATGACTTTTATTGATCCGGCCCTAGATCCATTGGGAACTGGTTATAATGTAACCCAGTCAATTATTGCAGTTGGATCCGGCCGATTACTGGGCAGAGGTCTTGGATTGGGGCCGCAAAGCCAATTGGAATTTTTACCAGAAAGTGAAGCTGATTTTATTTTTGCGGTAATTGCGGAAGAACTGGGATTTTTAGGAGCTGGTTTTGTTTTACTCTTGTTTTGTTTCTTATTTTATAGGATTTGGCGCATAATCAGAGGAACAACTGATGATTTTGCGGTTATGTTAGGATCCGGTATTTTTATTATATTTTTAACGCAAACTCTTATCAATATAGGTATGAATTTAGGTTTGATGCCGGTTACAGGTCTGCCTCTTCCCTTTATTTCAGCGGGTGGTTCATCTCTTATTGTTTCTTTATCTTTAATCGGAATATTACAAAGTATTCGAATCCGGGAGAATTTGACATAAAAAAGGTTTTAAACTATAATAATCCTTGAATTATGCAAAAAAAATCGGGAAAATTCATACCATTTATTAGGCAGGAAGCACTGAGAAAGCTGATTTCTCAGTGTCCGATTTGTAACGCTAAAAATTCAACCTTTAATATCAAAGTGCTTGATGAAAAAGAAGACGCACAACTTACCTATATAAGATGTAGGCAGTGCGGTGGCCGTTTAATGGCTTTAATAATGGCTAATGGACCAATAGTAAGCTCGATCGGGTTGATTACTGACTTGAATGAGGACGATATTATAAGATTTAGAGATTCCGGACCAGTGACTGAAGACGATCTTTTGAAACTGCATGAAAATTTAAAAGGGAGGATTTAATAATTATTTCCTAGTTTTTAATAATTAATCGGGAATTTTTTTTATGGAAGAGAAATTTGAACTTAAAGCTGAAAGCAGGGAGGGTAAACGCGAAGATGGCTTTATTCCAGGAGTTTATTACGGACCTGGCGTAGAAAATAAAAATATTAGGGTGGATGAAAAAGCTTTTAAAGCGATATTAGTGGATGCTACGAGAAGTACTTTGATTGATTTTTTTGTCGATGGCAAACAGACCGGTAAAGTATTGATAAAAGAGGTGCAACGTAATCCGCTTACAACTGAACCAACGCATGTTGATTTTTACCAAGTTAACATGGATAATCCGATTAATGCGGAAATGGAACTCATTTTTATCGGCGAATCACCAGCCGAAAAAGAGATGGGCGGTATTTTAGTTACTAATAAAGACAAACTGAACATCAAATGTTTGCCAGCTGATCTTATTTCAAAAGCGGAAGTTGACATTACTCCTTTAAAAACTTTTGATGATTCTATTAAAGTAAAGGATATATCCATCCCGGAAAAGATTGAAGTCTTAGATGGAATGGATGATATCGTAGCCTTAGTGTCTCCTCCAAGGACAGAAGAAGAGTTAAAAGCTCTGGAAGAAGCACCAGAAGAAGAAGCGGCTGATGTTGAAGTTGTTGGTGAAAAAGAAAAAGAAGATGCTGCCGAAGGAGAAGATTCTGCTACGCCAGAGGCTTCGCAGGAATCTTCTGAAGAAGGCAAAAAACAAGAAGAGAAAAAAGAAGAAAAGAAATAATCCTTCGATACAATTTTGCTCTACTTTGCCCTTCGGGCTTCGTAGGAGCAAAATCACTCAGGATTAATCAATAAAGCGAAGCCCTGAGTGATTTCGAGCGAAGCGAGAAATTGTACCGAAGGGCGAATTAAAGTAATTATTAAAAATTAAATATAAAAAAATGGGAGAATCTTCTAATAATAAGATTAAAGATTTCTTTTGGAAACTTAAAAAGAATCCGAAAGCGCAAGTAATTATATTAGTAATTTTTTTAGTTATAGTGGCAGCTGTGGCAGGACTACTGATTTTTTATCCTGGCAGCGCTAATCGCATTACTGAATTAGTTGGAAATAGGAATTTAAATGGCACCGGTGATGTTCGATTAATTGATGGTGTTAAGACAAATCCTGGTATGGAGAATTTATTTCCTCAGACCATCGTGATTGAAAATTTAGCCACAGTCAGGCCTCAGGCCGGACTGGGTGAGGCAAATTTGGTATATGAATTTTTAGCCGAAGGCGGCATTACCAGGTTTTTAGCTGTGTATGCTAGTGGCGATAATATTGAATTGATCGGCCCAGTTCGATCTGCCCGTCATTATATTGTTGATTTATCAGAAGAATATCATGGTTTATTTGCCCATATCGGCGGCAGTCCGCAAGCTTTAGGCGTATTAAACGTAAATGATTACCTGGTGGATCTGAATCAATTTGGTAACCCTGGTTATTATTGGCGGGATGTGAACATCGGAGCGCCCCATAATTTATTTACTTCTTCTGACCTGATGTTTTTCGCTCAGCGGGATAAAGTTGGTGAGGAAGCTCAAGGCGACTACACTCCCTGGAAATTCAAGAAAGAAACCAGTAAAGATGAAAGGCCGACTGAGGAAAAATCTGTAAAAATTAATTTTTCATCAGGCTCATATGAAGTGGAATGGAAATATAATCCTGACACCAATATATATGCCCGTTTTAACGGTGGTCTTGAACACACTGATAAAAACACAGAAGAACAGTTAACTGCTAAAAATATTGTTGTGCAATATGCAGAAACTTCTTTATTAGAAGAAGGAACTGGCCGGCTTGATATTAAAACTCAGGGCGAAGGCAATGCGGTCGTGTTTATGGACGGGGTTGGGACAGAAGGTACCTGGAAAAAAGATGAAAGAGGGGACAGGACATTATTTTATGATGCCAACGGAGACGAGATTGAATTTAATCCGGGTAAATCTTGGATAGAAATTGTACCAACAGACAAGACAATCGAATACAACTAATATAAAAATAAAAAAAATGGGGGCTTGGGACAGAATTCGATATGATCGAAATGTGCAATTAGGCATTGTTATTAGTGCCCTAGTTGTAATTAGTTTGCTTATTTGGGGCGGTATCGGATATACCATGTGGAAAGATAATCAGGGACCCAGAGTACAGAAAAACTTTTTGCCTGAAGTCCAGAACGGGGAAGTTAAAACCAAGGGAGGCACTGAACCAAGAAAGTTAGATGGCATAATCGTATCAGTTGAAGACGCAAATAAATATCCTGTAGGTGTAATGATTGAAAATTTAGCCGGAGACGGAGTCAGGCCGCAATTCGGGTTAAGCCGGGCATTAGTTGTCTATGAAGTAATTGTAGAAGGCGGCATAACACGTTTTATGGCTCTTTTTGGCGGAGAAGAGTCCACCCAAATTGGACCGGTCCGATCAGCCCGTCCGACATTTCTGGAGTTTGCGTCTGAATATGATGTGGTTTATACCCATGCCGGCGGATCCCCTGAAGCCTTAGGAGCAATTGACGGGTTAAAAATAAAAGATATAAATGCTTTGACCGGCGGCAGTAAATATTTTTGGAGAGATACAGGCCGCTTTGCCCCGCATAATTTATTTACTTCTTCTGAATTATTAGAATATGCCCTGCGAGACAAAGGTTTGGAAAATAAGGAAGTCGATTTTGAATCCTGGGATTTTCGGGACGGGAGGCCAATTAAAGACAGGGCAGAAGGGGATAAATTTATTAAGTTATTCTTTTCATCACCGGGCTATGATGTAGAGTGGAAGTACAATCGAGAAAATAATAATTATGAACGGCTCAATGGCGGGGTATTGCAAAATGACGCCGTAAATGGGGAAACGATCACAGCAAAAAATATCGTTGTACAGATAGTGCCTCCGGAAATTCCAGCGGGAGAAAAAGGCAGAATTAATTTTATTGTAACAGGCCAAGGCAAGGCCATGATTTTCCATGAGGGCCAGGCTATAGAAGGCATCTGGAAGAAAAAAGATCGCTTGGCCAGAACAAAGTATTATGATGAAGAAGGAAAAGAAATTCAGTTGATTCGAGGAAATACTTGGGTGGAAATATTACCAGAAGACAAGATTTTAGAATATAACTAGATGTCTCATGAAAAAATATGGAGCCCTAATAGTCCTGGTTTTGTTGTGGATATTCATACCTATTACTTATGTCGTATTTGCTCTTAGATATTCTTTCTTTACAGCGGAAACAGTTGAAATAATAACGACGCTAGAACCATATTTTCATTATTTGAATATAGGATTAATAATTTTACTGGCAATATTAGCCATATTACTCCTATCGCTTGCCCTTTTAATAAAAAGAAATGTCGTTTCAGTTTGTCGCTGGCTAGGAAATGCTTTTTTAATATCCGGCCTTGTTGGTAGCGTGGCTTTATTAATTCAAAGATTACTATTCAGCGATAATCTGGAAAGATTTCAGCAATATTCGGATTTATTGACACAAATAACATTTGAAGTGATTAATTCGTTTCTGGATATATTATTCTGGCCTTTTATTATTACATTAGGGGCCGGATTAATTTTATTATCGATTGCGGCAATAATCACTGGTAAAAAGAAAAAGAAGTAATATGAAAATAGACAAGTCATTTTGGAGCGGAGTCGCATTAATGATCGGAACAGCCATAGGAGCGGGTATCTTTGGTATTCCTTACGTGATTGCAAAAGTTGGATTTATTCCCGGTATTTTATATATTTTGGTTTTAGGGGCGGTAATTCTGTTAACAACTCTATGCTACGGGGAAGTTGTATTAAGGACAAAAGAAAAACATCAATTACCTGGATATGCGAATAAATATTTAGGCGTGTGGGGCAAACGGATTTCTTTAGTTGCGATTGTATTCAGTATCTTTGGGGCAATGCTCGCTTATACGATTGAAATTGGCGTATTTTTAAATGCTTTGTTTAGTCCTGTGTTCGGGGGCAGTCCGAGAATTTATAGTTTAATTTTTTATGCCCTGGCAGCCATGGCCATATATGTTGGTTTGAAAACAGTGGCAAATATTGAAAAAATCATGGTGGCTATATTGTTATTGATTATCGCCGGATTATTTATATTTGGAATTAGTGAAGTTAATTTAAGTAATTTTACTGAATTTAACGCGGCTCATCTGCTTCTGCCATATGGCGTGATACTATTTGCCTTAGGTGCAGGCACAGCCGTACCAGACGCCCGATTTTTATTGGGCAAGAATCCAAAAAAACTTTTAAATGTTATTAGCATAGGCGTAATCGTACCGTTGATCGTTTATCTTATTTTCACTTTTTTAGTGGTTGGCATTACAGGTACAGAAACGACCGAATCAGCCATCATTGGGTTGGGATTGGCATTAGGACCAATTATGCTATTAGTCGGGGCAATATTTGGCGTTTTATCCATGTCGACTTCTTTCTTGGCTCTGGGAAATGTATTAAAGGAAACTTTCATGTTTGATTTTAAAGTGAAGAAATTACTGGCCTGGCTCATTGTGATGGTGGTTCCTTTGATTATATATTTATTTGATGTTTTATCTTTTATAGAAGCAATCGGATTTGCTGGTGGAGTTGTTGGCGGAGTAGAGGGGATTATTATGGTCTGGATGTTTCATCGGGCCAAGAAGAAGGGGGATCGAAAACCGGAATATGATCTTAAAATTCCACAGCCGGTCTTATGGTTTATGTATGTGATCTTTTTTGGAGGCATCATTTATGTTCTTTGGGAGGGGTTAACCAAGTGGTTCGTATAAAATGGCAATATCTGATTATTACAAATATAGGCTCTTAGAAATCATTCCCGGATTTTTGGTTTGGGGTACTTTAATTGGAATGGTTGTTTTTTCTTTTATTAAGCCGTTGTGGATGATAATTTTTATTATCATTTTTGATTTTTATTGGTTATCAAGAATTTTATATTTATTAGTATTTTTATTCATATCCTTTAGCCGTTATAAAAAATCAATTAAAATTGATTGGCTGAAAAAATGTGAAGACGTGCCAGAGTGGAAAAATATGTATCATGCAATCTTTTTACCAACTTACAAAGAAGATTGGGATATTGTAGATGGGACATTTGACAGCTTGATAAATTCTGATTATCCTTTGGATAAAATGATTGTTGTGTTTGCGGCGGAAGAAAGGGACAAAGAAGATGTTGAGAAAATAGCAGAGCAAGTTCGGGAAAAATATGAGAAATATTTCAATAAATTAATTGTTACTTTTCATCCAGATAATATTCCCGGCGAAGTAAAAGGCAAGGGCGCAAATATTCATTATGCGGGCAAGATAGTAAAAAATTATGTGGATGAGCAGAATATACCATATCAAAACGTAATTGTGTCTTCTTTTGATATTGATACTTGCGTGCATCCGCAATATTTTTCATACCTGACATATCATTACCTCAAACATCCGAATCCGACACATGCAAGTTTTCAGCCAATTCCGCTATTTAATAATAATATCTGGGATTCACCGGCATTCATGCGAATTGCCTCATTTGGTACCACTTTCTGGCTCATGACAGAGCAATTGAGGCCGGAAAGGCTATTTACCTTCTCATCACACAGTATGAGCTTTAAAGCCCTGGTAGACGTCGGTTTTTGGCAGAATGATATTGTAACTGAAGACTCCCGTATTTTTTTACAATGTTTTTTACATTATAATGGGGATTACGAGGTATATCCTATGTATATTCCGGTTTCTATGGATACAGTCATGGGCAAGAGCTGGTGGTCTTCCTTGGAAAATTTATATAAACAACAAAGACGCTGGGCATTTGGGGTGGAACACTTTCCCTATATGCTTTGGCATTTTAGGAAAAATAAAAAAATTCCCTGGGGCAAGAAATTTCGTTATGTCCTGAACCTGACAGAAGGATTTTATTCCTGGGCAACTGCGCCAATCATGATTTTCATACTAGGCCGATTGCCTTTAATGGTGGCTTCACCGGAAGTCAGCTCTTTAGTTGTCGTTCAGAATGCACCATATATTTTGCAATGGTTGATGACAGCGGCCATGATCGGTTTATTGGTTTCAGCCGTCCTGTCTTTTATGTTATTACCACCGCCGCCGAAACGGACGCATAAAGGGAAATATTTTGTCATGGTTCTGCAATGGCTGCTATTCCCGATTTCTATGATTGTATTTGGTTCTGTGCCAGCCATCGACGCGCAAACGCGCATGATGACGGGAAAATATTTGGGCTTTCATGTTACTGAGAAAGCTCGGAAAAAGTAGGGTGACCTTTTAAAAATTCTGCATAGGACATTGATTGTTTGCCTTCTGGTTGAATTTCAGCAATCACTAATTCCTCGCCCTTAAGATGGGCTTTTTTTATTTTATATCTTTTATCTTTCCATTTGAAAAATATGCCCGGCCATGGGGTATAAGCTCGAAGTTTATTCATTATTTCAACTGGTTCGTCTTTTTTTATATCAATTTCACCATCTTCTCTTTTAATCATTTTGGAAAAAGTGGCCTTAGACCCATCCTGAGGTTGGGGTTTAATAGAATTTTTCAGATATAGTTTTATTGTTTTTACTAACAATTCTGCGCCTTCTTGTGCACAAATATTGCTCAAGGCCGGATAATCAGTATTTTGAGGTATTTTTATTATTTGCTGAGAGAGGATAGGACCGGAATCCATGCCTTTATCCAGCTCCATGATTGTAATTCCGGTTTCAGGGTATCCGTTTAATAAAGCGGACTGCATGGGTGAGGGGCCGCGCAGGTCAGGCAGCAGGGAAGGATGTAAGTTAATAAAACCGCATGTAGGAATGCCTAGGATTTCCTGGGGAATTATTTTTCCATAAGCAACTACGATTCCTAAATCTGGTTTTAAGTTTTTAATGAAGTCAGAAGAAAGTTTTTCGGGTTGATGAAGCTCAAGATTTTTTTCTTTAGCCAGCAGAGCTACTGGTGGAGGGGTAAGAATTTTTTTACGACCAACTGGCTTATCTGGCTGGGTAATAACTGTAATTAAAAAATCCCCTTCATCAAGCAATGATTTCAAAGAAGGAATAGCGAAGTCGGGCGTACCGAAAAATAATATATTAGTCATTGATCCGATCAATAAATAAAATGCCGTCTAAGTGGTCAACTTCATGCTGGATAACGCGGGCAAACAAACCTTTGGCTTTGAATTCTATTTTTTCTCCGTTTTCATTTAGGGCTTTGAATCTGATCTTATTAGGACGGGAAATATCAGCAAATTCACCAGGCAGAGACAGGCAGCCCTCTTCTGCCGTATTTATTTTTGTAGATAAAAAAGTAATTTTAGGATTAATTAAAATTAGATCTTCATTAGTGGGGGAGGCAGCCTTTCCAATTACGACAAAACGAAGATTTGTGCCAACTTGGGGAGCGGCCAGGCCGATGCCATCGTCTTCATACATGACTTTTTTCATGGCATCAAAAAAACCTTGATTATATTGGATAATCTGTTCACCTGAAATTTCATCAGACTTTTTTCTTAGGATTGGGTTCTTTGCCCCGGTTTGAATTGATAAATTATTGTTCATGACTAAATATACTAACAGATATTTTACAATCTGTCAATAATGAAGTTGTCCGGATTTTTTATGTTTTTTAGTTCTTCAGGGTTTTTAATATATGATTCTTGCCTATTTTTTTTATTTATTATTTTAATTAAATTGCCGTAGGGAGGATATTTTAATTTTTTACGGATATCTTTTTCTTCTTCGTAAAAAGCTTTGAAATTTAAGTGAGCGGCCATATTAATGGCCGGATGCAGAGGGGAATGGGTCTGGATAACGGTTTTTTTATTTAAGTTGATTATTCTGACTAGTTTTTCAAATACTCGTGAAGAAGCATTGAATTCTGGTATGGCCAGCTCGTGGTCGACTGAAATTACGCCAATTAAATCAATATTTTTTATATCAATATAATTCAGGGCAAAGTCTGTTCCAATTATAATATCAGCATCGTAAATATTATCTGGGAGCTCGTCTTTAGTCAATTCAATAATATTTTTAGTAGGAAATACATTTTGAATTTCTGATAATAATTTTTTAATTCCATACACAGCTTGCTTTAAATCAAGCGACTGGCATTTGGGGCAGGCGGTTAAATTTTCATCAAGTTTAATAATATGTCCGCATTTTCGGCATACGTATAATTTGAATTCACCTTTGCGGTTAAATAATAAAAAAGATTTTTTTGATTCTGATAATTCTTTTTTTAATGGATCACTGAAATAAGAGTAATTTCCGGATATTTTTTCATCTGACATATTAATAACTTTTGCAATATCAATTTTCCGTAATAATTCAATTTTCTCCAAATCAAAATAATGTTCAATAAGCGGAGCCTGAGAGGTGTATAAAATTTTTATACGAGGGTTTAATTTAACAATTTCTTCGGCCACTTTTACAACATTGTACCTGGGATTCTGGTCATAGTTTTTATGCGATTTATTCTCTTCATCATCAATGACAAGCAGTTCAACATTTTCCGTAGGAAAGAAAATTCCTTTTTTTGTGCCAATAATAATTTTTCTTTTGCCAGATTTAAAATCAGCCCATTCATTATATATGGAATTTTTAGAGAGCCCGGAATGTATATAGCCAATATCTAGGCCTGGTATCACGAGCATATCATTTAATTCCGGTACAATAATAAGGGCCTGGCCTTTTAGATTTTTTAACAAACCTATTATAAAAGCATTTTTTTCATTTCTATTTGAATAAAAGAGAAGTTGTTCTTGTTTATTGATTTTTTTTATGGCTTGTTTAATATCTGGAATTCTATTTTTTGAAATTGTTGTTCCAGAGGGAATGAGTTGGTTTTGTTTGACTTTATGTTTAGCTTTAGGAATATCAGGCAAGAGTGTTTTAAAAGCCAGGGTAGGGGAGATAAAATAATATTTTTCTAGCCAGTCAAGAAGCTTAGTTTGCTCTTGAGATAGTGATAAATCACCTAGTTTTTTTATAATTGGCTTAATATTTTTAAAAGCAGTTGTTTTTTTTAATTCATAAACAAGGCCTGTAATTTTTGTTTTACGGAATTCAACTTGCACTATATCTCCAGGAGTTATGGCAAGATCTTCAGGAATGGAATAGTCAAAAGCTTGGATAGAGCGAGGAGCCTTTATTTGTGGTATAATAGCTGCGTACATAAATATATTATACATGATATATGGAAATTGAGGAGCTTATAAAAAAACATAATATTATTATTGAAAATCATGCGCTTGAGCTGTATGAAGAGGGTTTAAGACGCATGAAAAATAGTGAGGATCCGCTTCATGCGGATGAACATGTTGGTGATATATTTGGAAATCTGGATGAATTCTTAAGGAAAGAAAAAAGTATTAGAAATAGCGAAATTAATTTTTCCGTACTGCTTCCCGCTATTGCGTGGCATGATACGTGGAAAGCGACCCGACCGCAAACAAAGAATTTGGTAAAATATCGATACGAACAAATATGGGACGGGATCGGATCAGCCCGGGTGCTGACTGAATTTGTCCAGGACAAAAAAATTGACAAACAACTGACTGACAGGATAGTGCGAAGCGTATATTATCATACGCAAGTGCCAGACCAACTAAGAAGGAAATCTGAGGATTATTATGAAAATGATCTGGATCTGGAAACTAAGATCTTGCGTGATATGGATGGACTGGATATGTGGAGCATGAAAAGGATACACTTAGCTGAAGCAGAGCATTGTGATGAAGAGGGCGTATTTCGTGACAGAAAAATGTTTTTTATTGCCCGGTGGGTTTATAATGCGATGGATAAAAAGACCATGATTTTTCATTTTGACTGGCCGAAACAGGAATATCTTAAGCGAAAAAAAATCCTGCTGGATTACAGCCGGGATATTCTAGACGCGAATTAGAACTACTGTTTTTTAAGTTTGTATTTATAGAATAAATTGACAGCTGCAAAAACGATTATGCCCCCCAAAAAGCAGAGCATAAGGTCGTTGGCTGTGTCCCGGCCGTCACCAAGCCGGTTAGAGCCGAAAATCAGGTCTTCAAAATATTCCTCCCATTCATACAGCACTCCGAACATGACACTGACGCAGAGAGTTAAAGTAGTTGTGCCCACCAAGCCCATCTTAAAGACTTTGGCTTTTTGCAATTCCCAGAAAACATAGAGAAGATTAGCCGCAATGGCAATGCCCGAAGCAAAGTGGAGGAATTGATCATACCAAGAAAAAGCGCTGTAGAAATGAAACATATCTGCCAGGGCGTCAAGATAGAGCAGGACTATTATTATAAGCAGCCCCCAGAGCGGAAGCTGTTTTTTTGTAATTTTACGGAACCAGGAGTTCAAGAGCTCTATTATGAGCCAGGTAACGCAAGAAGTTATGACTAAACCGAGCCAGGTAAACTCTAATTCAAAATTAAGAATTTTAAAGAAATTTAAAAGTTCAAATAATATTAAGATTGAAATTAGTATACGGAAAATAATCATGCTTTATTTTCTTTATTTTTTATTCCTTGCTTAAAAATAACTTCTAAGACAATTAATGTCAGGATGCATCCCATGCCCGCCATAACCAAATCATTGGCTGTATCCATTCCATCACCGAGCCGGTTTGAACCAGTAAAGACATCTTCCAGATATTCTTCAATTTCATAAACTACGCCCAAAGTGAGGGCAGCAGAAAAAATAAAAAGGTTTTTTAACCAAAGGGGCAAACGAATTTGTTTTGTTTTTTCAATATTTCCAATAAACCAGAAAAGAACGAGGCATAGAAGTATTCCGGCATTAAAATGAACAACCTGATCAAACCAAATGAAACGGGCGTAAAGGTTGAACATATCAGCGAAAGCATCTAGATAAATTCCAATAAGGACGATCAGCCAGATACGGTTACCCAAAGATACGCCGAAATTAGTTTCCGTGTAATGCATGACGATTTGCAAGCCAATGAATATCAGCAGAATGGTAATGATCAGCCCCGTCCAGGTGAATTCAACTTCATAATTAAGAATTCCTAAATAATTCAGGAGTTCAAAAAGGAGGAGCCCGATAAGCATCACGTAGACGACATACCGGGCTATGCGATTGCCTTTAGTTTTATTTTTCTTTTTAGCGTCCATGTCCTCCAGGAAAGAAAATTAAGAATATGATTTGAAGAATTTTTTGGAAAAGGTGTAATTTTTGTTAACGATCGGAGCAAACAGGTTCCAGTTGAATTTTTTAACAAGAATCTTATCAATGGCTGTGTTGAATACGGAATAAGAAACCCAAATGCCACCAGCCATTAATCCGCGTTCGATCCAGACGACCGGGATCAGCGCCAGCCAGACTTCAGCCGGAAGGTTGAAAGCATAAAGGAAGGCAACTGAACCAACGCAATGAGCGGTAAAAGTAGCGCCCAGAGAGTTGAGGATAAGTCTTTTTTTACCAAAAGCAGCAAATATCGGGATTAGCCAATAAAGGGCGAAATACCAGGCCTGACGTCCTTCTGGATGGGCCCAGAACATAATCATACAAATAATAGGAACAACCGTAGCTAGTTTGTTATTTTTCATGCCCATATACACAGCGGCAAACATCATGGGAAAGAAACGAATGATAGTGCTGATTTCCATTGCTTCACCACCAATGAAAAAGTTGATTAATTTTACAAAGAAAACAGAGATAGCACCATAAATTGAGCCAATGAACATACCGGATATCGGGCCCATGAAATCAAATAAATTAAATACCTTGTCTGAACCCATTATTTTAGTAAATGGAATCAGAGAGGCGATCCCTCCAATGACCGTGAACAGGGCCACAAAGATTATGGCTTTTTTCGTCTTTTCTTTCATTTTTGTACTTAGTTAATTTAAATAATTATTAA
>JAHJKD010000017.1 GCA_018822435.1 Patescibacteria group bacterium
GTAAGAAAACTAAAAGAATTAATCTTTTCTGTCCGTTTAGAAAGAAAATACTCTAAAGACGAAATATTTGAATTTTATTTGAATGAAATCGGCTACGGTGGCGTAAATCACGGTATCGCGGCTGCTTCCCAAACATATTTTGGAAAAATGCCGGTTGATCTAACATTGGGCGAAGCGGCCACGCTTGCTTCGCTGCCCCAGCGCCCCACTTATTTCTTAAATAACATTGATGATCTTAAATGGCGCCGGAATCATGCTTTAGAAGAAATGGTGTCTGAAGGTTTTATTACTAAAGAAGAGGCCGAGACGGCAAAACTTGAAGAAGTTAATATTCAGGAAAACCTCCAGGATATCCAAGCCCCTCATTTTGCCCTCTATGTCAGAAGTTTACTTGAAGATAAATACGGCTCTAATGTTACTTCACAAGGCTTAAAAGTTTATACTACGCTTGATTGGGACAAACAACAAAAAGCAGAAGAGGCTGTTCGCAGTGGCATGGATAAAGTTTATTCTTATGGCGGTTCAAATGCCTCCCTGGTGGCCATAGACACCCATACCGGCCAAGTATTGGCGATGGTGGGGTCTTATGACTACTTTGCAGATGATTATGACGGCCAGGTAAATGTGGCTCTTTCTCCCCGCCAGCCCGGCTCTTCCTTTAAGCCCCTTGTTTATGCCACGGCTTTTTCTAAAGGGTATACTGATAAAACTATTTTATGGGACCTAACTACTACTTTCCCGTTTGAAGGCCAGGAATACACCCCCGTTAACTATGACGGCTCCACTCGCGGCCCTGTCACAATGCGCCAAGCTTTGTCCAGCTCTTTAAATATTCCTGCTGTTAAGGCTCTTTATTTGGTCGGCGTTGATAAGGCCCTTGATTCTGCTGATGCGCTTGGATATTCAACTTTAAAAGATCGTGATCGATATGGTCTTGCTCTTGTCCTTGGCTCTGGTGAAGTTACCTTGCTTGATCACACCTCGGCTTTTGCCACCTTCTCTCGTGAGGGCGAAAGGCATCCTCCGGCTGCCATCTTAAAAGTAGAAAATCAAAAAGGTGATACTATTGATGAATGGCACGACAACCCGGAACAAGTTTTTGATAAAATGGCCCTCCGTACTTTGAATAATATATTATCAGACTCCGCTGCGCGCGGCTCCACTTTTTCCGCCCTTAATTTAACAAGCGGCCATCCCGCCGCTGCAAAAACTGGCACCACGTCTGATTACCGTGATGCCTGGACCCTTGGCTACACCCCCTCTTTGGCAGCCGGTGTTTGGGTAGGTAATAATGATAATCATGAAATGGGCGCGCAAGCCGCTGGTTTAGTTATCGCTACTCCTATTTGGAATGAATTTATGTCCAATGCCTTGGCTGGCTCACCCATTGAAGAATTCCTTCCTGTTGAAGAGCCTGACACAAATAAACCCGTTCTTCTTGGAAGCATTGGTTATACAGAAACTAAAAAAGTTGATAAATACACGGGCCGAGTTATTCCTGAACATTGTCTGGCCCAATATCCGACTGAATTCGTGACTGAGAAAGAATTTCGCGAAGTCCATAATATTCTTTATTATGTAAATAAAGACGACCCTCAAGGCCCCTCCCCGACCAACCCGGCCGATGATCCTATGTTTTCTTCATGGGAAGGCGCTGTTCAGGGTTATGCCGCTGCTAATCCTGGTGAATACCTGACTGGTGATTTTGAATATGAAGATTGCGCCCTAAGATCTAATCTTGATCCGCCCGCAATTTCCATAACATACCCGCAAAGTGGTGTTAAATATACTTCCTCCACCTTTAATATCATGACTTCAGTCACCGCTGGTGGTGGAAAAATTTCTCAAGTTGATTATTATATTGATGGTAATTATATTGGTTCCAGCACTGTTTCCCCGTGGCAAACATCTTACCAGCCCTCCGCATTAACCGAAGGAAACCATACATTAAAAGTGATTGCCACTGACGAATTTGGAAAAACTTCATCGGATAGTATTTCATTTGTTTTCTCCGCCCCTTCTGATAAAGAAGAAGAGGAAGACACAAAAGACAATAAAAAGAAGGATTAAATTTTAAAATTAATCCTGTTTATTTCTTCGCCTTCAATTTTTGAATTTATATAATTAAGAATTCTTTGCTCTGAAATTTTAATTTCATGAGCTAAAGAAGAGTTATGCATTTTTACTGTTAAGGTTCCTCCTTTTATGTAAAGTGAGTCTATGCCTTCCTTGGCGCTTTTACCCCAATTTCTTTCTACGGCATTTTTAAATAATTCTAAACTCTGACTAGCCTGAACTTGATTATAAACTCCTGCTTTTACAACTGCATTTCTTAAATGGTCTTTGTTTATTTTTTGCACCCCGCTATTGTTTAATTGGCATTATTATATAAGCAAAATCATCTTTTCCCTCTGGCATAAATATGCCAGGATTAGCATTGTCAATGATTTTTAGAATTACATTTTGCGTATCAATATTAGTCAGTCCGTCTAATAAATATTTATAATTAAAAACTATATCATTATCTTTCCCGGTTATTTTCCCGGAAACCGAAGCTGTGTTTTCACCAAGTTGGGTGTTTAACGCATTAATTGATATCTCGCCTTTCTCCACTAAAAATGCTAAATTCACATCATTGATGCCTGATTTGGAAAACAAGCTCGCTCCCTTAACAACTTTAATAAATTCATTTTTATCTATTATTGCCTCGGTATTGAAATTTTCTGGGATAATTTGTTTGTAATCAGGATATTCGCCCTCAATCAGCCTTGAACTTAATTTCACGTCGCCTAAATTAAATAAAATTTGATTGTCATTTATATGAATAATGACTTCTTCGGGGGTATGAATACCACAAATCCTCACTAATTCCTGAATTGTTCTTTGGGGCACAATAACTTTTTTTTCCTCTTTGCCGGTAATTAATTTACTTTTTTTCTCAGCTAAGCGATAGCTATCAGTGGCGGCTAAAGTTAATTCTAAATTATTAAAATACATGAATACACCTGATATTTCCGGCCTTGTATCATCCATGGAAGCAGATGACACTACTTGAGAAACTGATTTAATTAATTCTTCTCCATTTATCTTAAATTCAATATTTTTCTCCACCTCAGGAATAATTGGAAATTCAGAAGCGCCTTCGCCCTTAATTTTTGTATTTTGCTTTCCGGATTTAACTTCTAATTCTTTTCCATCTAATTCAATATCAATATTGTCACTTGACACTAAATTAATATAATTTGCGATCACTGCGGCCGGAACAGTAAAGCTTCCGTCCTCATCAATTTTAGATCTTACGTTTGCCACCACACCAATTTCTAAATTAGTCGCCACTAAAGACAATATCCCATCCTTAGCACTAATCATAATATTATTCAGTATTGGCAAATTCGTATTCTTACTTGCCACATGGCTTACAATACCCAACCCCCTATTTAAGTTTTCCTGTGTACATTTTACTTTCATATATTAATATAAATTAAGTTA
>JAHJKD010000058.1 GCA_018822435.1 Patescibacteria group bacterium
CGGAAGCGTAATGTCCGGAGCTACGGCGCCATTCATATTGAGGGTGGTTGTGGTGTCGTCGCGTTTAACCGAAAGATACCAGCCATTGTTTTCATTTGTTGTGACGCTTAAGCTGGTAGTTGCGCTGTTTGGGGATCCGGGGGCGAGCGTGCCAAGTTCAACCGTTCCGGTGGCCAGAGTTAAAGTTATGGAAGAGGTGACCGTTAAAGTTATGGTTTGCACGCTGGTTGTGGATGCCGCATTGGCGTCCGGGGCGCCGAACAAATCGGATAAATTCCAGGACATCAAATTGCCGTATGCAAAAAGCATGGATGTTAAAACAACGAATGAGATTATATTTTTATTCATACCTATTAAAATTAGAATCTTAGATTTGATTTGTCATACCGACCAAAATTGAGAGATCCCTCTCTCCCTTCGGGAGATCTCCCACAGGGAGACGCTCACTTCAGTCGGTCGGGATGGTAAAGGATAAAACAATTATAACATATTTTATAATATTATCACATTGCAACATCGCAAGTTATCCCCACACTTAAAATATTATTCAATATGCATTATAATATATCCAGCCTATGAGAAATAAAATCAAGACAATTTTATATTTTTTCGTTTTGACATTGGTCTCGTTTGTTTTTTTTAATATCACGCGAGCCACCAATAAAATTGACAGGAACACGCAAGGCACAATTTATCATGATGCCACTTCCACGAATTATGAAATCAAAGGCGGGGCGGGGGATCCGGCTGTGGGGAGGTCGTATAGCGCGAATTATATAATTGACAACGGTTTGACCATGGATTTGTCGGAAATGACTTTGACTTTTTCTACCAGTTCCGATCTCGGCGTTACAGCGCCGGGAATTGCTTTTTTCACCATCACCACTGCCACCGTTAATATGGTCGGCACGCTTCAAGGATTTAATTTACAAGTTAAACGCGATGATGCTGTTTCAACCTTGAATTTGAACGGTGCCGGCGCTCCAAATACAACTTTTCCGGATGAAACAGCCTGGAATCCGGCGGGAGCGGGAAACGCCACTACAACCCCGGGAGATAATTTATCAATGAGAGTGTATAAAATTGGCACGAATTCCAATTATGATAGCGTATGGTGGGGCGCGGATGATAGCGCGGGGACAGCCAAATACACTGGTTTTTCATCAGTTTCTCAACAGGTGATGAATTGCACGAATTGTCTTTTTGGATCATTCAACACGGTTCTGGAATATCGCGCCAGCCCGCCGTTTTTCCAACCAAACGGAGCTTACAGTGGCACGATCACTTTGACGGCGCTGGTGAATCTGTAACTGTCATTGCGAGGAGCGCAGTGACGAAGCAATCCCGTCTGTTATAGAGATTGCTTCGCTTCGCTCGCAATGACAACATAAAGACAACCAGACCCCACGTCTGTTTTTTTTATACTTATCCCCAAATTTTTAAATTATAGTATGCTCTTTATGCGCGATATATGATATAATATATTCAAATTAATTTGTGAGGGGAAATTATGTTCTCATCAAGGAGAGGAAGAAAATCCGCCCCCAATTTTAAGAAAATATCAAGGCTTATAAAAGTAGTCTTTGTTGTTGTTTTTGTTTTGTCCGGTTTTGCCTCGTTTATTTCTCAAGCCACCGCCGAAGTTCCCCCGGGCATAATCAGCTATCAAGGCCGTCTGCGAGATGGGTCGGGGACGCCGATTTACGTTTCCACCACCATACAATTTTCCATCTACAATCATGCCACAAACGGCGCACCCGCTGATGTGGCGTCTTCGGGCGGGTCTTTGCTTTGGAAAGAAGTTCGCGATCAAGCGAACGGAAGCTGTGCGGAAGTTTTGCCCGACGCGCAGGGTTATTTCACGGTAAATTTGGGAACATGCGCATCTTTTCCAGATTATTTGGACTTTTCTTCCGGCACATATTATTTGGCATTAAAAATTGAAGGCGACGCCGAGGCTTTGCCCAGAGTAATAATGGCCACGCATCCCTATGCGTTCAATTCCCACAGGGTAGATGGCTTTCACGCCTCCACCACCGCGGCCGCGAACACCATTTTGGCTCTGGACGCACAACAGAATTTTAATATTGCAACCGGCTCATTTTCCGGTGCCAACATTAACCTTTCTTCTTCCACGGCCACTTCAAGTTTCGGGGGCAATCTAAACGTGTCCGGATTCGCGCAGTTTTCCACGGCTACCATGGAAAATTTATTGGTGACAGGCAATGCAACTTTCAATTCCTTGAGCCTCACCAATGTTTCGACCACCAACATCACAGCTTCCGGTTATCTGAATGTTGCCGGACAAACAACTCTCGCAA
>JAHJKD010000018.1 GCA_018822435.1 Patescibacteria group bacterium
GACCGATTTGGCATGGCCCAACTGCACCAGTTCCGAGGTCGGGTGGGGCGAGATGTCCATCAGTCTTATTGTTTACTGTTTACTGATAGTGATTCAGAAAAATCATTAGCCAGATTAAATATGTTTGTTAGTAGTAATGATGGTTTTGAACTGGCAGAATATGACCTGCAAATCAGAGGACCGGGTGATGTTTATGGCACCCAGCAGTCAGGCTATCTGGATATGCTACAGCTGGCAACACTGGCTGACCATGTCTTAATAAATGAAACAAAAGAGGCAGTGGAAGTTATCCTGCCTGCCCTTGAAAAATATCCTCTGCTTGAAAAAAAACTTGATACTTTTACTAAACAATTACATTTGGAGTAATTTCTGAATAGCCTCAACCACAGTCTTGGCATCATTCGGCGTAATAATATTTTTATAGCCGAGTCTTTTCGCTTCGACGACGCGGTCTTCTAATCTATTAACACTGCGTACTTCGCCAGCTAAGCCGACTTCTCCAAGGGCAACTAAATCTTTTGGTAAAGCTTTGTCAGTATAGGCTGAGGCAATTGCCAGGCACACGGCCAGATCGACGGCCGGGTCTTTGGTTTTTAATCCGCCGGTTATGTTTACGTGAATATCCTGCGTGCCCAGCGGAAGCTTGGCTCTTTTTGATAACACCGCCGTTAAAAGCTGAAGGCGATTAACATCAAAGCCTGAGGCTTTTCTTTGCGGATAGCCAAAAATAGTTTTACTGACCAAGGCCTGGACTTCTATAGGAAAAACACGGGAGCCTTCAATAACAGCGGTGAGGCAGGAGCCAGGAGCGTCTATTTTATTTTCCAAAAATATTTTAGAAGGATCTTTAACTTCAACTAAGCCCTTGTCCTGCATATCAAAAATACCGACTTCTTTGGTCGAGCCAAATCTGTTTTTCACAGTACGTAAAACTCTGAAGTGATGATTTTGGTCGCCCTCTAAATAAAGAACCGCATCAACGAGATGCTCCAGAGCTTTGGGGCCGGCTAATTGGCCGTCTTTAGTGACGTGGCCGATCAAAACAATTGGAATATTATTTTTCTTAGCGGTTTCTAAAAATTTTACTGTGGCTGTGCGAATCTGGCTAATATTACCAGGTTCGGCATCAATATCATCAGAATAAACTGTCTGGATAGAATCTATTATGGCTAAGGCCGGTTTTTCTTGTTTGATGGTTTTACACAAAGTTTCAACATTTTCTTCCGGCAAGAAATCAATTTTATCGCCGTTTAATTTAAGCCGGTCCAGACGCATTCTGACTTGGTCGGCGGATTCTTCGGCGGAAATATAAATAACAGGTTCGTTTATTAGGCTGGCGGCCTGAAGAATCAGGGTTGATTTTCCTATGCCCGGGTCTCCTCCCAATAATAAAATAGAGCCGGGAACGATCCCTCCGCCCAATACTCTGTCCAGCTCTTTGATATTTGTATTTAAACGGGAAACTTTTTTGGACTGGCCCTGGGATAACTTAAAAGGCTTGGCTGCGTCAATCGCGGCTTCGGCTTTTTTCTTTCCGGCTTTTTTTTCACTATCTTTGGTAACCGTCCCCCATTTACCGCATTCCGGGCATTGGCCCTGCCATTTGGGAAATTGAGAATCGCAATTAGAGCATATATAGATCATGTTTTTATTGGCACCATCCATCCCCCGGGCAGACATCCTGATGCGTGCCCATGCTTTGATATGAAAAATGGTGTTGTTCAGATTTATGACTAGAAAGATCGGGATTGTAATTGAGGACTCGCCAACCATAGTGTCGGCCGTCTATATCGTCGTAGCCGGAAGGATCATCCGTATAGCTGCATTCTGTTTCTTGTCCGCAGCAAATATAATTATATTTATCCTGAGTGAGAGCAGATGTGTTTACGTCAATCGAAGCACCGGACTGATGGCCAGAGCCCTGGCCATTGCTGCCGCAAGCAGAGGTCGGGCTGTCACCAATATTATTGCGATGGATACAGTCCTGGAATTCAGGCGGACGGTAACCGTTGGAAACACTTAAAGGAGCGGCTCCCGGAAAATGAGCGGCATAATCTTTAACTAATTTTTCCCAATCAGCTGCCGCATCTGTTTTCAATTTTAAAGCAACGCCGCCGCCGCCAGTAGTGTAATTTGGATCCAGACCAACTAAGCCAGTACAATTATTAAATTGCTTGTCGGAAAGCTGATTCAGGCAATCACTCCATGAATTGGCATCACCAGCCACGCCTGTGCTCATATAAGTCTCATCAACTTCAATATTTTGGACAGTGAAAGTTAAATTTGTCAGATTTGGACTAATTGTATTTAGTAAAGTATAAGACCCCAGGGCAATTATCAAACCAATTATGGCACCTAATATTGTTGATTTTGCATTGCCAATCCTTTGCTCGTTACCCGCGGCCGTGATCCAGCTGAAGCCGCCAAAAACGATCATTAAAACGCAAAGCAAAGATATAATACCCATGGCGAACCGGTAAATGATCGTGATATATTCGGGCAAGCTATTTACTTCAGTGGCCGAGCCGAGAGGAACTTCAAGCTTGTACGCAAAAACGCCCTGCGAATATGCCGCCCCCAGGATGATTACCAATAAAATAGCAAGTGCTAAAGTTTTTTTATTCATAAAGCTTTCCCCCCGGGGCAAAATGACAAACCATAATCGATTCCGGCTGTGTCAGGATTAACAGCATAGGGCACATTGGCAGATACTTTTAATTTACAAGCATCTGTTTCGGAAATTCCGACTGCCTCCAGAAAGTCTTTTTCCATTTGGGGGCGGACAACATTAGGATTTGGAAATGAGATGGAAATTATAAATTCGCCCGGTTCGGGCAAGGGATAATAACTCATGGTGTATTCGGCCTTCTCCAGGAAAACAACGCTTTTTTGGCCGGCTTTACGCACCGGATTTTTAAGCAAGTCATTGATATAGACCATGCCCTGGCCGGTATCAATGGCAATTTTATTATCCTGGGTATAGGGAATTTCTTCATTAAAATTAATCACAACATCGTCTGAGGAAGCATTCCGGCTGGCAATGATTAATATGATAGTCAATCCTATTACAATAACTGCGCCAATGCCGATAAAAATATATGTTAGTCTTTTCATAAATATATATTAGTAACTAAAATCCACATTTATTAGCTGAATAGCCCCAATGCTGTAATCCACCATTACTATATTTTCGAAAAGCTTCCTGTAAATTTGAAGTAGGGTCCATATAATGCTGTTTACAGTTATTATATAAAGTGGTGTCGATAATATTACAATGAACGCCCCATTCCCCGCTGGATCCCTGGCCAAAGGAGGCGTAATCAGAGAATGCTTCACGACATTCCTGCGTTCCGGCAGAATTCATGACACCGGCAGAGGCGATATTCACCTGAAGAGGTCCAAAAGATACTGAAACAGCTTCGCGGTCTGCTTTGGGGGCATTGCGGGTGCTGTCACTCACATCCCAAGGTGGGGGCAATTCTTCGATGCAATAATCAGTCCCGGAAATAAGGGCGTTGCCACAGGAGCTTTCCAGGCGGCATATTTGGTTCAGGGCTTCAGCGCCGGCATCGTCAAAACCGATCGCTTTCAGGTTGGCCACGCCGCAAACGCTATCCTCCGGACATGGTTCACAAGTGCCGTCTCCGGTACCAATGGTTGTTGTGCCGCCTGTGCCGCCTGTGCCGGTCGAGCTAGCTGTGATACTTGGAACGGTTAATCGCATAGAGACTAGATTCGGATTTATGGTGTTAAGAAGGGTATAAGATGTTAGGGCAATTATCAGACCAACGATAGCCGCAATAATCGTACTTTTTGCGTCGCCGATCCTTTGCTCGTTGCCGGCGGCTGTGATCCAATTAAATCCGCCAAAGACAATCATTAAAACGGCGAGAAGAGAAATAACGCCTATGGCAAAACGGTAAACAATTGTTATGTATTGAGGTAAATCCGTGACTTCTGTAGTAGTGCCGATAGGCACTTCCAGCTTATAGGCAAAGACGCCCTGGGCACTTAAAATGCCAAGGACGACGAATAATAAAATTACGAATAAGAAAAGATGTTTATTCATCTTGTTTTAGCTGTTCGATTAAGGGCCTTATCTTATCCTCCAAATTTTTCTTAGAAAAATCAGACTCAACTTTTTCATTATTGATAAAAATCAAGGGAGACCGATCTACGCCAACAGAGCCAGCGTAATAATAACTTTGTTCAACAATAGGTTGCATTATGCGGTTATCAAAGCAGAATTCAAATTCTTCGTAATCGATATTTTGATTTTTGGCGGCTGATTTGAAAAAATTTTTGGAATAATCTTCCTGATTGTTGGTTATAAAACCGAAATAATTCCAAAATTCGCCTTGGTCTGCCATGCAGTGGGCGGCTTCGGCGGCCAATTGAGCCAGGCTTGGATTTTCTTCCGGAAGAACATAATCTTTCCAGACAACAAGCATTTGATCAGGGTTGGCCTGAGCAATATTTTCAAGAGTCTCATAGACTTCACGCATATTGCTGTCCTGAAGATTTCCAAAAATTGTAACGATAACAGAGGCGTTAGGGGCACCGATTTTAGGATCCATGCTGGAAATGAAAATTTCCGATTTGGCATTCAGGTCCTGCAGCTCTTTGGGCACAACCGTAACAAGAGGATCATAACCTAATTCCAGATCGCCGTATTTCTGATAAGGTTCGACATCTTCTCCACTGTTTGTGGTGAATACGGTGAAATTGATGGAATTCAAATAAAAGAGAGAGATTAAAACGATAAGAAATGAAAATATAGATATATAGACAATTACTTTGGCGCTTGTTTTTGAAGTATTTTTTTCTGGCATTATTTTACTTTTATTTTATAGATTTTTCCGGTTTGGGCATCTGTAAAATAAACATATTCTCCGTTTGCAGAAGTGTACATTTGCTCTACCGTAAAATTATTTTCGCCATTGGCATCAACAGGATTGGCAATTTTAGTTTTTGTATTTGTGGTCAGATTAATTTTATAAATTTCATCAGGTGTGCTACTGGCTGACCCAGGGCCAAACCCGGCGCCGCTGACTAACTCCGTCGGAACGCCGCAATAAATTTCAGTCGGTGAAGCATAGGAGCATTTTTCTGCCCAAGTGTTAATTTCAAGCGGGGTGCGATTCTTACCGATGTCATCGCCGAAGGCATCGACTGTCCAGAGAGTCGGTTTATGGTCGGACGCTCCATTATGAACGTTATAAAGCATTTGCGCCCCATCCGGAGACCATTGATAATCAAAACCCATGCCTTCTACATACATAGCTTTGAAATTTTCACCTTTGGTGCCAATAGGAATGACCTTTTGTTGTTCCGTGCCGGTGAATTCGCTATAGGTGCCGATGGCCTGGCCGGAAGGAGACCAATTAACATCGACTTGATCAGCATTTTCCCCAGTTCGGGTCAGGCCGATTGCATTGGAACCATCAGGATTGGAAATACCAAGCCAATTATCCTGCTTGTCTATACCGGTAAATTTAAATGATATTTGTTCGCCAACTTCGGAAAATGAAAAGTCGGACATTTCTCGAGGTAAAGTATGCTGTTCGCCATTATCAAAGTCATAAAAAATATTTGATCCGTCGGGAAATTCTATTACCGCCCCGCTGGAATCAGGGTTCCAGGTGACATTCTCGGCATCAGGAAAAACCTGGTCAGAAAGTTCTCCCAGAATAGTCCCGTCCGGAGCCACGCGGTAAAACTTGCCATCGGCCGGATCATAATAAACCATGTCAGTTCCATTGGGGCCAAGCTGAGCGAATTCTGATGCTTCATCAAGAATTGGCGTAGTAATGGTATTCCCACCTAAGGCAACGCCATCAATTACCGGCAAAGCATAATCTGGCGCATTGACGTTAACTTCTTCTGGGGGGCGATTAGTTACGTCAGGAAGAAGTCCGGGGGGAACATTAATATTGACCTCAACGACTTCGGCGGGAGGGGCAGGAGCACGAAAAAAAACCCAATAAATAGCAAGTCCCATAAGCGCGACTGCGCCCGCGAAACCAGCGATAAATAAGATTCTTTTTATGTTAGGATTTAACGGCATATAAAATTATTATACCACAATTATCTAAGAGAGCCAATCCATTTTATAATTTTTCCCCCAAGGTCGCAAAGCGGACCTAAACTATCACAAGTGCTTTGAAAACTGGATAAAATTACTATAAAGAATACAAAAGCAATTAAAAATAAGAAGAGTGGAATCAACATAAATGCAAAAATAAACATTTCAAATACGCCCATACGTAACTTGACGTCATTTTTGAAAAAATCCATTGAGCCATCAAAAACAGACCTAAGGCTGGCGGGCATTAAAAACTTAACAGGTAAAAAATTAACCAGGTTAATAAACATATTCTTGGCTAAATTTTCTGCGCCGATCAATATTAAAAATAAAAGAAACAAGCAAAAAAGATATATAGGAGGAAATATCAAGCCTAAAATCCCAATTATAAAAATGGTCCAAATAACACCACGATTTATTATTTCTACACTTTTTTTTGCAACCTTTTTTGATTTGCCACTTACTGCAGATCCAATTCCGCCCTTACTTTGCCTAGCTGAGGCTTTTTGAGATTTAAGAGAGCGGGCCTGGCCCATGGAATCAGCCGCAAACCCGGCGCCGCCGCCTTTTTTTTGGGGTTCTTTTTCTTTAGCAGCGCGCTTTTGGGTGGCCTGTTGTTCTAAAGAAGGCTGGCCTTTTTGCGGGCCCAACGCATCCTCAATCGGATTATATTCTCCTTCAGACCCAGGAACAAATTCCCAAAATTTATCAACCGCTTTGTCTTTTACATCGCTTCCTTTTTTTACAGCTGAAACCGCCCCCTTGCCTGCTTTAGCCATGGCGCCCTGTTTTGCACCAGCTTCTTGTGAGCTTATTTCAGGCATTTATTTATAACCAATTGAATTCATCAACTTTCCAGGTGCCGCCCTCTTTTTTGAACTTAACATCAGCACTTTGAGTGAAATTTTTTGTTTGCTGGGGCACGCCAACTGTTTCTTTTCTCTGGGCAGTGACTTTTGCAGTGGCCTTTTCACCATCAAATTCTGTAATCTCCATATTAATAACTTTCGTGGTAATGCCATAGTAAGCCCCGGGCTGGGCATTTTTCTTTTCTTTCTCAATAAACTCTTCGGAAGATTTTTCCATTTGCGGGGTCATGTAAATCATGACATTGTGAATATTTTCAAAATCATTCTGATTAGAAAAACTGCCGAACCTTTCCGTAAAACTACGAGAAAAAGTTTTTAGTTCATTTTTTTCCTGCTCTTCAGTGCTGGAACCTTTCTTCTCTGTGACAGTGGCATTAACGATAGCCGCCCCGTCTTCGCCCGTGACCGCAACTGACTCAGAAACCTTTGTAACCTTGGATGTGCCGTCTCCAGTTGCTTCGGTGACGACTTCACTGCCTAAGAAAGTAGTTTTCAGCTTTTCCGCCGTATCCTTATTGAAATATACAAAAGCGATCAGGCCTCCACCTAAAAGCAATAATACTCCTAAAACTCCTAAAATGATTCCAAATTTTACATTTGCGCGCATATATAATATTAATTTATTTATTATTTATGATGGTACGTGCACCCTCGTCAGGAGACTCGGGCTATTGAATAATTCAGACCTATTTTTCTGCCAATAGGGCGAGTCTCCTGACGAGCCCGCGTGTTTATCCTTCCTCCGTGTCTTTTAATATATCTTCTGGTTCAGACTCCTTTTTCTCTTCGCCATTGCCTTGTTGCTGAGCAAAATCTTTTTTCTGGTCTTCAATATCAAGAAGCTGTTTTGGATCAGAGGTGATAATCTGATCTTCCGTATAGGAAGCGACCACTTTTACGGCCGCGTGATTGGAACCGGCAAAAAATATGCCTTCGCCGACGTTGCCTTCCAGGAGCAGATATTTCTCCCCTTCCGTAAGCATGAATGTCTCCGCAATCAGATCAATAGAGGCCGGGGATTGCTTGAGCAGGAATTGCATGGCTGAGTTTGTGACAATGGCCCGGCCATAAGGCGAATTCAAGAAATCAGCCACATCCTGGGTGATAGTAGTAACACCAAGGTAATATTTACGGCATCGTTTAACTAAGGCGAAGATGAACTTGGCAGAATCATCGTTTTGCATGAGCCACCAGGCCTCATCAATGACCAGGATGCGTTTTTTCATCTGGGAACGGACTACATTCCAGATATAGTTAACAATTGTGTAGATGCCAATCGGGCGAAGTTCGTCTTCCAGGTCCCGTACGGAAAAAACCACGAGCTGATTATTCATATCAATATTTGTGGGGCTGTTAAACAGTCCGGCAAATGTACCTTCAGTGTATTTTTTTAAACGCAGAACTAAATTTTCTGAACCTTCAAAACCCTCCAAAATGCTTTGAAAATCGGACATCAATGGCGCTTCTACGGCGGATAAGTCAGCTTCAGGGGTAATATCTTTAGAGGCGTAAGTTTCTAACAAGGCGCGGTCAATAGTAGAGTCTTCAGCCGGAGAAAGCTGGCCCAGCATGATTTTTAACAAACCTTTGATGGTGATAACAGCCGACCGGATAATATCAGCCGTGTTTTCAGTGCCTCCGACTGGCCGGGGCAGATCAAAAGGATTGATTTTGGCGGCCGAAGAAAGGGAAACATTGATATAAGTTCCACCCACTGCATCGGACAAATATTTATATTCCATTTCCGGGTCAATGATAATAACCTCGGTGCCAAGCATCATGCTCCGGAGCACTTCCAGCTTAACGGTATAAGATTTTCCGGCTCCGGATGTGGCAAAAACCATTTCATTGGCATTTTGCAGGGAAAAACGGTCGAATAAGATCAATGAATTATTATGGCGATTAATGCCGTATAAAATACCATTATCTGACGACAGGTCAGTGGAGATAAACGGAAAAGAAGAGGCACAGGGCGATGTGTTCATGTTGAAGTAAACCTGCAGCTCGTCGTTGCCAATCGGAACAGTTGAATTGAAACCCTGCTCGGCCTGAT
The DNA here is from genome assembly GCA_018822435.1 of Patescibacteria group bacterium. GTDB lineage: Bacteria > Patescibacteriota > Patescibacteriia > UBA9570 > JAHJKD01 > JAHJKD01. Next base: position 9,008 of record JAHJKD010000018.1, read on the forward strand.
AAAGGACACGCTTGGCCACAACTAATCTGGAGCCGAACATGCCGTCCAGCTTCTCGATCAGATCTTCAAGTATTTTCTTATCTTCAGAATAGATTGTGACATAAAGGCCAAATTGGAAGAATTTTTCAATGCCTTGCGTAAGTTCATCTCTGAGTCTTTCAATATCTTTTAAAGCCGTTTCTTTGAGAGGGTCGCGCGGCGCGCCTTTTTCCCGATCAGATGATAAGTCTGCTTCCAGGGCGCCTACTTTTTTCTTTAGCTGTTTTAAAATTATATTTGATTTCACCGGATAGTAATACATGCCCACATCAAGAGGAACATTCAGGTTGATGATCGGAGAAAACCATCCGACAGATATGTAGCGAGGGTAGGTGGTGACAAACATGGTGGAAACATAGATGCCATTAAGGTCGATAAAACGCGGATCTACTTTAAGAGCAGACGGAGAGATCAGATCCATGATGGAGACTACGCCCGCCCGGTATATTTTTTCCGCTTCAACTATTTCTTTTTCCTTTTCCAGCTGGACCTGCTGCTCCGGGGTCGGCCCTTTGCGAAATGCCAGTTTAGGTTTTTTTTCGCCTGGTTTGAGAGGTTCTTTTTTTGGAGGGGGAGTTCCTTTTTGTTTTAATTCAACCATATATTTTATTTATTGGAGGCGGATTTGGCGAAATCCGCTTTCACTATTATTTATTAATTATTTGATTTCGCCTTCAATTTGAATCTTATCAATATCAGGCATTTTTACGGATTTGTGCCGAGTGGGATTATAAGATTCATAGTAAAGTTCGATCAGCCCACGGGTATCGAGGCGCTTCAATTTAAGACCAATAGAACCTAGACCGCCTTCTATCAGGGAAGCGCGGCGGTCAAGCTCGGTCTTATATTTTTCAAAACGGGTTTTTGAAAGATGGATGGTACTGCCCGGAAAAGCGGCCTCATTGAACCTTTGGATGAAATTTTTCTGCTTGCCCTTGCCAGTAGAAGAGTATGGCACAACCACAAAAAACTTCTTTTCCATTATATCAGAAAGAGAGACTAATTCCGAGATATATTGCTTGTATTCCTGAGTTTGTATTTTAAGAAGTTCGTTTGTCTGAGCTTTGGCTTTTTCAGCCAGCATGGCCAGATATTTTGTAATATCTAATTTACGGGACTGGATAATAACCTGAATGGGAAAGTTGACCGAATTTAGAAAAGAAACATAGCCAGAGATAATGGCTTGTTGTTCATCTTCTGACTTTAAGGCAAAATTCAATGAAGATACCAGATACACGGCCCGGAGCGACCCGTCTTTCATTACAACAGTATCTTCTTTTAATTCCTGAAAAGGTAAATATTTTACTGTGGACGGCGCAACTTTTTTCTTAGAGGAAGCCATTTCTTTTTTTGCCATATATATTTATTTTAATTTATTTTTTTCGTTTTATAACAACTGGTTTGATAGGCAGAGGACCAGATTGGCCTGGTGACATGTTTTCACCTGGTTTCTCTTCTTTTTCCGCTTCATAAATACCGCCGGTGTCGACCATAAGAGAAAGTTCAGTTAACCGGGACTGGTCAACTTCTTCTTTAGTGGCAATAACTGGTTCGACTTTTTTCTTATCTTTAATTTTAACGGGTTTTTCATATTGGCCTGGCTGCCAGACTTTTAGGTTGGGGCGCCTTAACGTCTGAACCATGACAATAGCAAATAAGTGGAAAGGCTGGGCATTAATTTTCACGAATGCAAAAGTACCGCCGATAGCAATGGCAAAAACAGAGACGATCGCGAAAATCCAGAAAGAGAAAAGTTCGTAGGCTATAAAAATGATTCCGCCCGTCGCTAAGATTTCCAAGAACTGGCGGACTGATAGCGGACCTAAAATCTTGTTCTCCACGTCAATAAATTGCGGGACAATAAATTGCTTCATTTGTTATTAAAACTAATTAGAACCGCAGATTTTTATTCAGGTCAGCAATGGCGTCAAATTCCTCCAGAGTCATGGCATTGGGATTAATTTTGTTCTGCTCAGCAATATATTCTTCAACCGATATATCCTTATCCATGGATTTTTGGCCGATTTCTAAATATTCCTTATTTAAGGGTGATTTTTTCCAGGCTTGAATGCCCTTGGATTTTTCTGTGACACCTTGTTCCAGGAGTAAATTAACTTTTTCAAGCATTGATTCACTGCCCTGTTCAGGGTCAGCCCCCAGGGTTCGAAATTCAACCAAATCCATATTTTGTAATTCATCAATCGGACCCATTACCATCGGGGCCGGGGTTTTTACATCAGTCACCATGGGACGATCAGTCGAGGCCATTCTTCGTAACCGCGGCATCGGCGCCGGGCCAGCTTTTTTCACGGCCTTTTTTGGAACGGGCTTGGCAGTCGGAGTCGCTTTTATTGGAGAAGCTGGTTTTGGTTTGGGGGCAGGAGGCTTGATGTCAATTTTAGGTGGCGTCTCCGGAGGGGCGGGCGCCTCAGCTCTACTTCGCCCCTCTACTTCGCTTTTCGAGCTTCGTAGGAGCGGCTTCGTAGGAGCTGCAGCGGCAACGGGCATGTATTCCTTTTTTGGAGGAGCTTTCTTAGGAGTTGATTTTGGTTTCGGAGCTGGTTTCTTTTTAGGAATAGGTTCCAAAGTAATCACGCCCTTGGGAGTAGCTGAAGCGGCAGTTTTTATCTTGCCTTGAACCTGAGCAAAAGTAGGCATGTCTTTGTTCTCTTCAATTGGTTCGGCTTCCATTTTTTCAGGCAGGACCTGATATTTAGGATCTTTAGATAATTCAACAATCAGATCTCTGATAGCAGTGGCTTTATTGATGTCGTAATTCATGCCGCCATTTTTATCCGGACGGGTCAAAGCGGCGATTAAAGCATCGTCCGAGCGGACGCCGCGCAAAAAAGTGCGGCAAAGATTAGTAAACCTTTCTTCTGCTTCAGGAGAAGAAAATTCCATCTTATTCTCTTGAATTAGAGCGGCAATAACAGCATCAGGATCAGCCACTTTGAGGTTTATTTTCGAGGCATCAACTTCAGCTTTGGATTTGGTCAGGCCGCTATAAACAGCATCAACTGTATCAAGGCGCTGGGGTTTGGGCGTATCTTCTGCATCAGCCATGCTGACGGGTAAATATTCTTCAGTCGCAACAGAGGCTACACCCGGAGCAGGCATGCTAATGCCAGCGGGCGGGGCAGCTTTGGGGTCACGTTGTAATTTTTCGCCGGTTTCTTTCTCATACCAGCCAACAAATTCATCAAACTCTTTTTCAGTCTTAGGATCATATCTTTCCAGCTTGCCATAAATAAGAGTACCCATGCCCTTGTCATCTTTGAAATCAACTTCGGTTTCTATGCCTTGTTCTTCATATGAAGAAATCTTAATTTGTTCATAAGTATTAAAGATGGCTTGCAGTATTTTTTGTTGGTTATTATTTAAGCTGATAAAAATCTTATCTTTGGAAAAAAATTCTGTCTGTTTGAGCTTATCAAGCTCGCCTGTACCAACATGGGCATTATAAAAATTTATCCAATTGCCAATGGTAGATTTTACTTTTTGGCCTTCAATTTCCAGAGGGACATCAAAAAGAGGCTCTTCATTGCGCATGAGGACATCTTTTATTTTTGTTTTTAGGGCATCCCGGTCTTCAAAGATCAGCATGGTCTGTAATTTTTCCCGGAGCTTTTCCATGAAATAATGTTGGAACCCCTCTTCTTCCTTAAGAACAGGAAATTTATCGAGCATTTTTCGCAGATCATTAATGTGTCCGGAATAGAGCTGGATAACACGGTTATCATCAAGAATATTCAGGGCCATCCAACAAAGAGGCCATTTCATTTCTATATACCAATCAAACACTTCAGGAGCAGCAATTTTTTCATCGGGGTGGGCTTTGTACCATTGATCAATCAGGTCAGCCATATCTAAAGCATCGGCTGAACTTTCATGAAGAATGGCTTCATCAAATTTTGCCTTTATATATTCAGCATAGGCTTCATCGCGAAGATCGTATTTTTTCAATTGTTCGGCTGTATACTGCATTTTATATTGGCGGATTTAGCGAAATCCGCTTTCAATTATTTATATTAAATAGAGTTTATGATGCGGCTGTGCTTGGCTGTAACAGCACCAGGATCAAAGCCTTGGGTGCCAGATTTGGCGACATATCCCTTTAGCTCGTCCATGCATTTTTTAATTTCATCTTTTTGTAAAGGACGGGCTTTAATCTGTTCGGCAACGGCGGCTTCAAGTTTTTTCCATTCGGCTGGATTAGAAACAATATGCTGTACCAAACTTTCGTTCAGCCTCTTGTCTTTCATGCTTTTACTCATGCCGGCGCCAACTGAATTGGAAAATGCGGACAAGCCGGAAGAATTGAATTTCCATCTCTGGAGTGGCTCTGGCCCGCTTTTGTCCGTATAATAATCACCAAATGCAAGACGATTACCTTTGGCCAATACATTGCCAATGCCGGCCTTGTCCATTTCCGCATATTTGCGGCCTTCCTGTTCGGCTTGATCACGGAATCTAAACTGACCGTTTTCATTAGTAACCATTTCCGCACACCACCAATGATTAATGGCCTTAGCATTACGGGAATAATCATCAGCGACTGACATAGCCAATTGTCGATCAATAGGTTTTAGACCGCCCAGAACCCCATCAGGACCATGCTCTAATAGTGTATTGCCACTTTGGGCTGCCCATTTTTGACTATCTTCGTCATTGATCAATGATTCAAAAATTAGGCGTAAGTTTTCAGGATTAGCGTCAAGGCCTAAGGCATTAGGCATTTCATTACTATGGCCGACTTTAGAAGCCTGGAGCATAACTGCTAAAGTTCCGGTTTGATCACCAGCATTTATTTTTGATTTTAATTGAGATATCAGATCATCTTCATTATCAGTGCTAATCTTTTTCATTTCATTATCCATAAAAGCGCGCTGGGCCTGAACGGCTGCATAATCAATAACAGGAGCAAATTTCCCCATGGTTTCTTTAGCAGTAGCGAGGGCAGCATTATTAGTTTTTATATCAGCGCCCACTCCATCTTGCGTCAGAGCATTATTCCAAGCTTGGTCATATTCATCCTTAGGCATACGTTCAGCACCAGCAATTTCACCAGCGATTTCACCACGCTGGGAGCGAAGAAAGCCCTCAAAACCATCCTTTATCGAGCTAACATCACTAGTACCATTTAACACATTCTTAACACCATTAACTCCAGCCGCATCACCAGCGCCTTCGAGTTGGGCCATATAATTTTGCAGCATGCCTTTGCTGTTATCATCAGTAGAACTAAAATCCCCTTTGTTTAAGGCATCCTCAACATCCTTCATATTTTGCATAATACCTTGTTTTTGAAGAAATGCTTCATCTGTAATATAGTCCTGTTCAAATCCGGCTCTAAGCCTGGCTTTTCGGTCATTGAGAACACCTCTATTCCCCCGTAATTTTTCATATTCCGCTTTTGCCCCTTTGAAAGCAGGGTTGTCATCAGTCATGCGGCGGAATTGCGCCCCGGGATCTAAGCCATGTCTTTGTTGTTCGCCCAGTAAGGGCAGGTATTGGCGATACATATAATCACTGGCACCAAGCCAACCTCTTAAATCACCGCTTTCCGCATATTTTCTGGCTTTGGACCGGCCAGTTAGTTCCCTTTCTCTCTTAATATCACCAGATTCGCTCTTCATTTTCTCCCAGACACGTTTCAGGTTCAAATCAACACCAGTCCTTTCATATAACGAGTCCAAGGCAAGATCACCGGCATATTTGCCACCGGTCATAGCACCGCGGCCGACAGTCCGGCCAACAGCGCTGGCTCCCCGGCTTATTCCACGGCTAGCAAAACCAACTGCCGGTTTAATGGCGCGGTTCATAATTTCACGTCCGAGGCCGCCTTTGGCAAACCATTCGCCTAAGCCCTTGGCTTTTCCAATATATTCACCAAATTCAGAAGCCATTTTCTGGGCCATTTCCATGCCTTTCATGAGCAACATAGTGGCAATGATAAAATTTGCAATGGTAGAGGCATTCAAAGCCTTTGATATTGAGGTGGGGGCTTTTCCAGTCAAGTCTGATATTTCTGCGTTAGCTTCAATGGCCTGGGTGATGCCGCCACTATCATAACTTCCGGAAACAATAAACATAGCCAACCAAAGGAAAAACATAGCTAATGGCCCGATGATCAAATACCTGGCAAAAGTTTCGGCCCATTCAGAAAAATATTTTTTGGTAGCCGGTAAAACAGCGCAGACAAAAGCAATCGGGGAAAGCACGGTGGCGATCCAGAAAATTGCGATCCGCCCTAAAAAGACGATCAGATAAACAAAGAGAACGATCACCATAACAGCCATCATGGCTGCGACAACAAGAATGGCGAGCAAGTATTCGGCACTAGGGTCTTTGGAATCCTTGAATAAATCATCAATTGCCCCGCCTTGGAACTCGAATAAATAATTTAACTGGAATACCTGCGTTAGGTTTTGGAGAGCGGTATCTTTAATAGGATCAAGAAAAGCCAACATGACAATCTGCGAGGCATCAATAAGCACGCCACAAATAACTTTTGAAAAATTAACAAGGATGGCCACAATAACGAGCAGGGGCAGGAGCTTTTTATATGAATAAGCTTCGATTTTAAAGACAGTGGCAAAAGCAATTACAAGCAAGAAAATAATGAAAACCATGTTCGTCAGGTTCAACACGACTTCCCAGGCCTGTTCAATGGCGGGCAAAGTAGTGAATTTTGACCAACCAGCCACAGACACGATCATATCTATCATGATGCCGGACAAGTATCCGTTGGGATAAATTATGACGTAATAAATAAACCAAGATATGATGTTTAATGTCCATTGGACAATATTGTCTAATCTTTTGTCTCCGGAAAAGAGGTTTTGAGCGGATTGAACCACATCAGCAGTTGTCTCGGCTCCGGTAATTTGGGGGGTAATGAGAAATAAACCAAAAACCAACCCAAATAAAACCATGGGGAAAAGTTTCTTTTTCCTGAATTTTAAATTTTTCACACTATTTAAAATTTTCATAACTAACATTATTCGGGTACACCGACCGAGAACGGCATGTAATCACCCGAACCGCAATCAGAGAACACCTCGCCCACAGTTCCGTCCGTAAAGCGATAATCAGCATCATTATTTTCAGTATGATCATCACCAGAACACCAATCCCAATTATCCACTAAGGTTACATCTATCGTAAATTTACAGAAATTATCATCGCCATCAACAGCATCAAGCTCTGGTGTACAAGTATAGGCGTGGTTGTAAATATGTTCGCCAGAGGCGGAATTCCATTCATCAGATGTGTCTTCACCATCGCCCCAGTTGATTTCAATATATTTGAGCGGCAATTGTTGTTCGTCGACCACAGAGGTAAAGGATAGTTCTATCATTTGGCCGGAATCAATTTCATAATAAGGATAAGAAGCAGAGCGGCCGTCAATATACATATGTTCTACAACGGGCCGGACGCCACAGTATTCAGAAGGAGGACCATATTGGTCGCCAGGATTATCAGGGCGCTCATTATTATCACAAATACCCATGGTTAAATAATAGTCATCTGGATCACCCCAATATAGATAAGTTGTATCAATAGTATAAGCTCCGCCAGTGGCATTGCCAGGAGTGTAATAATACCAAGTTTCCATATTGGCAAAAACGTGGCGTAATACTTCAGCCCCTCGTTCGGCAGCTTGTGATCTTTGGTCATTAAAATTATTTGGACCATATCCTTGGCCACTGCCATCCCAAGAACCTTGATAAGCCCCGATACATTCGCCATCATTACCGCAATCACTATCAGTATCACAAGTGGTGGAATAATCACCAGTCGTACCGCCACAAACGCGAACATTACAATCACCAATACAAGAATACGGACGGCCACCATCATAATCATTAGATTCCTGAACAAATGAGGGTTGTGGTCCAAAAGTAGTCACGTGATCAACATTTTCACCGTCGGGAAAGAAATCCCATTCATCCGGAGCAGCATTAGAATAAGGATAGCTAACCGGTGAGATACTGGCATATGGGCTTTTTTCTGTACTAAATTCCCAAGGATAAGGTATGGCGGTGTCATATCCGCCGCCATTAGAGGCGCGGCCGGCCCAGGCGATATTTCCGCCAACCGAATCAACTGCTTCACCGATAACTGCACAAGATTCACGCATAAAGTAGGTCATGGCCATGGGCTCTTCATAGGTCAACTCAACTCCAGCTTGATCATCTTCAGTATTATTGGCACCATACCAAATGAGATAATAAATATTTGTTAAATATCCTTCAGCATCATAGTCTAAATATGTGGCAAAAACATTTCCGCCCTGATAATCACTTCCTCCGGTTGGAGAAGTAGTAAAAAATGAATCAATCTGAACTTCGGAAGTATCAAGGAAATTACGGCCGTTAAAGCCTTGCCAGGTTGTATTCAAATGGTTGAATGGGTTTGGATCACTTTCTCCCCAGCCCATAATGCGTTTAGCCAAAGGATCAATACAAGGAGAATTAAACCAGTCTTCACTGCCGCCGGGATCAGCTTCCATTTTTCCCCAGCGCCATTGCTTCAAACTATCATCACCGCTGCTTCCTGTATTACAATCATGACTATCAACCGTTTCACGTTTGAAGTTGGAATAACCATAAACGAAATACATATCATAAAAATCATCATTGCCCAGAGTAGGATTAGAATTAACTTGAGACCATTGGTAACAACCCATGCCATAAACACCACCAGATTGCAGGAATTCGCAATGGTTCCATGGGCCAGTGCCAGCATCTGCATCTTGTTCTGGAATCTTGCCAAGGGCTAAATCTGTAATAATTGGCTCATGAGCATATTGCCAGTTAGGCGGGTTAGCATCACGGCCACCAAGCCTCTGGCCCCAGAGTTCTTTTTCTAATTTATAATTGTCTCCACCACCGCCAGCATTACCAGTATTCAATTGAATCTTGGCTAATTCAGAAATATTAATATTGCCTTCTATTGAGTTTGCAGGCATACCTACGAGAACGCCGGAGTTTTTACCATTGCCTTGATATCTTGGATCAGGCGTGTTCCATTCGCGAGTGATTGATTGATAATCTCCAGACCAGTCAATATCCTGATCCCACTGGCAGTCTTGATTTTCGTCACAATATTTCACACCATCGTCAGGTATGCTGCTACCAGATTTACAGGTGCCAATAATACAAGTGTTACAGGTATTATTATTTATACATTCACTTTGAGTATAATAATCATTAGTGCAATTAACTGATGTACTACAAGGAATATCTGTATACACAAGCTGATCTATACCGCCAAGCATATCAACACCATCAGAAGATAAACTAAAGGCGCATTTTCTATTGCTAGTATCCCAAGGCGGGCCTGTAGCCGGACATGACCAGCTTAAGCCGTAATCAGTTTTTAGATCAATTAATTGAGTATCAGTTGTAGCGGCGTCAGATGTGATGGAAGGAAATTGCTGACAATTATCGCTAAGGGCATAAGAGGGGGAACTGCCAGTATCATTTTCACAGCTGCCATTAAATTCTTCACGCCAGGTGCCGGTAGTACCATCGTCATCATAAAGATGGCCCTTGTTGCAAATGCCTGTATTACACTGACCATCATCTTCGCACTGCGGACCAAGGCCGGCATTTTCTGGATTAGTAGTATTGGAATTGGCACAAAAGCCGACATCAGCATAGCCTTTGGCAACCTGACAATAGTAAACTGAGGAACGGCCAGAATAACCAGCCGGGACTTTGGTAAAGAGATCAGATTCGCCAGCAATAAGATCAAGCGGCCACCAGGTAATACATCGGTTTTGATTTTCCGGATCAATTTCTAAACAATAACCTTTCCAACCACGGTAGATCTGGCCGTTAGGACGCGTGTAAGAACAATAAGGCGCGTCTTCGGCCGGATAAGCGCGGCAGGTGCGGGCGATGGTATCTAAACTTTTATTAACTTCTAAGGTCGGGAGCAGGGAAACATTATCAATCTGGAAGCCATTGGTGCCGGAAGAGGCAATGACCAGCTCGGTGTCGTCATTAGGGCTGCCTTCTTTGCCTTCTACTCTGATCGGTCCGAAAGTATAGGTTTCCAGGTCAGTGGAGAACTGGAATATATCCAGCCGGTCAAGAATGCGGTTACCGATATCAAAGAGAGGGCCGGCGCTGCCATTATGATAGAAAATGTTGGCCAGATCATCATACATATTGCCGCCAGAAGCGTTGGCCATTTCAGTGTAATAATCAAATGGATTTCTCGTAATCGCTTGGTTCACGCCGGGCACAGAAACATCAGCATTCATAGTGATGACGAAAAGCGGAGTCTCGGATTGAACCAATAAATCTTGCGCCTCGGTATATTTGTTAGCGCCGCCAGCCGTGCTATTGGTCAGTAAGATAAAGAATTTTTTAGCGTCGTTTCGGAAAGTAGGTTGGTTGCCCTGGCCAAGGATAATAATAGGCGGTGAATCTAGGGCAGATGCCAGGGATTGCCATAGGCCGTATGGCTCATTAGTGCACTCTTCTTCAGCCCGGCCATTAATAGTATCAATGGCACCTTCGACATCAGAAATATTATTCGTAAAATCTTTTTGTAAATAATCGTTGTCAGTATCAGACGGACAACCGCCAACTAAACAAAGCTCGTCACCCGGCGGGCAAGATTGGTTAATGTCATTACCACCCAGGCCGACAACGGCAATTTTAGTATCCACACCAGCTACTTCAAGCTGATCTTTTAAATTACCGATACCGTTGGACATTTTTGAAATAGCTCCACTCATATCATAAATGCCGCTGCCACTGCGATTAGTGGTGTTGTCAATAAGAACAACCAGGTCAACCATGCCATTGCCTTTGAGGAAATAATCATATTCCCCGTTCTCATGGCGGAAACCGATATTTACAGTTTCATTTGCAC
>JAHJKD010000019.1 GCA_018822435.1 Patescibacteria group bacterium
ACCTTATTTGCTATGATTGGGCAAGAAGAAATTGATGAGGCTTGTAGACTCATTAATAATCGTCCTAGAAAACGACTTGGTTATTTTACTCCTAACGAAGTGTTCCATCGAAAAAATTAAGCTTTGGATTAGAATTCTAGATTGAGGAAAAGCTGAAAGCGGACATCGCATGTCCGCCTTTTCCAGCTATTATTATTGGCGGATTTTGTGAAATCCGTTTTCAATTTTTGACTAACCTTAGCTAAATTTAGTAATTAATAATTCCGCTAAAGTCTTTCGGATCAAGACTGGCCCCGCCTACTAATGCTCCGTTAATATCTGGTTTGGCCATTAATTCGACAATATTATCGGGTTTTACACTACCGCCGTATTGAATTGTGGTGTCTTTTCCGACAAATTCGCGTATTTGGGCATGAACTTCCTGGGCTTGTTCCGGAGTGGCCACTTTTCCGGTGCCAATGGCCCAAATCGGCTCATAAGCCAGGATAATATTGTCATAATCCTCGAAACCGGCTAAACCAGCCTCTAACTGTCGTTGGATTACGCCTTTGGTCTGATCTGCCTCTCTTTCATCTAAACTCTCCCCAATGCACATGATGGGCTTTAAACCTGCTTCCAGAGCCTTTTTCACCTTTTTATTCACTGTTTCATCGGTTTCTCCGAAATATTGCCGTCTTTCCGAATGGCCGATAATGACATATTTTACACAGATATCTTCCAACATTTTAGCAGAAATCTCGCCTGTATAAGCGCCTTCATCTTCCCAATACATATTCTGGGCACCGATCTTGATGTCTGTGTCGACTAAAAAGGGGTGAAGGGCGGGAATAGCAGTATAAGGCGGGCAAATAACGACTTCCCGATCTTCTTTTAATTTGATTTTTAAAAAATCTTGAATGAATTTTTCCGCCTCTTGCCTGGTTTTATTCATTTTCCAGTTGGCGGCAAAGATTACTTTGGGCATAAATGAAATTTTATTAATAGTTTTCTCATTATATCGCTAATATACTCTCTTGCCAAATGAGTTTGTTTCAGTTATAGTATACTCTGTTATTTATTAAATTATTGAACTTTTTAACAATGAGCGTACCAAAGAAACGACAAAATCATAGGAGGAAAGGAATGAGAGCTTCTCATCATGGTCTTGATAAAACAGACCTCGCCGTATGTCCTAAATGTAAAAAACCGGTCCAACCACATAATTTGTGCCAAAACTGCGGTTTTTATAAGGGAAAAGACGTGTTAAAACTGGAGGAAAAGATGACTAAAAAACAAAAGAAAGACGCTCAGAAAAAAGAGGCTAAAGAAGCCAAAGAAGCACCGGCTGAATTGGATGAAATGGGAAATCCAATCAAATAAAATGGCGAACAGACATTTAGCCAGAACTATCGCACTTCAATCCCTTTATGAATGGGATTTCAATAATCAGGGGGAAAATCTTAAGAAAATTACAAAACGGAATCTAAAAGAATTCGCACCTGATTTTGAGGATGCGGATTTTTCTATTGCTATTATTGAAGGGGTGGAAGATAAAAGAAAAGATATTGATAAGAAAATAGTAGAATATGCACCAGAATGGCCCCTGGACCAGATTACAGTTGTGGACCGGAATATTTTACGCATGGGTATTTACGAATTAATGATGAACGAAGAAATTCCACCGAAAGTGGCTATCAACGAAGCCATTGAATTAGCCAAGACATTTGGCGGTCCGGCCTCCGGGAAATTTGTTAATGGCGTACTCGGGTCTATTTATAAAAAGATTGAAAAAGAAGAAAAGAAAAAATAATGCAAGATAGTAGAGATTTTTCTAAATTAGAAAAACAACTAAAATTAAAATTTAAAGACCAGGAACTGCTAAAGAATGCTTTAGTGCATCGTTCGTATCTTAATGAAAACAGAAATTTTCATCTGGCGTCCAATGAAAGATTGGAATTTTTAGGCGATGCGGTTTTGGAAATATCTGTGACTGATTACCTATACAGAAATTATCCTAATCCAGAAGGCGAATTAACCAACTGGCGGGCAGCTTTAGTGAATAGCCAGATGCTAGCGAAGAAAGCCAAAGATTTTGCTTTTGAAGAATTGCTTTATCTTTCCCACGGCGAAGCCAAAGAAAAAGACAGTAAAGCCAGAGACCAGATTTTGGCCAATGCCTATGAATCAATTATCGGAGCGATTTATTTAGAGCATGGCTATGAGGCAGCGGATAAATTTATTAATGAAAATCTTCTAGAACCGGAACTGCCGAATATTTTAGAAAATAAATTATTTGAAGACCCGAAGTCATTATTTCAGGAAACGGCCCAGGATAAAATGGGAATTACACCGTCTTATCGCGTGATAAAAGAGTCCGGCCCTGACCACAATAAAAAGTTCATCTTAGGAGTATATTTAGGCAAAGATAAAATCGCGGAAGGACATGGCAGCTCCAAACATGAAGCGCAGGTTGACGCGGCCATCAATGCTCTAGAAATAAAAAATTGGAAATAATTGGAAATAAAATGTATCTGGAAAAATTAGTCATCACTGGTTTTAAGTCGTTTAAAGATAAGACGACTTTTAATTTTGACAAGCCTTTCACCTCTATTGTCGGCCCGAATGGCGGCGGCAAGACCAATGTGGTGGATGCCTTAAGATGGGTCATGGGCGAACAAGCTTTGAAACTGATCCGCGCCAAGAAAGCGGAAGACGTGATCTTTTCCGGAACATCCAAAGTCAGCCGGCTGGGCATGGCTCAAGTCGAGCTGTTTTTGAACAATGAAGATAAAAGGTTAAATCTTGAATATCCTAAGGTTGTAATTACCAGAAAAATATACAGAAATGGCGAATCTGAATATATAATAAATAAAAGCAAAGTCAGGCTGCAGGATATTATTATGCTCCTGGCCAAGGCTAACTTTGCCCAAAAATCTTACGGCATCATTGGCCAGGGCATGATTACAGACATCTTGAATGCCAACCCGCAAGACAGAAAAGAATTTTTTGATGATGCCTGCGGGGTCCGCGAATTTCAGATCAAAAGAGATCAGGCTATAAACAAGTTGATTAGATGTGAAGATAATCTGGAAAAAGCGGATGCGCTGATGGCAGAAATTGGCCCACGTCTGAAGAGCCTTAGAAGACAAGTGGCTAAGCTGGAAAAGAGAAAAAAAATAGAAGGAGAATTAGAAGAAATTTCTATTCAATATTACGGTACTAGTTGGAACAGGCTAGTTGATCAGATAAAAATAGATAACCAAAAAAAAGAAGAGTTAAACCGCGAGGGCGGTGAAATCCAAGTAAGCATTACGGCAAAAGAAACGGAGTTAGAAAAACTGGGCATGGAAAAATCCAGAACGGAATCATATACCGCCCTGCAAACTGAAAACAATGAATTACAGGAGGACAAGAATATAATATTACAAGAACAGGTTGTCCTGAAAGGAAAATTGGAACTGGAAGGAGAGAGAGCCGGACAAACAAATTTAATTTGGTTGTCCCGAAGAGCGGATGAACTTAAACGCGATCTGGAAAAGAAAGACGGTGAAGTTGTCCAAATTGAAGACATTATCTCCGGGCTAAATGAAAAGCTGGCGGCCAGGACGATTGACCAGGACCTGATCAACAAGGACTTCCGGGATCTGGAATATAAATTACTCAAAATAAAAGAAGAGATGGATCAGATGATCGCAGTTTTGTCTGTGCCGGAAATCAGAGGGACTTTAAAAGAAATTTTTGTGGAACAGGAATCCTTCTTAAAAAGACTTCTAGGCTGTAATAATCTGGAAGCATTTCAATCCGCCCAAAAAGACGCTGAAGTAGTAACGACGCATCTGGCCGAACTCTTAGACAACCTATATGAACAAAATGACGAGGAAATCGCCGCAAAAAAAATAGAAATCTCCCAGCTGAAAAAAAGCCTGGACCAAACAGCTGACCAAAAAGAAAAACTGCTACAAGCTTCAAATGACTTGCGAATTGAGATCCAGACAAAAAAAGAAAAGATCAATCTTATTGCTGAATCTAAAAATGATATTGAAAATGAGCTTAATAAAATTAATGAAGAATTAGATGTAACTCAGCAAGAACTGAATAAAGAATTAGATAAAGAATCCAAGCTGCTGGCTTTCCAGAAAAAGAACGGGGAGCTGGACAATAAAATCGCGGCTTTAGAAAAAACGATGGGCCTAGTGGGCGACAAGATCGCCAAATTCAATGAAGAAGAAGAAAAGAAGAAAAATGAACTGCTGCGCCTGCAGGCAGAACTAAGAAATTTTCAAGAGAAATTAAATATTTCTAATTCCGGCGTTAATGCAATTGACGTGAACCTGGCTAAGCTGGAAACCAGGAAAGAAGATCTGACCAGCGAAATGGATAAGGCCATGAACGAAGAAGCCCAAGCCAAGGCCCGAAAGCTGACTGAGCTGCACAGAAATCCCGATACATTGATGATCGAAATGGAAAAAATGAAACATCAGCTGGAACTAATCGGCGGCATTGATCCGGAAACTTTGCAGGAACATGATGAAACGGAAAAGCGCTGGGAATTCCTGACCACGCAGACCAAGGATCTAAAAAAGACGATTATGTCCATGGATAGTCTGATCGACGAGCTAGATGTAAAGATTAAAAAACAATTCAATGAAGCCTTTAAAAAAATAGCCGCTAACTTTTCCAAATACTTTAACTTAATCTTTGACGGCGGCAGTGCCAAGCTCTCCTTGTTAATGGAAGAACCCTCCTCCGCTGAAGCTACGGAGGGTGATTCTGCTACGCCAGAGGCTTCGCAGGAATCTTTAGAAGGTCTGGAAAAAAATCCAAGCACGAAAATCGGGGACTTTGCCCCGCTAGGTAAAAAGAAGAAAAGGCAAAAAATAGTTTCCGGCATTGAAATCGAAGCTTCACCGCCAGGCAAGAAGTTGAAAAGCGTCCATGCTCTTTCTGGAGGAGAAAAATCCATGACTGCCATTGCCATGATCTGCTCTATTATTGATGCGAATACGCCTCCCTTTGTCGTGCTGGACGAGGTAGAAGCCGCTTTAGATGAAGCGAATGCGGAAAAGTTTGCCGGCATTATCAGGCATCTTTCCAAAAAAACACAATTTATAGTGATCTCCCATAACCGAGAAACCATGCAAGCAGCTGACGTATTATACGGCGTGACCATTAATAAAGAAGGTGCTAGCAGTATTTTATCGGTGAAATTGGCAGAAGCAGAAAAAATGACAGACGCCGATCAGAACTTGACGAAAAAGTAAGATTTCATTACTATACTTACCAACCATCAAACGCTCAAATATATAAACAATTAATTGAAAGACATAGAATGTTAGTTATTAGATTAAAAAGAATCGGCCGAAAAAACAAACCTTACTACAGATTAGTGGTACAGGAAAAATCTAAGGCTCCTTCCAGCTCTGTGGTTGAAGAAATCGGCACTTTTAACCCGCACACAGATCCAGCTACAATCGATTTCAATAAAGAAAGAGTCGAATACTGGATTTCCCAAGGCGCTAAAGCCTCAGCGACTGTTCATAACATGCTTGTGAACGAAGGCGTTATCAAAGGAGACAAGCAAAGAGTTGTCCAACCTAAAATCAAGGAAAAGGAAGGTGGAGAAGAAGAGAAAAAGCCTGAAGCTAAACCTGAGGAAGGCAAGGAAGATAAACCGGCTGAAGAGAAAAAAGAGGAAGTAAAAGAAGAAGAGAAGAAATAATACAGCTGATAATAGAACTGTCCTACCCCAGAAACTAAATATCCTACCCCTTTGAACTGGGACCTAAAAAGTAGACACGAAAGTGTCTACTTTTTTTATATTTTAAAATATTTTATGTAAAAAAATTGGATAGATGGCCCGTTAACCCCGGGCGCGGAGGCCCGGGGTTAACTACC
>JAHJKD010000020.1 GCA_018822435.1 Patescibacteria group bacterium
AAGGCGGATAGCTCATTTCTCTGTTCTGGTTTAAAATGATTATAGGGCATCTTTGTTTTGGTTAATAATTACTCGATATAATTATTTTACCTAACTTAGGTGTCCTTTTGAATTAATTAAGGTTGGGACCAGAATGTAGGAATAAATCATTGACAATAACCCAAAAAAATGATAAAATAACAGTACAATTTGATCTTTTTACCAAAATAGTAGAAAGACCGAATAATAAAACAAAAATAAAAAAAAATGGAAAAATCCCAAAAAGTTCGATATTTTGTGTATTCTTAGCTAAAAAATGCCTTTTGCTGGCATTTTTTTTAGTATATGTTAAGGTAATTCGTTAAAAACAAAAATAAAAAATTAAAATGAAAGCGGATTTCGCTAGATCCGCCTTCAAAAAATCTATGAGAAAAGTGTTGTTAGAACACAAAGACTCCATAATTAACCAGGCCATTGTCACAATTGTGCTATTTGGCATTTTTGCGGCTGTCCTTTATGTACTGCCGCAACCGTTATAAATATTATGGGTTACAACCTGAAACGAAAATATTTTGATCCTCTGACCAAACAGAAGCATAGGCGTTGGCTGGCTTTGCCTGTTTTTCTGATTACCAGCTTAGAGGTAGTTATTCATGCCCTTTCCGTATTATTCCACCCAATTTATAAATCCTTTGCCCGAGAATCGATCCGTTCCTACAACGGTGTTTATCATGATTCCTTTGCCCAGCATAAAAATAATAAGAGTGGTGCCCGTTATTTTGCGGCCAGCACTTTTATGATTTTACTTACGGCTGGGTTGCTTGTGCATCTGGTCGTTTTTAGTTTCTTCCCCAATGGGATTCAGCCTGCCCTGGCAGCTAGCTCATTTACCGTCGACAGCCTGAACGACTTCCCAGACGCTATTATTGGCGACGGCAATTGTGCCGACGCTTTCGGCAATTGCACCTTGCGCGCCGCCATTGAAGAAACTAATGCCGATGTCAGTGGTGCTCCCCATAATATTAATTTTAATTTATCTGGCATGATTGCTGTCGGTCCGGCTACTGCTATTCCTCTTCCCGCCTTGTCTAATAATGACACAAATATTAATGTTCCTACTGGATTTACCATCACTCTAAATGGGACCCGATTTATTGCGGCTGGTAGTGGGCTCGAAGTAAATGCGAATAATTGCGATATTGGCGCTGATGATTTTGGCGGCTTGCGGATAATCTTTTTTCCCCAAGACGGCATAGCGATTCATGGCGATGATACGGTCGTCAATAACACTTGGATTGGAACTGCCTTTGGCGGTACAAGTGAGCCAAATTTTCAAATGGGAATCAGTGCTTCAGCTGGAGCCAATAATCTTACTTTTACAAATAATTTAATTTCCGGTAATGCTGTTTCTGGAGTTTGGAGTAATGCTACAGGAAATATAAGTATAAATAATAATTTTATTGGTGTAAATAATACGGGCAATGGTGATCTTGGCAATGGAGCTCATGGAGTATATTTAGACAATGGAACTTTGGATGCCCATGATAATGTTATAAGTGGTAACGGCGATGCCGGCATTGATATTAATGGTGGCACTAACCATGATGTTTATGATAACTATTTAGGTACAGACTTAACTGGATCAATTGCCATTAGTAATGAAAGCGGGGTTGATATTGAAGGTGGAACAAATATTTTAATTGGCAACTCAGGCCGAAATATTATTTCCGGCAATACCCAACATGGCGTGGAAATAAATGGCGGCACAGGCATTTCAGTTCAAAATAATTATATCGGCGTTGATAATTCAGCCATATTTGATCTTGGCAATACCCAGCATGGCATCTATTCCAATGCACCGGCCCCTGCTCTTAATATTTCTGCTAACGTTATTAGTGGAAATGATGATATGGGAATTTATGTTTGGTCAGATGATAGCGTGGCTATTTCCAATAATTATATTGGAACAAACACTCTTGACGCTAATTTAGGCAATGGATTAGAAGGTATCAGAGTAAGAGGTGTAACCCCTGCTACTGGGGCAGCTGATATTAATAATAATACAGTCGGATATAATGGAACTATTGGGGTTTACATTGAATTAACAAGTGGCTCTAAAGTGAATTTAAATACAATTCATGATAATACTACTAATGGAGCTCAAACATTAGGATCAAACTCCATTACCTACCAAGGAAACACTGTTTATAATAATGGTAATGATGGAATGGCTCCAGGTGGATGTACAGGTACGAATCTTATTGGTGGTAACTCTGCTATCCCAGCAGAAAGAAATGTTATTTATGGCAATGGTAATAGAGGGATTAATACTGCTGCTTGCGGGGGCACGACTATCGAAGGTAATTATATTGGGGTAGAAGCCGATGGAGTAACAGCGAATGGAAATTTTGTTGGTGTTATGAGTGGCGCAGGAGTTCAAGTGGGTAATCCTGGACGTCCTAATGTTATTTCAGGCAATTCTCAGCGAGGCATTCAGGCAATATCCAACTCAACCATCCATAGCAATTATATTGGTACGGATTTTACCGGAACAGTTGCTGTTGGTAATGGCACCGGTGTTTACTTGACCGGATTTGGCGGCGCTCAAGTTGGAGGTGCGGCTGCTAATGAGCGCAATATTATTTCTGGTAATGCCCGAGGTGTTGAAGTTAATGCTGATAACAGTACGATTGAAAATAATTACATTGGCACAGATCCGACTGGAGCAAATGACCTAGGCAATACAATGTCTGGGGTTTATTCAAATTCTTTTGTCAGTGGTTTAGA
Organism: Patescibacteria group bacterium; assembly: GCA_018822435.1. GTDB lineage: Bacteria > Patescibacteriota > Patescibacteriia > UBA9570 > JAHJKD01 > JAHJKD01. The sequence goes on from JAHJKD010000020.1 coordinate 2,767, forward strand.
TTTAAAAGATAATGTCATTTCTGGAAATACGACTGAAGGAATATGGTTGTCCAATATTTCTGGCACCATCCAAGATAACTATGTTGGCACCAATGCTGCTGGCAATGCTGCTATTGCCAATGATAGCTGGGGCATACGGGTCGATAATATGACCAGCATGACAATTGATAATAATGTTATATCTGGCAACGGTAATGATGGTATTAGCGCGAACAATAGCTCTGGTGTTGAAATATATGATAACCACATTGGCGTAAATGCAGTTGGTGATGCGGCTATTCCTAATGGTGATGTCGGTGTTTACCCGACTGTTTGTACGAATTGCACGATTGGGGCGCCAGGCCAGGGAAATGTTATTTCGGGCAATACCAACGAGAATATTCATATAGACTCTTGTTCTGGCATTATTATTCAGAGCAATATGATCGGCACAAATGCGGCTGGTGATGCTGCTATCGCTGGTAATGCTGATGGTATTATAAATTTTGGCTCACCAGGAACTCAAATCGGCGGCACATTTGCCAATGAGAGGAATGTTATTTCAGGTAATCTTGTAGGCATTGGTCTTTGGCTTTCTCCAAATACTGATATCGCCAATAATTTTATTGGTGTCGCTGCCGACGGCACAACTCCAATTGCAAATTCAATTTCCGGAATCTCTATTGCCGAAGATTCTGATTCAACTACCATCAAAGGTAATATTATTGCTAACAGTGGACTTGGTGTCGGTATAGGCGCTGCCTTTGGCGGCACAGTATCAAAATACGTTTCAATTGAAGAAAATTCAATCTATAGCAACCTTATTCAAGGTGGAATTTTATTAACAGACGGAGCCAATGAAAATATTCAACCCCCAGGCATTTATGAAGAAGAATACGATCCTGTCACCGACACCTATGATGTTCATGTAAACACGCCTTATTCCGGCGCCGTGGTTGAATTATTTACTGATTCAAATGGTGAGGGGAAAAATTATAAAGGCAATAAAACCACATCTTCCCCTGTTGTCTTTAATAATATTACCAAAAATCCCGGTACAGAATTTACAGTCACGGTTACAAATGCCAACGGCTCTACTTCTATTTTTGGCGGCCCGGATTCAAGCGCTCCTATGACCACAGCCGTTCCTGGCGGTGGCAATTATCTCACACCTTTAACTGTCACTCTTGATTCAAAAGACGATTATGATCCCAGTCCTATAATTTATTACACGACTGACGGCAGTGAACCAACCTTGGCTTCTGACTCCTGCGTTTCTATGTGCAATCTTGATATTATTACGACTACAACTTTAAAATTCTTTGGCCGTGACGGCAGTGGCAATCAGGAAGCCACTCATACTGAACAATATAATATTTCTTCTTCCCCTTCCGGCATTAGCTTGAAAATTTCCAATGTGGCTGCCCAGAACGTCGGCTCCACCCATGCCGACATTGTCTGGGACACAAATAAATATTCAGATTCTAAAGTTTACTATGGCAAGACCGTCGCCATGGTCAAAAGTAAATCCAATGCCAGTTATGTCCTCGATCACCTCATTAACTTAACTGGTCTTGATCCTAATACAACTTATTATTTCCAGGTCGAATCCAGCACAGCCACAGAAACTGCCGCTTCCGCTATCGGTACTTTTACTACCTTTAAAAATGAAATTGATGAGCCCGTAATTACGGCTCCGGCTGATGGCTCTCATTACTTTACTCTTTACATGACACATAATGATTACAATATAGAAGTGGAAATGCAGAACCCGGTTCTCACAGAAGGCAAGAATAAAGTTTATGTTGATGGTAAAAAACAAAAAAACAAAATAAATAATAAAAAATTTGCTGAAATTGGCAGCGATGGCAAATCCGAATTTGATATTGGCGTAAAAAATAATAGTGACGTCGCTATCAATGATGGCCATAAGATCGAAGCTGACGCCATGAATACGAATGGCAATACTTCAAAATTATCAGAACCTGTTTCTTTTGCCATGGGCTCCACCCATTCTTCCGGCACGATTTCTTTTGCCCCGACTGTGGCCGAACGTCCCGCAGACATGGTCAACACCACTCTTATTTCACAGCCTACTATTGCTTCTTACTTCCCCGGCATCACTGGCGCCCAAGTCTTGATTTATAAAAAAAGCACAGCTGACTCAGATTATGTTCTGGATGGTACTACTAATGCTTCGGGCGATCCGTCTGGTATTATGAATTTCTCTTATCAGTTTTATTTGCCTCAACCGCCTGGTACAATTTCTGTTTACTTCAAAGTTAAAGATAATAACGGAGTCGTGCAATACACTTCTGAAGCTTTTTCCCTGGTCTATTACAAAGGCTGTCCTGCTACCTGGCAGGGTGCAGTTGTTGATATTCAAACAACCAATGAAAAACCTTGGCTCACATTTTTAATGTGTCACACCCAGGAATATGAAATGTTTATTGATGGTACTTTCAATGGATCAGGTACAGCTCCGGCCACTCCATCTGGTACGGCTAGTATTGCATATCTTCCATTTTTACCTCTTTCCGAAGGACAACATGCTGTAAAAATTAGAACTTTTGAATCATACGGCTATCCTTATTCAGACACGAATGCCACTTTCGAAGTTGCTGCCGGAGGTTTTGGCGGCGGCGGTGGCACTATGACTCCTCCCACTCCGACACCGACTCCAGAACCCGAGCCAGAGCCAGAGCCGGACATTACAGAAGAAATAATAATAATAGAAGATGGGGAAGAAATAATTGCCATTGAAGAAATCGAATTCGACACTGAAGAAGTAGTTGAACTGACCAAGAAAGAAAAGGCCCAGCTTAAAAAAGAGCTGACTGAGTCTTTAGAAAAAAATACTCGTGTCATTATTAACATCGGTGGAGTTTTATATGAAGGTGAATTAATCGACGGTCTGACAAAATTTTGTATTAAAAAATGTCTATATCCTTCTTTGACTGCTGATCAGGATATGATTGAACTTTCCGGTGAATTAGACATTTCTAAAGAGTTATCTAAAAAACTTGATAAAGCCGGTGCCCAGGCGAACACCCAGCTTGTTCTTGGCGATCAAGTTCATGTTGCAAAAGTAAATAGAACTGGTGAATGGACAATTACTGTACCTTTGTCTGAACTTCCGGAAGGCGAAGTCGATGCCAGAGTTATGGCTTCTACCAATGGCGTTGATTCCGATGAAGTGACAGTCGCTAAGTTTCAAGCTCAAACCGAACCAACCATATCTAACACTTCCATCCTAATATTTGTCAACTTGGCATTAGCGGTTGTCTTCCTGCTTATCGGCGGCATTGTTTATCAAAGGCGTCGCAGACAAGCATAATTCAAGATAAAAAAAGTAGGGGTTCAAAATTTTAAACCCCTACTTTATATTTGAGTAATTTACAGATTCACATCCTGCATTGGTCCCTTTGGTTTAGGCGCCTCTTTCTTAATAGAAAGGTCTTTCTTGGCAGGCCCGGCCGGAGCAGAAGGTTTAGGCGGTTCTTCGCCTTTCTTGCCTTTGCCTAGTAAGCCAAGCAGAGAGAAGATAATTACCAGCAGATTGACAACTACGCCGTATAAACAGATTGGCACATCAGAAATGATATTACCTTCCGGGCAGGCGACTACGGATTCCACGCAACCTGATCCCCAGGTGTCATAGTAAGCGAAGTAAGCCGAGAATAATAAGCCCAGAATAGACAGTATGAGAATGATAGTTAATGCTGTTTTTGGTTTCATAATATTATTTTAAATTATTTATTAAATTGAAGGACTATTTTTTTGGCTTTGCGTCTTCTTCTTTTTGGGTGTCCACAAAGGTCACCGAAGCTACCTTATCTTCTTTTTCCTTAAAACGCATCAGCCTCACGCCTTGGGTGTCGCGTCCCAGGACATTTACAGATTTCAGAGCCAGCCTGATAACCTGTCCTTTATCAGAAATAATTATCAGGTCTTCTTGTTCTCTTTTTTTATTTACAATAAAGGCCGCTTTTATTTTACCTGTTTTATCTGTAATTTTTGCTGTCTTTATTCCGGTTCCGCCTCGGTTTTGGGTCTTGTATTTAGTAAGTTCCGTTCGTTTACCATAACCATTACCCATGATAACAAGAATTTGGTCTTCTGGCGTGACCTTGCCTGCTTTAATGATGCCCATACCAACAATCTTGCCCTCACCTTTAAGGCGAATACCTCTTACTCCGGCGGCTGATCGGCCCATGGCCCGAATATCTTTTTCCTTAAATCTAATCGCTTGGCCAGTTCCTGACACTAGCATAATCTCGTCATCGCCTGTTGACGGTTTGATCCATTCTAAATTGTCGCCATCTTTCAATTTAATGGCAATCAAACCTGATCTCCTTAAATTATCAAAAGAAGTGATGTCTGTTTTTTTAATGATGCCCTTTTCTGTTACCATGACCAGGAATTTAGAATTGCTCAGGTCTTTCACAGACAGGACATTGGAAACTTTTTCCTCAGGAGAAAGTTGCAGGAAATTAACAATCGCTTGTCCTTTGGCTGTGCGCGATGCCTGGGGAACTTCATAAGCCTTTAATTGGAATACGCGGCCCCGGGTTGTGAAGAACAGGAGTTCCGCATGCGTGGTTGTGGTCATCATCTGTCCCACCGAGTCTTCTTCCTTGGCGCTCAGACCGATCACGCCTTTGCCGCCGCGGGACTGCGCCTTGAAGGTAGAAGGCGGTACGCGTTTAATATAACCGTCCTGGGTTATCATGACGATCGTGTCTTCTTTTGGTATTAAATCTTTCTGGCTGAACTTACCCACCGCATGAGGGAATATTTGCGTGCGTCGTTCGTCACCATAGCTTTCTTTAACGTGTTGCAGGTCTTCTTTTATAATTTGTTGAACTTTTTTCTCGTCTTGTAATATGCCTTTCAATTCTTTAACCAGCTTTTTAATCTCTTTCAGCTCTTCTTCTACTTTCAATCTTTCCAAGTTGGCCAGCTGTTGCAGTTTCATTTCCAGAATAGCCACTGCCTGCCGGTCTGATAATTTAAACTTTTTTATCAGATTAGCTTTGGCTTGTTCTTTATCTTTGGATTGTTTGATGGTTTTAATAATGGCATCAATTTTTTCCAGCGCCATGACCAAGCCTTCTAAAATATGGGCTCTTTCTTCCGCTTTTTTTAATTCGTATTTTGTCCTGCGGGTAATGACTTCTTTTCTGTGTTTAATAAATTCCTCTAAAACCATTTTCAGGTTCAAAACACGCGGCTGGATGCCATCCACTAAGGCCAGCATATTCACATTGAAGTTTTCCTGTAATTGCGTGAGAGAGTATAAGCGGTTTAAAACTTTTTTAGGATAGGCGTCTTTTTTTAGCTCAACTACAACGCGTACGCCGTCTTTGTCTGATTCATCTCTTAAGTCTCTGATGCCTTCGATTTTTTTATCCTTAACCAGATTGGCGATTTTCTCAATCATGGTGGCTTTATTTACCTGATAGGGGACTTCGGTAATAATGATCCTGAATTGTCCGGATTTTTCTTCCATGATTTCTGCTTTTCCGCGCATGGTAATCGGACCTTTGCCCGTAGCATAAGCTTGTTTGATGTCCTGTATATTAAAGATCTGGCCGCCCGTCGGGAAGTCCGGGCCTTTTACAAATTCTAATAAGTCTTCCACCGGAGTTTGGGGATGTTCGAGCAGGTGGGCAATGCCATCACAAAGCTCGCCCAGATTATGGGGAGGAATATTGGTGGCCATACCAACAGCAATACCGACAGTACCGTTTAAAAGCAGGTTAGGCAGTTTCGCTGGCAGTACGATTGGTTCATCATGAGTGCCGTCATAGTTGGGGGCGAAATTAACAGTATCTTTATCAATATCAAATAATAGTTCATCAGCGATCTTTTCTAATTTGGCTTCGGTATAACGCATGGCCGCCGCCCGGTCACCGTCCATGGAGCCGAAGTTACCCTGGCCGTTTACCAGCGGATAGCGCATGGCAAAGTCCTGGGCCATTCTTACCATGGAGTCATATACCGCCGTGTCACCATGCGGATGATATTTACCAAGTACTTCGCCAACTACGGTGGCTGATTTTCTGAATTTACCGCCGGAACGAAGGCCTAAGTTCCACATCGCAAACAGTATTCTTCTGTGGACCGGTTTTAAACCGTCCCTGACATCAGGCAGGGCGCGGGCAACTATAACACTCATGGCATAGTCCAGGTAGGACTCTTCCATTTCTTCAACAATTTTTTGTTTTAACTCGCCGTTTGCATCCATGGTTGGCGAGACTGCTCTACCTCTCTCTTCTTTAATTTCTACAATTTCTTCTACTTCTTCTTTTACTTCAGGTTCTTTCTTCTTTGGAGCCGGTTTTTTAGCAGCGACTGGTTTTTTTGGGGCAGCCTTTTTGGCTATATTTTTACCGGTCGGAGCCTTGGCAGAGGCGGATTTCTTGGCTGCCGGTTTCTTAGTTTGTTTCTTTTTCTTAGCAGGCATATTTATTTATATATGTTTAATAATTTATTTTTAATCAGTTGAAGAATTATTTTCCGGAAAAGCCTTTTTTTCCAATTCTTCTATCTCTTCTTCTGATAAATTATCAGGATTTGAAATTATTCTTTTTTTAGGTTCTTCTTCCTCCGGCTCATCTTGTCCGGGCAGTCCTTCTGTGAAACCGGACCAAGTTTTACCAAAGCTTTGTTTTAATTCATCGTATTTTCCGGAAAAAGTGTCATCTTTTTTGTACTTCATTCGGAGTCCCACGCCAGCTGCTCCGATTAAACCGATAATAACAGTTGCCACTATCACCCAAGTGATCATTTTTGTTTTTTCTGGGTGGTGTTTTCGGACAATGTTGGGTTCTTTCTCTTGTTCACTTTTATCCGGGTCTTGTCCTTTGGCCCTTTTTAAATCTCGGGAAAGTTTTTCCTCTTTACTAATTGGCATTTAATATAATTACGTTTGTTTTATCTTGAGGCAGATCCTTTTTCTTAATAATCAGTTTATCCATGGCATCGCTGGGCTTGCCTCCGGTTTCTTTAATAAATTTATCTAATGTTTCTAGCTGAGCTTTGCATTTTGGAATCTTGTAATACATCGGAATAATTACCCTTGGCTCTACCTGGCTGACAATTTTTGTTCTTTTTTCCGGAGTCAGGCTAGAAATAGGCAACATTAAAATATCTGCCCCTTCCATCGTTTCTAATTGTTGGTCGGTTAGGGAGTGATTGATCAGGCCTAAATGGGCAATCTTTACATCCTCAATATCAAATAAATAAATGGTATTGCCTTTTTGGTCAGCCTCGCCTGCTTGTACTCCGTAAACGAATACATTTTGCCTTTCATATTCGCCCGGGCCGTCAATTTGAAAAAAATCGCCCATCATCCGGCCAAAATTATTGGACTCATCTGCATCTGGATTTGAAGAAACAACCAAATCTGTCTTTGCTTTTGGCATTTTTAAGCCAAATTTATCTTGATAAGGATCAATAATTATGGTGGTGTCATTGCTCTGGATTTTAAAACAGCTCATTCCGAGCCAAGTGATATGCATATGGTTAAGTAAAATTAATTATCTATAAAATTTTAACATTTTTTTTGATCCCTGACAAGTGGATTTTTAGCTTAGTCTTGCCATTTTTTACTTATTATTGTAAACTAAAAAAGCTATAAAATTTTTATTAATAAACAGGCATATTTTTAGCTAATTTTAGCCAAAAAATGCCCCCATTAAGCCCTTGGTCAGGCTTTGGGTAATCTATAATTTTTAATTATGACCCCTACGAACACACAACCAGACGTAAGTTCTTCTGTTGAAGAGGAAAAAAGCCAGTCATTAATGGCCAAACTCCTGGAAGAACAAGGTGAATTACCCATCCCTGAGGTGGGTGAAATTATTGAGGGCACAGTTATTTCTGCCTCAAAAAACGAAGTCCATTTAGACATTGAAGGCCTTTCTGCCGGCGTCATCCGAGGACCGGAATTAATCGACGAATCAGGCGAATATTCCGAACTTAAAGTCGGAGACATTGCCCAAGGCACAGTTATTGACATGGAAAATGAAAATGGCGAAATTGAGCTTTCTATCAGACAAGCCGGCCATAAAAAAGCCTGGGATAGTCTGGAACGCCTCATGCGTGAAGAAGAGATCGTTGAAGCCGAGATCATTGATGCCAACAAAGGCGGTTTGCTTGTCAGAGTTGGCCGCGTGGCTGGTTTTTTACCAGTATCTCAGCTTACTATCGAACATTATCCTCGCGTTGAAGGTGGCAATAAAAATAAGATCCTGGAAAAACTTCAATCTTACATTACTGATAAATTTAAAGTTCGCGTCATTGATGTTGATGAAGTTGAAGACAAACTGATCGTTTCTGAAAAAGCTGCTAAAGAAGAAGAACATAAGAAAATTATTTCAAAATATAAAGTTGGCGATAAAGTCGATGGCCGCATTACGGGCGTGGTCGATTTTGGCGCCTTCATCGAATTTGGGGAAGGCCTGGAAGGCTTGGTTCATATTTCCGAGCTGGCCTGGCAGAGAATTGACGACCCGCGTGACTTTATAAAAGTCGGCGATGTTGTTAAAGCGGAAATTATCTCTATTGATAATTCAAAAATTTCTCTTTCTATCAGACGTCTGCAAGAAGACCCTTGGAAAGTCGTTGTGAAGAAATATAAAGAAGGTGATGTGGTTGAAGGCACTGTCCTTAAAGTTAATCCTTTCGGCATTTTCGTCGAACTGGACAAAGACATTCATGGCCTCGCTCATATTTCTGAACTTTCCTCAAAGAAAATCTCCTCCCCTAAAGAAGTTGTTGAGATCGGCAAGGATTATAAATTCAAGATCCTTACTATCGAACCCAATGATCACAGGCTCGGTCTTTCTATGAAAGCTTTGGAAGAACCCTCCTCTGCCAAGGCTCCGGAGGGCAAGAAGGAAGAGAAGAAAGATGAAGAATCAGAAGATAAGCCTGATGAAAAAAAGGATGAGAAAAAAGAAGAAGCTAATTCTGAAGAAAAGCCTGATGAAAAAATAGATAAAGATGTTGAGGATGTAAAAGAAGAGAAGGCGGAAGAAAAGCCAGAGGACAAGGAATAAAGTTGTCCAAACGGGCTTAATATCCTATAATAAAATTGAAAAAATAAAACTATATGCCAGCCGCAAAAAAACCGCCCAGGCCAACTATTTGGAAAACAGTCTTATACTTCGTAATAACCTTAGTTATCATCGGAGCCTTTTTAAGCCTATACAGCACGACTCAGGATCAGACTGAAGAAGTCAGTATGGGTACGGTCGTTTCCGAGATAAAAGAAGGCAATGTAAAGGCGATTGATGTCGAAGGCGCAGAAAAGGTCACAGTTATTTATCAAGACGATTCCCAGGTGGTCACACAAAAAGAAGCCACTGAATCAATTAGTGCTGTTTTAGGTAATTATGGCGTTACTCCTGAAGAACTCACCACTCTAGATATTAAAGTAAAGAGTGAAAGCGGTCTTGCTTACTGGATGACATCCCTGCTCCCTTTCCTTATTCCCTTTGTCCTGATTGTCGCTATTATCTGGATGATGATGCGCCAGGTCCAGGGTTCAAATAATCGGGCCATGATGTTCGGCCAATCCAAGGCTCGCGAAACTCAGCCCAAAGACAAGAAACACAAGATCACCTTTAAGAATGTAGCTGGCGTAAGAGAAGCCAAAGAAGAATTAAAAGAAATAGTTGAGTTTTTGAAACATCCGAAAAAGTTTGCTGCTCTTGGCGCAAAAGTTCCTAAAGGCGTATTGCTGCTCGGCCCTCCCGGCACCGGTAAGACCTTGCTTGCCCGGGCTGTTGCTGGTGAAGCTGACGTTCCTTTTTTCCATATTTCTGGTTCTGAATTCGTGGAAATGTTCGTTGGTGTTGGTGCGTCCCGTGTTCGTGATTTATTCAAGAAAGCCAAAAAAAGCGCTCCAGCCATTATTTTCGTTGATGAAATCGATGCAGTCGGAAGGCACAGAGGCGCCGGACTAGGCGGCTCTCATGATGAGCGTGAACAGACTCTAAACCAGATCCTGGTAGAAATGGATGGCTTTGAACCAGATAGTGGTGTGATCGTTATTGCTGCTACAAACCGGCCTGACGTACTGGATCCAGCCCTTCTTAGACCCGGCCGTTTTGACCGTCGCGTTATCCTGGACATGCCTGATATTAGAGACAGAGAAGGAATATTAAAAGTTCATTCTAAAGGTAAGCCATTTGCCAAAGACGTAGATCTTAAGAATATTGCGGAACGAACCCCTGGATTTTCCGGAGCTGATTTGGCTAACTTGCTTAACGAAGCGGCCATCCTGGCGGCCCGGCGCAATCAAAAAGAAATTAATCAGATAGACTGCTTAGAAAGCATTGAAAAAGTATTACTCGGTCCGGAAAGAAAAAGTGCACTTTTATCCACATCAGAAAAGAAGATCACCGCCTATCATGAAGCTGGCCATGCCTTGGTCGCAAGGATGAGCCCGGGCGCTGATCAAGTCCGCAAAGTTTCTATCGTTTCCCGCGGACAAGCGGCCGGTTTTACATTAAAGCTGCCCATCAGAGACAAGCATCTTCATTCCCGGTCCGAATTCATGGCGGAACTGGCTGTGCTCCTGGCCGGCCATGCCACGGAAATTAAAAAATTTAAAGAGCTCACGACCGGCGCCACTAACGATCTTCGCCAAGCTACTCGCCTGGCCCGCAAGATCGTGACCGAATACGGCATGAGCGAAAATCTCGGTCCGCGCACTTATGGTGAAAAAGAAGAGCTGGTTTTCTTAGGTAAGGAAATCGGTGAACAGCGGGACTACTCTGACATGACTGCCAATAAGATCGATGAAGAGATTACCAGCATTATTAAAAAAGCCTATGACAACTCTCAGGACATATTAAATCAGAATGAAGAGATGCTGGAAAAAATTGCCGAAAGATTGATCAAGAATGAAACGATCGAACAGGGAGAATTTGCTGCTATGTTTAACAAGCCACCTGAGAAAAAAGTCGAAAAAAAATAAATTTACCAAGGAGGACTTATGAAGTTCTATAAGGATATCATTTCTGCCAGTTGGCAGGGAGTCAAAAAAAACAAATTTCTCTGGTTTTTTGGTTTCTTTGTTGTGCTACTCGGAGAAAACGGCGGTGAATATGAGTTTTATATCCGGAATGCTCAGAACCTTCTGGAACGATCCAGTTTTTTAAATCCATATTACTGGTTTTCTAACGGATCCCAATCCATCTTTTATAGACTGGAATTGTTTATTAATAATGAAGGCGTGTTCGCCTATTTATTTCTCTTTTTATTTGCTGTTGCCCTGCTTGTTCTAATCTATTTCATTATGATTTCCCAGGCGTCACTTGTCTATGCTGCTAATAAGATCTACAAAGGTGAGAAAGTCAAAATGCTTGAATGTGTCAGCCATGTGAAGAAAAAAGCATTTTCTGTTTTGGGTCTTAATCTAATTTTAAAAGGGGCTATCTATTTCGCTTTTCTCGTAATCGGTTTGCCTCTGCTTGCCTTAATTCTGGGAGCCAGCGCTGAAAGATATAACACCTTATATGTCGTGATTGGATTTATCATCTTATTCCCGCTTTCAATCGTAGCTACCTTTTTAGTGAAATACGCTATTAACTACGTGGTATTAAATGATGAGAAGTTTTTTAAAGCCATCGGCCGGGGCTGGAAACTGTTTATTGATAATTGGCTCATTACTTTAGAAATGGCTCTAGTGATATTTGTAATCAATATCATCATTAGTTTGGCCGCTCTGGCCATCTTATTGTTTTTACTCGCGCCTTATTTATTCTTCTCAATTTTAAATATTAGTGTTACCTGGTCATGGGCGCCATTTACTCTGTTTCTTACCATCGCCAGCATTATTATGGCTATCGCATTTGTTCTGGTTGGATCAATATTTTCAGCTTTCCAATGGACTGCCTGGACCATGCTTTTCGATAATTTGACAAAAGAACCAAGAGATTCTAGAATTGCCACTTGGATAAACAAAAAGAAGCCGCAAAAAGAAGGGATTTAATGCGGGCATATAGCTCAGGGGTCAGAGCACAGTCCTTATAAGACTGGGGTCGATGGTTCAAATCCATCTATGCCCACCAGGGCGGTTAGCTCAGTTGGTTAGAGCGCATCGTTGACATCGATGAGGTCACTGGTTCGAATCCAGTATCGCCCACACTTCGACAAGCTCAGTGTGAACTTGTATACTTCAACAAGTATAACTGGTCGATTCCAGTTATAATCCCGAGTTTATCGAGGGATATCGCCCACCACTATAAAATAAAAATTTTTTTATGCCCAAGAAAAAGACAGCCAAAAAAAGAGCTACAAAAAAAAGTAGCCATAAAATGACCAATGTCGAGCAACATAAGCTGGCTATGGCTCGCGGTGAAGTTATTGCTCCCGACGAAGTCAAAGAAACCGCCGGCGTCACAACTTGGCGCATCTTTAGAATCATATCAGAGTTTGTTGACGGTTATGAATTTCTCGCTGGCTTAAAAAATAATGTAACAATTTTTGGTTCTGCTCGCCTGCGACCAGAAGACCCTTCTTACCAGGAAGCATATAAGCTTGGTAAACTCCTTGCTAAAAATGGTTATGGAGTTGTGACCGGTGGTGGCCCTGGTATTATGGAGGCCGGCAATAAGGGTGCCTATGAAGCAGGCGGTGAATCACTAGGCCTTAACATCGAGCTCCCCTTTGAACAGAGAATTAATCCGTATGTCCGTCGTAGCATCGGCTTTCATTTTTTCTTTACTCGAAAAGTGATGCTGACGGCTCCAGCCGTAGCTTTCTTTGCCTTTCCCGGAGGCTTCGGGTCTATTGATGAAGTGTTTGAGATATTAACGCTAATACAGACGAAAAAGATCGCGCCCACCCCGGTTATTTTAGTCGGCAAAGAATACTGGGGAGGCATAGACAGCTTTGTCAGGAATTGCATGTTAAAAGAAAAAGGCACTATTTCTCCCGGCGACGAGAAACTTTATAAAGTCGTTGACACCGCAGAAGAAGCGATGAAAGAATTCCTGGCCTGGCAGCGTAAACAAAAAGGTAAAAAAAAATAAAACACCTAAATAATGAAAATTAAAATAACTGACAAAGATCAAGGTCAGCGCCTGGACAAGTTTTTAGTCGCCCGGTTTCCTGATATTTCCCGCACTCGTCTGCAAAAAGTTGTCCAAGATGGATTAGTTTTAGTTAATAAAAAAAATCAGACTAAGCATTATAAAGTCCTGGCCGGAGATGAACTAGATGTTAATTTTGAAGATTTTGATGTCCAGGCCAGTCAACCAGACATATCTCCTAATAAAAATGTAAAATTTGAAATCATTAGCGAGGACGATAATTATATAATTATTAATAAACCCGCTGGCTTAATCATTCATCCCTCAGAGTCCCATCCTGAACCAGATACACTTGTTAATGGCTTACTGGCCCGCTTTCCTGAAATAGCTGAAGTTGGGGAGGATTCGCTTCGGCCTGGTATTGTTCATCGCTTAGATAAAGAAGTTTCTGGTTTACTGGCTGTCACTAAAACCCAACCGGCTTTTTTAGATTTAAAAGAAAAATTTGAAGAGAGAAAAATTTACAAAGAGTATATCGCTTTAGTCCATGGTGTTCCTTCTAAAGCAAAAGATGAAATTACTTTTAGTATCGCCCGTTCAGACACAAGTGGTAAAATGGCGGCTCGTCCTGATGATTCAGGCCGACCCGCCAAAACTGAATATGAAATAATAGAAAAGTATGATCATTTTAGCTTGTTAAAAGTTGTTATTCATACCGGCCGGACTCATCAGATCCGGGTCCATCTCAATGCCATTGGTCATCCTGTTGTCGGCGATAACCTTTATCGTCCCAAAAAATTAAAAGCCGAGCTTGAATTGGATCGCATTTTCCTTCATTCTCATAAATTGGAATTCGAAGACCTTTTTCAGCATGAAATGCACTATATTGCCCAATTACCAAAGGAATTAAAAACACTATTAAATAGTCTTGACTAGATTTTAATCTTCATTTATACTATAATAGCTCTTGGATTTTCCAAGTTTTTATTTATCTAAAATTCAATAATATTATGGCTGAAGAAGCAAAAAAACCCGCCTCCGCCAAGGCTCCGGCGGACAAGGAGGAAAATAAAGAAATTAAAAAAGAGGCCTCAAAAAAAGAAGATAAGCCAAAAAAGGCAGAGCTGCCTGAAATTAAGCCGGGCATGACTATCCGTCTTTATCAGCGTATCAAAGAAGGTGAAAAAGAAAGGACCCAATATTTTGAGGGCATTGTTTTAGCCATTAATGGTAAAACTGCTGTTACTAGAACTGTAACTCTGCGCAAAGTATCTGAAGGTGTTGGCGTAGAAAAGATATTTCCGCTTGGTTCACCGATGATTGAGAAGATCGAGATTCTGAAAAAAGCCAAGGTTAACCAGTCTAAATTATATTACCTGCGCGATTACAATAAGAAACTGAAGGAAGAAAAAGTAAGGAAAGAAAAATAATTTTTTTTCTTAGAGCCGAGGTGGTGGAATTGGTAGACACGCAAGCTTGAGGGGCTTGTGGCTTTTATAAGGCCGTGAAGGTTCAAGTCCTTTCCTCGGCACAGAATAATCGAAAGATATGATCCTTGTACAAAAGGACCGTGTCCTCCGAAGCCCGGAGGGCGAAGGAGGACGATTAGCTCAGCTGGCTAGAGCGTCTCGTTTACACCGAGAAGGCCGTAGGTTCGAGTCCTACATCGTCCACAGGTAGACAAGCTCACTGTGAACTAATAATTTATCCTGAGCCTGCCGAAGGACATATGACAAAATGGATAATTGGCACAATTTTGATTATCTTGGGAATCGTCCTGGTTATTAAATCAGAATGGTTCATGGGAATATTCGGCCGCATTGCCTGGGCTGAAGAAAAGCTCGGTGCTGAAGGAGGCACCCGTTTGTTTTACAAGCTCCTTGGCATTGGTTTGATCATTTTTGCCCTTCTCTGGATATCTGGCATCTTCTATAATTTTTTAGATGCCATTTTTATCAGGGATTAGAATTTAAGGGCCCGTAGCTCATCTGGTAGAGCGACTGCTTTGCATGCAGTAGGTGGCAGGTTCGAGTCCTGTCGGGTCCACATTTTTCCACTTGTAAAAAGTAGATAAATCATTATAATCACTTATGTCCTGACTTTAAAAGTCAGGCTTGTTTTTTGATAAAAAACCCAGGAAAAATATACCATACCAATAAGAAAGGAACGCAAGCTCATGCCTCAGATCAAGCGAATTATCCTGATCCAACCCAGGTCAGACCTGTCCGTCGAGATTATGGACAAGGTCGCCGTGATGAGTAATACGCTCGTCACTGTGGCCGCCGCTATCCCCGAGGGAATCGAGATTCTCATCGTGGATGAGAACAAGGTCCCGGTTCCCTGGGATCTTCTAGACGATCAAACTGTGGTCGGTATCACCTGCCTCACCCCGACATCCCACCGAGCTTATGAGCTAGCTGACTGTATTCGCAGTTGGGGTGTGCCCGTTATTCTTGGCGGGATCCACATTGCCGGTCTGTACTATTCGGGCATGCTGGAAGAAGCTCAGCAGCACGCCGACGCGGTCGTGATCGGTGAAGTGGAGGGCCTGTGGGAGAAGATTCTCATGGATCTGGAAGAAGGAGCTCTTCAGTCCCAGTACAGGCACGGTCCCCGTAATCTGCCTGACCTCTCCCAGCTCAACATGCCGCGCTACGACTTGGCTGGCCTTGATAACTACTGGATGTGGCCGAACGTGCAGTGGTCGCGCGGCTGTCCGCACGCCTGTTCCTTCTGCTCGGCCACGGCCGTATTCGGAGGCAAGGTCCGGCGCCGGCCTATTGCTGATGTCATCGGTGACATCCAGTGGCTCAAAGCGCACGGGGCCAAGGCTGTCTTCTTCTCCGACGACAACATCGCCGAAGACGAGGCCGCTTTGGCCGCCCTTTGCCACGAGCTCAAGCAAGTCGGCATCAAATGGATGTCCCAGTGCCATGCCGAGGTCACCCACAACGAAGGCCTGCTCCGGCTCATGCGCGAATCCGGCTGCTACGGCATGCTCGTCGGCTTCGAGTCTCTGCGGCTCGACCCGGCCACCAGCAAGAAGAACGCCCAGGTCGATGTGCGCCAGGCGGTCGCGGCCTTCCATCGGCAACATATTCTTCTTATCGGCTGCTTCGTCTTCGGCCTGCCTGGCCAGACTGATGCCGACCGCGAGGAGATCGTCCGTTTCATCCTGGACGAGATCGACATGCCCCAGCTTTCTCTGATTACGCCCTTCCCCGGCACAAAGGAGTGGCGCGCCCACAAGGACGAGATCCTTCCGGGCGCGACCTGGGATGCCTTCACCATCACCAATATGGTGTATCATCATCCCGACGGTCCAGAGCGCCTGACAGCCCAGTACGACCGGGCTATCAACCGCATCTTTTCCCGCCGCCAAATGGCCCGCCGCTCAGTGCGCGCTGCCCGACAGCACGGCTGGTATGCTGCCCGCGTTGCCTTCCTGGTCAACACGGTCTACTGCCGGCTCAGCCACATGTGTTGGCGTCCCACCTTGGATCAGAAACCTGCCTGACCATATCAGGGCCTCTTTCTCTTGCTTCGGCCGGAGAAAGAGTCCTTTCATAATTAAATTTTTTTAATATCAATAGGGGTCGTTCTCTTCATGAGTCCGACCCCTTTTAGATCCGTACCACCCTTTTTTAGGGCAGGCATTCTTCTTTAGTCCCAAGACGGTAGGTTCTTATGTGTTCGACATAACGGTCTATCGTCTTCGGACAGCGATTGTATAACCATGGGCGTTCACAGTTCTCTTGGAATTCTTCCTTGAGATATATCAGTTCATCTTCTGCATCCAGAAGGCTGTCCTCGACATCAGGGGTGATGACCGAGGAACAGGTGATTTCTGCCAGGATGGAATCGGTCCTGGCAGTGACATCTTCGTATTTATCCCGAACATCCCCCTCAGGGCAAGTCAGGGACTCGTGCGGGCCATTGCAGCCCACAATCGAGATGAAGATTAAACAGGCCAGTATCCGTTCCATAGCACCATCCCTCTTTTTTGTTTTATAGGATCTATCAATTTTTTATTATAAAAAAAATAAATTTTTTGTCAATTTTTATCCCCTTTTTTCATTGACATTAATATTGATGGAGAACTATAATTTAACTAGCACATTAGTTAACTTGAAAATATAAAAAAAGAAAGGGAGGTGAACAATTATGCCAGCCAAGAAAAAAGCTAAAAAGAAGCCGGCTAAGAGAAAACCGGCTAAAAAGAAAGTGGTCAAAAAGAAAAAGGTAGTAAAGAAAAAAACTACTAAACGAAAACCGGCCAAGAGAAAACCGGCCAAGAAAAAAAAGAAAAAGTAGCAAAAAATAAAATAAGGGTTTAAAATTTTAAACCCTTATTTTAATATTTAAGAATAATATTATTTATTCGGCACCGGATCAATCCTTGTCGTTACAACTTCTTTCGATTTTTTTACCCGGTTCTTATTTATAAAAAGCTTCAATACATTTTCATATTCTCCCGCTTTCTTCGGTGTTCTCATTTTGAAATTAAAAGTAGCTGTCTCACCTGGTTTTACTTTCTCTTCCTCAAAATAAAATTTTCCATACAGGTCTCCCCATGATTTTTTATGCCTGAATTCAGAGACCTTGTCATCTTTATTGTTGTTATACATCTTCAGCCATGTTTTATTTTTTCCCCACGTTCTTATGCCTGTATTTTTATATTTAACTGTTACGTCTACAGTCGTCCTAGTCAGATAAGCCGTTCTTACAGTTGAATCTTTAAATTTTCCTCTCCAAAAATATTGGTTGTTATAGTATTTATTCCTGGCGATATTTCTGATTTTCCACATTTTACTTACAATCCGGTTTCCCGGGCAAGTGGTCGCATCTAATTTTCTGTGGCCGACAATATTTTTTGTCTTCACATCAAAAATTGTTGATTTACCTTTGGGTTTGATCTGCTGTTGCCGGGCTTGCTGGGCAATTAAACTCGTCAGAGAGGCTCTGATAGTTTTAGTGAATTTATCTGGGTCAGAACATCCGTCAGTATCATAGCAGCCCATAACAGAAATACCGATGGTGCCCTCATTATAATTAATATTTTTAATATCGTTGTAAGTGTGCGCTCCGACTACGCCATTTCCGCCATAACGCCCTTCGTAAACATTGCCTTGCCCGTCAACTAAAAAGTTGTAGCCGATATCGCCCCAGCCCAGCACAACCGCATGCCAATAATAAATCGCTCTGACTGTGGCGGCTCCGTCATCGCCGCCATCTCCGCCGGCGGTGTGATGAATCACGAATTTTTTTGGTTCCTCATATTCCGGCGACCAGAATCGAAAAGACTCGTCTGCTCCCCAGGACTCTCTTTCAATTACTGATGGATTGCTCACTGTTTGTGATCCTCTTAAGTTTCCTGTATTTTGTCCGTCCGGGCCTTGAGTCGTATCTAAGAAATAAAATTTTACGCTATTGATCACAGGAGATGAACCAGCCGCATGATCACGCTTTAAGACAACTTTAAAAGAAGCATTATAGCCTTCACCGGACATCAGGTTGGAGTAATGCATATCTTCTTCCATCATCTCCAGTTTCTGCCAGTCTCCGTTTTCAACTTTATAATAAAATTCAGCTGATGCCCCTTCTGGTATTTCACCTTCCCATTTAAGTCCCAGAGCATTAAACTTTATTTCTGAATCCTGAGGCAGGCCTTCATAAGCCAATTCTTTATCACCTTCTTTTATAGTTAAGGGGGAATTTTCAGGTACATTAAAAGCCGAACGATCGTTCGGCTCCACGAAATTAGAAACAACTGTTTCATCCACTCTGGTTTTAGCTGGCTGGGCAATAACCGGATCTAACATTAATATGCCCACTAAAAGACCGAATAGCAGGGGAAAAATTACAAGCAGTATTAATTTATTTTTGTTTCTCATTTTTTAAAAAACTTCGCGCCTTTCGTGTTTTCGTGTACAAAAAAGGCCTAAAGATTATAGGGCCTTTATCAGCACGTCACTTATATATTATAGCGTATTTTTAGGTTTTTGTAAAGTCCTGAACCGTTTAGAGTTTAAAACAGTAAATATTCCCAGCAAGCTCCAAAACAGTATACTTAAGTCATTTTTAAAATAAGGCACATCCACTAGCCCATAAACAATAATAGTTACAAACACGCCTAAAATAATAGTATTGCGCCAGGACTGATGCTTCAAGCCAGTATAAAATATTTTGATCAGCACCCACAATAACCAGAGTAGCCCTAGAATACCCAATTGGGTCCAGAAATTCAAGAATATATTATGCGGGTACATCAGCAGTTCCACGTGTCGGTTTAATTTATATTCTTCATATGTTTCCGGAAAACCAGCTAGTCCGGACCCCTGAAACGGTTGGGCTGCTAACATATTAATAGTCCCTTCCCATAAAGCCAGCCTGACTTCACCTGAAGAATCCTGAAATGTAATGATGTCTTTGGTTTGAGGAATAAACATGCTGGCAATTATAGCGATTACAAATGCACCTATCACTAACCATCGCCACTTGGTAAATAATCCAAAAAAGACAACGCTCGCCAACACAGCCAGATAAGCTCCATCTACTTGGGCGAATAACATTGCTCCGATAGATAAAACAAAGGTCATTAAAAACAGCCATTTGTATTTTTTTTCGCGGGCAAAATAAATGTATCCCAAAATCAGAGTGGCAATCGGTGCCAGCAGCAGCCCGACCGCATTCGGATAATCAAAAACAGAAGTCACCCGGTATTCCGGGCCAGGTTCGTTCCAGGGAGCCGGGATGCCATAACCAGTAATATATTGAACGATCGCCACACCCGAAATAAAAAATGCACAGAGTGCTAAAGCCAGGACCATTTTGCTGAATCTGGGTTTGACGGAAAGGATCATTAGAAACAATATCATCGGTTCAATTAAAAACGCCTTCCATAATCCGATAGCCGCAATAATATCTGGCGAAAAAATTGATCCCACCAGTCCGGCCATAATAAACAAGAGTAAAGGCCATTTCCACCATCCTAATTCTGGCAATTTTCTTACTTTAATAAGCCATACCACAAATGTTATTAATATAAGAGCTTCTAATAGAGTGAATGGCACCCCAAAAATATCAAACCGGATCAGATAGGTCGGCAGTAAGAGAAGAATCAGATAAATTAAGTTCTCAACGATTTTCATTTTTCAAAACTAAATTCTGAACCACGACTAATAAGCCTATTGTATACCAAATATGCATTATATATAAGACTGAAAAAGTATTATATTGCACCAGGATGCCAATAAAGGCAGCTAGTAAGCCGATTAAAATAGTTTTAGTAAATTTATCCTTTGCTAGTTTAATCGCTTTTAATGTTCTGATAATTAAAATTAAGACAATAATAGCAAATACAGCTAAGCCTAAAATTCCGCTTTCTGCCAGCAGTTCCAGATATTCGTTATTTACAATTCTAAAGCCATCAGCTGGTGTCACATAAGGATGGTTGGCCGCATATGGCCCAAAAGACCCTGGTCCGATCCCAATGACCGGATGTTCCTGCCAGGCCCGCTCCGCAATTTCAAAAGTATCTACTCTTTCATCATAAGAGGCGCCTTCAAACAGATTGACCGAATGCTGCATGAAATCTTCCAGCGTGTCTTCTAAAGAGAAAAATTTATAAGCTCCAAAAGAAACCAGTGACACTATTATTATAAAAAATATTATATTTCTTAGAGTGAAAATTTTCTTAAACAAGAAAATTGTTAAGATCAAGAAAGAGACAGCAAAGGCAATATAAGCTCCACGCGATACAGTCAGCACCAGATTCAAGCCACCCAGCGCAACTAACCCTCCTAGGATCCACGAATTCACTTTAACTGCCTTATTTAAAAATACAGCTAAAATTAAACACAGGGGAAGCAGTAAAAAATTGGCAAAATACAATGGCTCTAAAGCTACTGACTGCACCCGAGGAAAGCCGAGTATGTCTTTTGTGTATAAATCTCTTAAGCCAGTAATCGATTGGGGCAAGCCTACAATGTCACCTAAAAATTGAAATATGCCAAAAGCCGTTACTAATGTATAGGTAAACATCAAAGTATATAAGACCCATTGCAGCTGTTTAGGATTTTTAATTAGGTTTGGCAGGACAATGGCGACAGACATAGTAAAGACCATGAAAGCCAGCACCATGGCGGAACGTTCTAAATTCGGGGCATTCAAGAGCGCAAAAATATTTATCAATACAAAAACTACTAAAGGCCAGAATATCGGGTTAGGCGCAAATTTGAATTTTCGTTTAACTATAGAAGACATCACCCAGATAATCAGAGTCATGCCCGCCAGGAGCTGGCTTGGCCTGACTGTCACTCCACCCATATCGACTGAACCGATCCGCTCAAATGGGAGAAAGAAGGTTATCAGGAGCACACCATAAAAAGGTTTCTTGATGATAAAAGAAGTTACTACCAGTCCGGCTAAAATCAGGCCCATTAATTGCCATTTAATAAATGCACTCAACCATCCCAGCGTCATGGCCAAGGCAAAACAGGCCGCTCCGGCCAGTCCCCATAAAATAATTTGTTTCACGTTTATTTTTGGCATCTTCATATGAAAAATTTTGTAGAGACGCGATTAATCGCGTCTCTACAAAATTTATGTATCTTTTTTTAATACTTTATTAAAAACATCCATAGTCTTCTGAGCCGTAATAGACCAGGAAAATTTCTTTGCTTGCGCAAGAGATTTCTCTCTCATTTCGTTTATCAGATTTTCATTCTCTAATAGTATATTCATTTTATTTCCGATTTTCTCTATATTTTTCGGGTCCACCAGCATGCCCGCCTCTCCCACAACTTCTGGAAGGCTGGAAGTATTTGAAACTAGCACTGGCGCTCCGCAAGCCATCGCTTCTAGAGGGGTTAGTCCAAAACCCTCATAAAGGGAAACCAGAACAAAAAACCGGCAGGCATTATATAAATTATTCAGATCTTCATTAGCCACATAATCAAGAAATTTAACTCTGCCCTGTAGATTATATTTATTCACTAATTCTAACAGATCTTCAAACCCCCAGGCTTTTTTTCCCACTATCACCAAGATTTCATCTTTACGTTTGGCAAAGGCAAAGGCTTTTATTAAGCGGGCATAATTTTTTCGCGGTTCTATAGTTGAGACAGATAGAATAAATGGTTCATGAATATCAAATGCATCCGCCACCTTCTTCTTAGCTTCTTCTCTGGCCAGAGGCTTTAAGAAGTCGCTGTACCCTTCTGGCGTGACTGTAATTTTTTCTTCCGGAATATTCAATAATCTCATCAGGTCTTTTTTAGAATTTTCTGAAACAGTGATTACATGGTCAGCCCTGGTAAAAGAATAGGGCAGCAGTTTTTTCCAGTAGAATTTTGAAGCCAGGGAAAAATTTTCCGGAAAGATCATGCCGATCAGGTCATGCGCCGTCACAATTTTCTTGCCCTGATAAAATATCGGGCAGGAAAAAGACGGCGCCCACAAAAGATCAGCTTTAGCTTTTTTCGCTGCTCTAGGCAGCTTAATCTGGTCCCACCAAATTCGTTTTGGCGTATTGAGGTTTTCTTTGACTTTATCAATATAAACCAGCTCATGCTCACGGGCAAGCGGCACCAGCTCTTTCAGTAAATTATCCAGATAAAACCCATACCCGGTTTTTTTGCCTTTTATAGATTGTCGGTCTATTACAATTTTCATTTACTCTTCAAAGCCATTACTTCTTTAATTTGCCCTTTGGAAATACCACCGAATAAAAAGAGAACAGTAAAATATACTAAGGCGCCTAAAATAATAGAGAAAAATAAATTAATGTCAGGCACGGCTATTAGTAAGGCCACCATCGCCAATGTGGCTACCAATGCTTTAAAAAATCCTTTCAAGCTTACGCCTCTATGAGAAGTCTTGTAGCAAATGGAATAAGCAATTATAAATATCGCCACTTCTGCCAGCACAGTCACTGCTGCCGCTGCCCAATATGAAAAAATAGGAATTAATGTTACGTACAAAGCCAGAGAAACAAGGGCGACCGCAGAATAACCCCAAAGCATGACTTTTTGTTTATTCATAGTTACTACCAAATAAGTGAATAAAGTGCCCAGGAAAATGGCGGCCGTAGCAAAGATTAAAATTTGCAATATTGGTGCTGACGGAACAAATTCTTCTCCGCCGAGGAGTCTCATGATCGGCTCAGCTAAAACAACCGTTCCGCCTACCATGGGCACGGCCAGGATCACTAAAAAATCAAAAGCTTTTTGCAATACTTGTTTATATTTTTTCATATTTTGTTCTAGCCAGGATTTATTCAGGACGGGCAGGGCCAAACCAATAAACATAGTTGGAAAAGCGATGATCACTTCTAATATTTTATACGGGGCGCTATAAATTCCCACTTCATTTTCTGGTTGAAACAGCGAAAGTATGAGCGTGTCACCTTTGAAGTAGACAAGAGTAAAAAATATAGACAAAGCAATCGGCCACGACTCTTTTAAAATTGATTTCCAGAGGGAAAAATCAAAGCGTAGTTTGATTTTGAAGAATTTTCTTGAGCCAATGAAATTTGTCAGGAAATTCAGGCCCGACCCAATCACCATGGCGGCAATAATATATTTCAGGTCCATGCCCATAAAGATAAATGTCAGGGTCACGCCTAATGTGGTCGCTTTGCCAATCAGTTCGCCTAAGGCGATCCAATAAGTCGCCATGTATTTCTGGAATATGGCAGAAAGAAGTTGATTAAGGGAAACGAACAAATAAAAACCCGTGGCAATAAATATTCCTGCTTTAACAATTCCCGGGTAGGGCATGAATAATCCGATCACAGGTGCAATACCTAAAAAGATCAAGCCGGACACCAAACGCATAGTAAAAATATTATTTACTAGTTTATCCGTATTTTCATCAGTCTTTGATATTTTCTTGAGTAAAATGATATACAGGCCAAAATCAATAATAATTCCAAATATCTGCAAAAAGGCCATAACTGTGGCAAACTGGCCATAGCCGGTCTGGCCCAGATACCGTAAT
Organism: Patescibacteria group bacterium; assembly: GCA_018822435.1. Taxonomy (GTDB): domain Bacteria; phylum Patescibacteriota; class Patescibacteriia; order UBA9570; family JAHJKD01; genus JAHJKD01. Next base: position 26,799 of record JAHJKD010000020.1, read on the forward strand.
ACAAAACCGGCTGTCACCAATGACAGTGCCAGTCCGATCCCTTTTCCAATTGCTTGTATAGCCGTGTTATGGGCTATTTTTCGGGTTAAACTCATAAAAAGACAGTTTATAAATTACCACTTCCCGGCCTTTATGTCAATTATAATTAATTGACAATCATGGCTAATATTGGTAATTTTTATTATCCATTTCGAGACGTCGAAAAGGACTGTTCTTTATTGCCCGAGTGGCACTGAGATTGCCGGCTGTTTCCCGACAGTTGGTACTGCAATCAAAATCGTGAGGACGCTCACTAAACTTCAGAACTGAACAGGGAGAACCAGAAATGCCATCGAACTATTGGAGACATCCGTCTTCCCAGGTATTTGCGGCCAAGGCCGTGGTCACCGAGACCGGCCAGGCCGTGGCCCGCAACTACGACATCAAGAGTCTGCGGTCCGGCGACATCGGCTTGCACGTCCGCATCGACCGCGGCCAGTGCGAGTCGCTCAGCCCGGCCCAGCAGGCCGTGGCTGCTCAGCTCGTCCAGGACATGTCCGAGGATTTGCGCGAGCAGCTCGGCGTCGTGTCCGCCAGCTTCGAGCCCGGCACCGTGGTCCGGGTGACCATCGCCACCGGGTCGATCCAGCGCCATGTCCTCGGCTCCGTGCTCGAGGACAACGGCCAGATCCTGCGTCTGCACTACTTCCCCCATCACCGGGAGAGGTCCATCCAGCCCGCCCGCATGACCGTGTCCTTCGGACAGGCCATGGTCGAGGAGTTCCTGTTCGAAGGCGGGATCGAGCGCCGTGGCATTGCCGGTTTGGCCCTCGCCCAAAACCTCTGCTCCGGCGGGGGTGACGACAAGTTGCTCGCGCTGATCAAGGACGACGACGAGGCGCTCAAGTCCGTGGCCCTGAACGCCGTCCAGGAGGAGTCCCGCCTCCGGGCCCTCCGGTTCATCAAGGACGAGCACTGGATCCTGGAGATGATGCTCGCCAACCACATCGACCCCCAGCGTGGTGTGGAAGTCATTAAGGATGATGATCTCCTCACTCAGATTGTTCTCAACATGCAGTTCAACGAGAAGGTCCGCTTCACCGCCATGTCCCGCCTGACCGATCCCGAGGCCCTGGTCGCCCTGGTCAAGGCCGAACCGCGAAGCTTGCTCATCTGCGAAGCCATTGACAGGGCGGTCGACACGGTGGCCGGCAGCTCGGGGTGGACCGACGACCACTTCGCCGCCATCGCGGCCAACACCGCCGTTCCCAATGACTTCGGCCGCGCCATCGCCGAGATTCAGGACGGAGACCGCGTGGCCGCGCTCTGGCAGCAGTTCGCCAAGGACCACCTGGACTCGGAGGACCGGGAAGCCGAGCTCCTCGCTATCTGCGAACAGGCCATTGGGCCGGCTCCGGCCAAGGTCCGCGACCGCGTCATCGAGATCGCCGTTCCGTTCATGCCCGAGGGCATCGACAAAGCGCATCTCTACGAGGCCCTGCGCGAGCGGTGCTGGTAGCACAACCCCTTTATACGACAGGGTAATGTCGTATCGGCAGATCTAACCCACCTGATCTGCCGCTATCCCCTTTGGGCGTAAAGAAATTTATGCGAAAAGGAGATTGACTTCAAGGCAATTTTTTGCTATACTTACATATGAACATGAACTACAAAAACAAAAAAAGAAATTTATTTTCTTCAATGCTGGCCGCCGGGCTTATTACTGGTGCTGCCAGTTTTTTATTTGCCGCCTCTGCTTCCGCTGAGCCGCCGACCAACCAGTTTTCCAAACAACCCCGCATCCGGGCCGGCCTTTATACCACTGAAGACCCCGTCAGGATCGTTTGCAACCACCGCGCCAAGGTCGTGAAAAAAAATGGTAAAGTAATAAAATGGGTGAAAAAAGGCAAAGTCATTACTCTCAAATACAATCGCGACAATAATAAATACCACTTGGATGTTGGTAATTTTCATAAAGTCAGAAAATCATTTTTCCGCGTCATCCCCAAAAAGAAAAAAACGGCCGTCTGCGAGATAATCAACTATGAAAACCGGCCCTCCTGGAACACTGCCCTGAACGACAACAAATTCCGCGAAAGGCTGGAAGTCCGCTATGCTCCGGCCACGAATAAGATCTGGGTTGTCAACGGCCTCACTCTGGAACACTATATCCGAGGCATCGGGGAATCAGGCAATCAGAACGACAAAGCCTATTTAAAATCTTTGCTTACCGCCGCCCGCACTTATGCCGCTTATCATAAATTATATCCCACCAAACACGCGGATGAACCTTATTTGCTGGACACGACTGGCAATGACCAGGTCTACATCGGCTATTCCTTTGAAGAGCGCGCCCCCAATGTGGTTCAGGCCGCCAAAGACACTCGCGGCCGCGTCATAACTTACAACAATGAGATAGTCGTTGCTCCTTATTTCTCTCGTTCTGATGGCCGCACTCGGGCTTGGTCTGAAGTTTGGGCCGGTTCTTATCCTTGGCTTGTATCAAAAAATGACCCTGGCTGCCAAGGTATGGACAAATGGGGCCATGGCGTCGGCATGTCTGCCGAAGGCGCCCGCTATTTTGCGGAAACCCGCAACTGGACCTGGAAAGAGATCCTAAAATATTATTACACTGATATAAAAATTAAGAGGGCTTATCCTAAGGAGTAAAAAAACAGAGCAGGCAAATCCCCATGGATTCACCTACTCTGGCAGTCCCTGTCAAGCAGGGAATTACCCGATCAGGTCCGGCAGCGGGTCGTCACCACTCGCGGGCGCTTGCTCTTCTCCTTGATGACTACGGGCTGGCCCTGGCCCGCAGCGATCTCTGTGGCTATGGTATTCACGCTCCTGCCGCGATCCGGCTGGAACGTGCCCTTGACCGTGGTCACGCCGTTCCTTGTCTGCACTGTGCCGTTCACCTCGCCTTTTCGCTTTCGGCGCCTGAGGTGTTCAGCCACTGCCCTGGTCGGCCGGCCTTTGAAGCTCATCGAGCCTTTGGACGCCGGTCCGGTCTTCCGGGCCTTGGCTGCCGCCCTCCTCATCAGTCTTCCTGGTGTCATTCCTTTTGTGGGCATCGGACTATCCTCCTTATGAAAAAACAACGCTCTCAGGTTCATTCCTGAAGGAGCTTGTTAACTACAACCTATAAGAATAATATAATAAAGTCAATAAATAAACATGGCATCCCCAAAACTGTAAAAGCGATATTTTTTCTTAATAGCTTCCTGGTAAGCCTTTTTAGTTTGCGGTAAACCATAGAAGGCCGCCACTAGCATTATAAGAGATGATTTTGGTAAATGAAAATTAGTAATCAGTCCGTCAACCACTTTGAATTTATATCCGGGTGAAATAAATATATTAGTGCTTAAATTATTATATTCTTTCTCTACTATTTTTCCGTTTTTAACAGGCAGAGATTCTAAGGTCCTGGTCGAAGTTGTACCTACAGAAATAATCCTTCTTTTCTCCTTTTTTGCTTTATTAATCTTTTGAATTACAGACTTCTTAACTGAAAAATATTCTTTATGTAATTTAATGTCCTTCACATCTTCAACCCGGATCGGGGCAAATGTTCCCAGGCCGACATGCAAAGTCACATATAATATTTCTACCCCTTGTTGTTGCAGTTTTTTCATCAGTCGGGGAGTAAAATGCAGTCCGGCCGTTGGTGCTGCTACTGAACCGGTTTGTTTGGCGTAAACTGTTTGATATCTATCTAGTCTGGACTTTTTCTTTATATATGGCGGTGTGGGCGTTTCTCCAATACTCGTAATGTTCTTCTTATTAAATTCCACGAAATAATAATCATCCTTTTTTTCTTTTACTTCACCCTGGAATCCTTTGGCTAAGTTTACGATCATTCCTTCTCTTACCCGGCCCTTGATCATGCAAGTCCATATATTTTTTTCTGTATTTTCTAATAAAAAGATTTCTATTTGGCCGCCAGTTTCTTTTTTTCCATACAGCCTCGCCGGAATCACTTTCGTATCATTCAAAACCAAAACATCACCCTTTTTTAAATATTCCCCTAAATTATAAAAATAATCATGAGTAATCCGCAATCCCATCTGCGAAATCTGCCCAATCTGCGTAATCTGTGGTCCTCTCCGGCAAACCAAAAACCGAGACCGGTCTCGAGGGGAGACCGGCTTTTGCGCTATTAAAGATTGCGGTAAATTAAAATCAAAATTTTTTACCTTTTGCGTCTTGGGCATATTCTTTTAGTGTATTGTCACCGATAGGAGTTTTATTAAGCATGTCCTTTTCTTGCTGTACGCGTTGAATCTCTTCCGGCGTGGTCTTGGCAATGGCATTATCATGAGCGCGAATAATAATTCGGGCAACTTCTTCCGGATCTTTTACCTGTTCGAATTGAAAACGCTGGGTCGTGCCGGCGGTCTGGATGTAAACGCTGCCATAATTAAGCATGGTCTGGACCTTGCCTTTTAATTCTGAAGTTACATCCTGGACTTTTAGAATATTCAATTCTGATATCACGCGATTAAATAATCCGATCTGTTCAATGTTAATTATACGCTGGTCTGTCACGATCCAAATGTCCAGATGATAATCAACAAATTCGTGGAAATAATGGAGCCAGATAACCAGGTAATAAAGGGAGGTGCCAAACACAAACATCAAATAAAGCGGTGTACCAGGAACTATTGTCCAGCCCAGGTATAAAAATAAAAATCCAAATACCGCTACTGGAATAATATTAAATAGGATCAACATGCTCACATAACGCCAAATAATTACCCAATGCCGTCTTAGCATCATAATGACTCTTTCTCCCTCCCTTTGTGAAGGGAACATGGTCTTAATTTTATGTGGGGATCTTTTCATTATTCTGGTCCGTTACTTCCTAATAAGCCGCCTGTAATCGGCACTGAGTCCAACCAAGGCGTATTGAAAACTAAAATAATCGTGATCGTCAGGATAGTAACGACCACGCTAATAAATAAAATAGTATTAAATTTTCCCAGGAAATCAAAAAACCCGAACCGGGTCATGTGATAAATATTAAAGAATGCAAAAAATAAATAAACAGCCAGGGCTATCAAATATATTAATAAAAATATCCAAAGCGGTAAATTCATGCCCTAATTATAGCCCTCTTTTACTATATAGACAACCGCAATATGTTTGTTCGTATAATTTCTCTTGTTTGGCAATTTTCCTGCCTTCAGTAAAGCCTGGCCGGAAGCCTTTGAATTTTTTCTTGTCTCCTTCTGGCCGGCCATCATAGAAATCAAGCCTGTACTTGCCTGCTATCATGTCTCCTAGATCTTTGACCATTTCTATGTCCTGATGCGGGCTAATCAATAGAGTGGAAGTAAAAGCATCAAAACCTCTTTTTTTAGCTTCTTGAGCAGTATAATCCAACCTTAGCTCATAACATAGGGGACAGCGTTTATCTTTTTCTTTTGCTACCTCTTCCACTGCTTCCAGATATATATCCGGGTTATAATCACCCACAATATAATCAATCTTATATTTGTCCGAATAATCTTGAAATGCCTTTAAGCGTTTTTGGTATTCTTCATCTGGGTGGATATTGGGATTAAAATAAAAAGCAGTCACATTAAACTGCTCCTCCAGCGTTTTTAACGGATAGATTCCGCACGGCCCGCAGCACACGTGAACCAACATTTTTTTCATAAAAGCTTGCTTTGCAAGTCCTCCGGCACTGCAATATTTAAATGTTTATAAGCATTTTCTGTGGCGACGCGGCCCCTGGGCGTCCTTTTCAATAAACCGCATTGCATTAAGTATGGTTCATATAATTCTTCAATCGTATCCACTTCTTCTCCGGTCGCAGCCGCCAGGGTGGAAACTCCGACTGGCCCGCCGGAAAATTTTTCAATAATAGCTTCAAGAATTTTCCTATCTACCGGGTCAAGGCCGCTTTCATCAATTTCCATCATGCTTAGAGCTTCATCTGTTATATCTGGTGTAATTTGGCCTTCGCTTTTTACCTGGGCAAAATCCCTGACTCTTTTTAATAACCTGTTGGCCACGCGCGGAGTTTGCCTGGAGCGGCCGGCAATTTTATTAGCCGCCTCGTCGTCTATTTGGGTTGCTAATATTTTAGAAGAGCGATTAATAATTTCTTCAATTTCTTCTGTTTCATAATAATTAAGCTTGAAGTGGACGCCAAATCTGTCTCGCAGGGGAGAGGAGATCAGGCTCATTCTTGTGGTTGCGCCGATGATTGTAAACTTGGGCAGATCTAATCTGAGCGTTCTGGCGCCCGGGCCTTTACCCACGATTATATCCAAAGCATAGTCTTCCATGGCTGGGTAGAGGATTTCTTCTATAGTTTTATTAAGCCGATGTATTTCATCAATAAATAATACATCGCCTTCACTCAAGTTTGTGAGAATAGCTGCCAGGTCGCCGGCTTTCTCAATGGCTGGCCCGGATGTAATTCTGATATTAGCCGTCATTTCCTTGGCAATAATATAAGCCAGAGTCGTTTTTCCAAGTCCCGGCCCGCCATGGAGAAGCACATGTTCAATCGGCTCTTTCCTTTTCGTGGCCGCTTCCATAAAGATATTAAGATTATCTTTAATCCGGCTCTGGCCGATAAAATCATCAAGCTTAGCTGGCCTTAAAGTTGAGTCCAGTGTTTTGTCTTCGTCTTTTTGGGCAGGGGTAATTACCCGGTCTTCTTCCATTATTTTTTCTTCGCTCTTGGTTTAAATCTTTTATAACGGATCAATCCGGACATAGGCACAACTTCTATGCCATTTTTTTCTAATTCATCTAAAAATAAGTTCATGCCAATTGAATCTGAGGCAATATGCCCGGCGATGATTACATTTATATGATTTTTTTCTGCTTCCTTTTTCCATTCTTCGCTCATATGCATGCCCACGACCGTGCCAATGCCGGCCTGAGCCATTTTTTCATAAATGTCTTTTGATCCATTTGTGCCACCGGTCATTTCAGAAATGACAATTTTACCAGTGAAGTTATCCGGGGAGCCGACAAATATTTGCGGTCCGGCTTTTTGCCCGATTGCTTCGGCGTATTCCGGAATCTCTTTCAGGAATTCCAGAAGTTCGCCGACGGTGTCTAATTTTTTCCTGTTTTTTATCACTAAATCATTTACATGCTTTGTTACCAAGTTATCGCAAAAAGTATGGGCGCATAAAAACGGCATGTTTAGATATTCGGCCATATTAATTGTCCGGAAGTGGTTGGCTGCAGCCACAGAGCGGCTGACTTCTGCAATTCTAGGTTTGATCACATTCTGGGCCACATTAATAGGAATGCCTTCTTTGGCCAAGATTTCTGCTTGTAAATCCATAACTTCATGCAGCCCAGCTAGTCCATGGCCCTGGGGATGATGGGCAATGACCATATCAATATCACCGGCCTGTGAAGCCAGCATCACTTCTGGTTCTTCCATGTCAATTCCAGCCATTACCTTCTTTATTGGCTTTTTCAGGTCCTTTGCATATAAACGGGAGTCAGCATATGGATTAATCAGAGTTTCATTATCAAAGGCTTTTTTTTCCGGCCCTTTTAAGTTATCTAATTTCTCTTTTGCTTTTAATAACCTTTTTTTTACAGTCGCTTCGCCTCTCAGGTCAGCTTTCATGGCCATTTTAATGCCTAATTCGTAGATTTGTTGCGGGTTCATTTATTTTGTGTTTAATTATTTAAGCGTTTAATAATAGTACCAAATAACCCTGTTTTTAGCAATATTAAGGGTTTTTCCCTGTTTATGCTTGACAAGTTTGCTTATACATGATAGTATGCTCAGTCCCGATCAAGAAGGGTCGGGCGTTTAGTTTGTATCCTGTTAGGTTACTGCAGACACGACAAGCATGGGATTTTTTCTAAAGGATTTGCAGGGCTCCGGCTCCGCCACTCCCTTTAAAAAAATCTCTTGTCTGCAGTAATCTGGCAGGATTTTTTTATTGTTTTCGAATTTGAAAGCGGACAGCACATGTCCGCCTGTATTGTTATCCGGTCTATATGGCGGATTTGTGAAATCCGCTTTCTCTAATCCTTTTTCTTTTTTTTCTTATCAGCGTTATCTGGGATTTCTTCTTCAGGTGCTGGTGTTGGTTCAACCGCTTCTTCCGGAGAGGCTTCCTCAGGGGCGGGCTCTTCAGCTTTGCCTACCTCGCAAACTGCTGGCAGGGCTTTGTACTTAGAATAAAAGGTTTCCACATCTTCACTGCCGTCTGGCCATTTGATTATATAATCAAATTTTGCACTTACACCATTATGCGCTTTTTCTGTACAATTTCTTGCACCTGGTGAAAGGGCGTCAGTTTCAATTTCTAAAGTCGGCGGGGCAGATACAAAATCAAAATTTTCTGGTTCAGTAAAAGAGCCTTCCCGGCCGTCTGATGTTCCCCACATATCAAAATAAATATCATTGCCGCTAATATGTGTCTGGATCAGCATCCAGTTGCCGGTGTCGTTTTTAAAAATAAAGTCAGGCTTAGGGTCATAAATAGTTGCATCCACGCCCGGCTTGCCCATGTAATTATAATATGAAACCACATAAGAATGATTGCGTCTTTCAATTATCGGCAGACCAGAATTCATAGCCATGCGGAAACTGGTCGTCCCGATCTGGCAGAGCCCGCCGCCGTATTCTGGAATAGTCTTATTTTCTTTAATAACCAATTCTGGCAGCCAGCCGTGCTCACCGTCAATTTTTCCCAAGGCAGTTATCAGGGAGAACTGTTCACCCGGAGGGATTAATAATCCATGTAGCATGTCAGCCCCCTTAGTAATATTCACTATTCTATTTGAAGGGGAGCCAGACATATTAGTTGTGCCTGTGCCCAGCAAGTCTGTAATGCCGATCTCTTCTAGATTATCGGAGCTGACAACCGGATAGGTCGTTTCTACCACCAACCCAGCTTCCGAACCTTTATTGGCAATTAATTCATTATTCATTTGGGCAACAGTTCCGCTCCAGTCTAAAGCCTGGCCGTTTTCTGGTTCCTGAATCTCATCCAGGCCCACGGCTTGTGAGCCACTGTCTACCACGATTTGGTATTTTCCTTCTTTTACATCCTGGTTGATAAGATTGCCCAGGTTAGTCAGGAAAGCTGACATTTTATCTTGATTAAATTCCACGCCGTCTGGGGCAAATTCTAAAAATTGTTTTACATCGCTTTCTTGGATATCCCAAACATTTTCATTATAGGTCAGAGTATAGGGCGCAGCGGCAATAACTTCTTCTGTTTTTGCAATTAGTGGCTCCGCTTCAGACTTTTTAATTATGGGAATTTCTTCAACCAACCGTAAAGCGATTGTTTCATTAGAAAGAGAAGCGATCCGGTTTTTTAATTGATTTAAAATATCGGCAAAATCAAAAACTTCACCTGATTCTTCTTCTGTCACCACTATCTCTCCAAATTCATCGAAAGAAAGAGTCGCGTTTTGGGCCGGCGTTTCATAATGATTAAATTCATTATTCAAATTATCAGTTACTTCCTGATCAAGAACAATATATTCAAGGGCAATGCTTTTGCCGGCAAACAAAGCTTTTAATTGCTGGCCTAAATTCTGCCAGAAATTTCCGTTGCGGCCATAATCAAAAATATTTTTGGCTGTATCCTGGGAATCAAGAGAAATTACTTCATAAGATATTTCTGGGTTTTCCACGGAAAAAACATCCGGCTTCAGATTATAAGTCGTGTCTTCATAAGTAAAATCAAGGCCGTCTTCACTTAAAGCCTGGCTGTAATTATCTATCAGGGTTTCTACTTCTTTTTCCGTCATGCCGGAAACAGAGACTTCTTCAAGTTTTACACCCGGAAAAATTTTATCCTGATAAATATAAGTAAAGATAAAATAAGCTCCCACCAGGAGCAATAATCCGATCGCGATCGAAGCGCCAATAATTAAAGGCTTATTTCTTGTCGGAGGACATTTTTCCTCTACTTTCTTCTTCGTGTCCTTCGACTTTTCGTGCTTCGCGCTTTTCGATTTTTTCGTGTTTTCGTGTTCCGGCATATTATCCTTTTAGTATCTGGTTAATTAAGTCCTTTTCCGAATTAATAGAAAGCTTAATATTATCACCTTCCGAATAATCAAGTTCCTGGCTGTCATTAGGCCAGGACATAGTCTGGCCGCTGGGTAGCTCAAGGAGCAGTTCATCCTCCTGAACCTCCAAGATTTTCGCATTAATTATATTGGACATTATTTTCCTTCTGTCACTTTAATTCTTGTATTTCGAGGTCGTTTCGATTTGGGCAAACTTACTGTCAGTACGCCATTTTCAATTGAAGCATTTACCGCATCTTGCTTAACATCAACTGGCAGGATAATGGAGCGGGAAAATCCTCCCCAAAAGCATTCTCTGATAAAAAATTGGTCATCACTAATTTCTTCCTGCATTTCTCTTTTTCCGCGGATTGTCAGCATGTCATTATTAAGATGTACTTCTAAATCATCTGGTTTAATACCGGCAATGGAGGTTTTTACGTATATATTTTTATCGTCTTGATATACATCAACTGCCAGCTGGCCTTCATAAGCATCAGTGTCTTCATCAGAGAACCATTCTTCTGTTTCCTGAGCTTGCTGTGGTTGGGCTTGGGGAGATACATTTTCTTGGGTGGCAAAGAAATTATCAGCTTCAGGCATTTCCTGAGCTAATCCTTGCACACGTTGGCTGAATACTTTTTTGTTTGGCATAAAAAATTTTACCCGCCGTAGCCTTGGCGAAGGCGGGCAGAAGTCTAAATAATTATATATTTAATATAA